>VEMX01000014.1 GCA_009711805.1 Balneolaceae bacterium | reverse complement strand
TAGATTTTTGAACGGCGTAGACACTGGTAAGCTACGAGTTCAAGTCGATAAAAATTTTAATAGCACTTATTCCATTGTACAACAATAAGTTACAAGAATTTATAATTTGCTTAACCGGACACTACTGTCCCCAGATAACTAATGAATATGGACAAAACCACATCCTTCATACCAAAGGCAACCGTTCCAACCCTGATTTTAGTTTTTATCCAATGCCTCCTTTTTACAAATACGGCCTGTTCTCAGGATACCAAACCAATACACCTTCCTTTTATAATGACAGAAGATGGACATACCTTGATTAAGGCAACTATAAATGGCGTGGAAGGAAATTTTATCTTTGATACAGGGGCAGGCTTAAATTTATTGACTAAAACATTTGTCGATTCGATCGGTAATTTAGAAAAAACAGATGGTTTTTATACTGCATTCCGGGCAACGGGAGAAAAGGTTCAGGTAGATTTATGGAGAGCCGGTCATGTTGAAATAGGAGCATATGAGTTGGAGAAAGAGATTTTCTCGGTTTATGACATTGATATCCCATTGGCTGGATTAATTTCACTCACGGCATTTAAAAACGCACCTATCACCATTGATTATGAGGATAAGGTGTTGGTTGTAGAATCGGATGAGTCTGTGGAAAAAAGAATTAAAAAATCCAAAGCAGTTATCCCGGTTCAAATCTCGAAAGAACAGGGAAAAACGCTGGGTATTTCAACCTCTGTTCTTCTTGATAACAAGTTAACACTCCATGTTAAGCTGGATAGTGGTGCCGGATTTGATGTTTACAGGTTCAATGCCAGATATATGGCACCGTTGGGGATTGATTCCACCCAGGTTGAGCATGAATACAAACAAAGTATTTTTAAGCCCAAAGAAGGCAATGATTATTACTATACAAAAATTCCTGAAATGAGTACGTTGAATGGCGAAATAGAGACTGGAGATTTAAACGCTACTTTTATAGACGGATTGATATATGAAGGGATTATGGGCATTAACTGGCTTGGAGATAAAATAACCATAGATATTCTCAATGAACGGCTGATTATTAATTGATCCGACAGTCCAAAACTGAACTTTATCGTCAAAGTAGAAAATCATCTAAAAGATGAGACAAATGCCACTGCTTAAACGCAAGGTTGTTATGGAACTCAATAAACCAAATACCTATTGTGCTATAGAAAATTATGCCGACAGTTATATTTCGAGGTACAGTCTAAGAAAATTGAGGTAAGGTTCCAGCTCACGCTTACGTTCGGTTTTCCAAACCAGCTTCATATCCAACTGGTTAGGCAAATCAGCCAGCTCTATACTTTTTATATTAAGAGTATCATAGCCTTTCAGGGTTGACTTTCCCATCATTGCAATGCCCAGTCCTGCTTCAACCAACCGTAAAACACTCGATGTATTGGGTGATCGGTGCACGATTTTAGGGTGGAATCCATGGTCAGTAATTATTTTCAAAATTTCTTCCATATATCCGCTGCCTTCCGGTTTGGGATGCAAAATCCAGTTTTCTTCAGCACAATCTTTCAGGCTGCTGAGATTTGCTTTATCTATCCGATGCTCTTTTGGCAGGATTAACATATAATTTTCAGTATACACGGTAAGACTTGACAGTCCATCAGGAATAAAGGCGTTGGGTACAAAGCCAAAATCAACTCTATTTTCATCTATTTTATCGAATATACGCTGATTGGTCCCTTCAATCAGATTTGCTTTTAAATCTGGCAATTCATCCTTCATATAGCGCAACAATCCCGGTAATATAGAGTGCATGGCCGAGCTGGCGTAACCGATGTTAATTTCCCCAGCTTTACCCTGATGTATTAGCGCAGCCTTTTCTATGGATCGGTTGAGTTGACTCAGGACCTTCGCGAGATTCCAATAAAAAAATTCCCTGGGTTTTATTGGTAGGTCTGTTAAGTATGTTTTTTCCATCGTATTTGTTTAGTGCAGCCGAAACAAATCTGAGTAGTTCATTAGCAGGCATTTTAAATGCGCTTACGCCCCTGTTTACCGGAATTTTTGCCATTACTTTCTGGGGTAAATCTATTTCAATAAAACAAGGAGCTGGTTTAGCTATAGGTTTTATCAGCACTTCCTTTGTGATACTGATAAATTCAAGTAGTCAGCTTTCACTTAATGAATATGCTTTGCTCGTTATTGTGGCCACCATCTGTTACGGAATAAATATCAATATTGTGAAAAACTACCTTTCCGATGTTAATTCCTTACATATTACTACTATTGCTGTAACATTTTCGGGATTATTGGCCCTGATTTTTTTGTTATTCAGCGACTATCAGGCGTATATCACCGTTAGTAGCGACCAGATTTATCCTTTGCTTTCATTAGTAATATTGGGTGTTATGGGTACGGCATTGGCGCAGTTGATACAAAATAAACTTATACAACAATCTTCGGTAGCTTTTGCAAGTTCAACGACCTATCTAACCCGGATTATTCACCGATAATATATTCAAGTATATAGATCGCCATTTTGCATCCATTCGTGAATAATTCGGGCTAATACCGGTGGTCGCCGTTCTCTGGGGATTGATCTCTGGAGAAAACCTGGTGTTTCTTCACTAACATTCATTACCACAGATTCTGGAATTGCGCGGTACTTTCCCATCGTGTTCGTTCCTCGCAAAGTGTTAACTACCTGCCCAAAACAAAAAAATCCCGCTTGCGGGTATGCAAGTGGGATCTACATTCTAACTCAGACTAAATTATCACTGACCGTCCACCGGGGTCAATTCTTTAAATGGGTTCAACTCTGCTGACTCCATTGCTTCTTTATAAGCAACCCATTCTGTTTCTACAAAATGGTTTACTTTCTCAGTGATATCCTCCAATGCCTCTTCGGCGAGTTTCATCAGATCAGCCTCTGTTTTACCCGGGCCCCAGTAAGCCGAACCGAGGTAACGTCCCGGCATGCGCAATGCGTTAGAAGCCGAACGATTGGGGTTTCTTACAATCCCCTGTCTTCCATCGCTCTCAGGACCAAACATTTCAACAAAAAGAGAATCCAATGTTGTTCTGGTTTCTTTGGAAACAGATGTAATGTCCTTTAATTCTTCCTTCGAGCGGGTGTCTGCTTTAATGAACTTGTCATAGGCATCCATGATTTTTTCAGCATCCTTCAGGATGTCTGCCACTTCTACTGCTTGTTTGTTTAGCTCAGCGAGTTCATCGGCCATTGTCATGGTTCTGTTTACATCGCTGATTTTGATATCCATTCTTGGATCAAAGTCTACATTAACCATGGTAGAATCAGATGATCCGCCATAGCTCATCTTAACCTTATAAGTACCGGGAAGTACAGGATTACCACTTGGCCGGAATCCAAAGCCGGCAGGCCGGTCTCTTCGGCTTGGTCCCATTTCTCCGTCTTCGCGCATATTCCAGTAGGTTCTGTTTAGGCCTTCCTGTTCAGTCGTGATATCATAACTTCGTACGGTGTCACCGGCCTGGTCAAAGATTTCAACCTTAATCTTTTCACCTTTCCGGCCTCTTCGCATGAAGGCCATTCCCGGCATTCCAGCTCCAGGGCCACCGCCCTCTACTCCTTCTTCATCTTTTTTACCTTTCTTTTTAGGTTTCTCAGCTGCTTCTTTGTTGATGGAGAATGTAATCATTGCACCCTGCCTTCTGTTGTCACCTTGGTAAATAGCGTTTGCGGCAAAACGGGTTCCGGCAGCCTGGAATGTTTCAAACTGATATGCATCTGGGGCAGGATATACATTAATGGCTTTTTCCAGCTCATCATAACCTTCAGCTGCTAACTCACGCAGTGGGCGGATATCGTCGAACACCCAGAACGAACGGCCAAACGTGCCAATTACCAAATCATGTTCGCGAGGATGAATCACCATATCATAAGTGGATACGGTAGGATATTCATGAGTCCACTTGGTCCAGGTATCAGCACCATCAATAGAAACATAAAGCCCAAATTCCGTTCCAAGGAACATTAGGTTTGGTTCTTCCAGATCCTGGACAAATGAAAGTGCATAGCCATCTACATTGTTGTGGTTGGCTATATTCTTCCAGCTCTTGCCATAATTGGTTGTCCGCATCACATAGGTACCCCAGTCATCTCGGCGGTAGTTATTGATTACGGCAATAGCTTCACCCTCATTGTATTTAGAGGCTTTGATCTGTGTAATCCAGCTGCCTTCGGGTACTCCTTTCAGCTTGCCTGATACATCTTTCCAGTTATCTCCTGCATCCTGGCTCACATGAATTCTACCATCATCCGTGCCCGCCCATATCACACCTTCAGTTAGGGGACTTGGGGCAATAGCAGTAACCGTTGTGAAATTCTCAGCACCGGTAGCATCTATAGTTAATCCACCGCTGTTATGCTGTTTCTGTTTCTCTGGGTCATCCGTTGTCAAATCCGGGGAAACAATTTCCCAGTTCTCACCTCGATCTGGACTCCTGTGCACATACTGACTTCCAAAATAAACAGTTCCCGGATTGAAAGGATCGGTTGCAATAGCCGAGTTCCAGTTAAACCGCAGGTCTTCGCCTTCAGGATGTATAGGACGGATATAGCGAGTCATTCCCGTCTCCAGGTCAACCCGGCCTACATTACCCTGCTGAGACATAGCATATGCCCAGCGAGAGTTTGTTGGATCTACAACTACATCAAAACCGTCACCAAAGTATAATTCCTGCCAGTAACCATTTCGGATTCCACCGCTCTTCAGTGCATAAGCAGGGCCTTGCCATGATCCATTATCCTGCATACCGCCATACACATTGTATGGGATATCCATATCCACATTCACGTGGTAGAACTGGCCTACAGGGATGTTCTCTACAAAACGGAAGGTGTTCCCTCCATCATAAGAAATATTGAGTCCACCGTCATTTCCATCAATCAGGAAATCGCTATTGGTTGGGTGAATCCAAAACGCATGATGATCGGGGTGTACCCAATTATATCCGCCTTTGCCGCTAAGCTGTTCAAATGTCTTACCACCATCTACACTCTTAGACATAAAACTCCATATACTATAGATCGTGTTCTCATCATTTGGATCTACATATATTTCATAATAGTAGAAAGGACGGTTCCCCATAGCACTTTCTTTTTCAGCTGTTTGGCGAAGATGCCAGGTATAACCGCCATCTGTACTACGATAAAAGCCGTTCTTTTCTGACTCGATCAGTGCATATACGACATCAGGATCACTTGGGGCAACCGCAATTCCCATCCGGCCCAGGTCACCTTCCGGCAAACCATCTTCTGATGTCAGCTCTGTCCAGTCATCACCACCGTTCACAGTCATATATAAACCAGAGTTGGGGCCACCCGACTCAAAAAACCATGGCCATCGGCGGAACTGCCACATATTCACAAGAAGCTTCTCTGGGTTCGAAGGATCCATAACCATTTCTCCCACGCCTGTATCCTCAGCTACATATAATATTTTTTCCCAGTTTTCTCCACCATCGGTAGTTTTATATACTCCGCGGTCTTCACTTTCTCCCCAGGCAGAACCCTGAGCACCCACGTAAACAATGTCAGGGTTTTCGGGATGAATAATAACCCGGTGGATATTGCGTGTACCTTCGAGCCCCATCAGTTCAAAAGTGCGGCCTCCATCAATACTTTTATATACTCCGCGGCCACTGCTTTGACTGTTCCTTGGATTTCCTTCACCAGTACCAACCCAAACTACACTCGGGTTTTTCTGGTATATATCCACCGCCCCAATAGAAGCGGCGTTGTATTCATCAAAAATGGGTTCCCATTCTATTCCTCCGCTAACAGACTTCCACAACCCGCCTGATGCAGATCCCACATACATAATCTGGGTATTTTTTTCTACTACATCTATTGCTGTAATTCTGCCGCTCATTCCGGCCGGCCCAATATTCCTGGGCTCTATCCCCTTTAATAATTCCATATCTAATTGCTGGGCTTGCGTTCCTATGGTCAGAAACAGCATACAGCAAAGAATGGTGGTAACTTTTGTTAAATAGTTCATAAATCTTGATTGCTTAGTATTGAAATAAAAAAAGGAGGTATAACCCATACCTCCTTATTGTAATATTTAGTCTTCTGTATCCAGAATTTTTGCAACTCTTTCACGAGCATCTTCCAGGTGTACCCGGGTAGCACGTGTTGTATTTCCTGCGTTTAATCTGCGATTGATATCCCGTTTCAGAATTTCCAGCTCATTGCGAACTACCGGGTGAATGTCGGACTGGCTTACATCTACATTGCTTCCAAAGAAACCTCCTTGTTCAGCTTCTTCACTCATCAGGTATGCCATACGTTCAATGTAAGCTCGCTGCAAATATCGGCGATGTACATTGATGTTTTCGCCCGCTCTTAATTCGCTGAATATACCATTGCGAACATCGTCCATCATTTCAAAGATGGTATACGTTTCTCCACCGGTTCGTACTTCATTTTCAATCAATCGGGCTATCCTGGAAGGACTTGTAAGGCTGTTCAAGACTCTTGCCTGGGCCGAACGGAATGTTTCAACCACCGTAGATTGGTTAATACGGCTCAGAATGTCTTCATTGTATGCCCATGTTGGTGCAGCAAATGCATGCTCATTCAGAAATGCTACTGCCCGCTTCTGCTTTTCCTCTTCCACAGGCTCATAGACTGCCCCTTCCTGTTCGTAGGTTTTATAGGTTTGATAGACCCCCCCCACATTTGTGGTAACATGCCCCATATATCTTCTCCACTGTCCCAGGATGTTATTGTAGAGCTCTTCCAGGTCATCGTAATTGCGACCCGCTTCCTCGGTCCAGTTAACTAAGTTTTCAGTGATAACCTGCAGATTTTTAATACCAAACTCGCTGGCTTCCATAGCATCGTCACCAATATCTTCGGTTTGTGCGCGGGGATCGGCTCCTGTTCGGTAACCATAGAAATACAGCTGATTATCTGCATTTTCAACAATCCATTCGTTCAGCGTTTCATCAGCGTCATCGGCTTCTTCGATATCAGGAAGCCAGGTATAGCCCCACTTAATCGACCATTTGTCGTATTCCCCAATTCTCGGGAAGAAATTCGTAACTCCATCTCCGGGCTGTGCAATATAGTTAAACCGTGCATAGTCCATGATGGAAGGCGCTACTCCATGCGTAGAGGTAAATTCAGGATCTCTGAGCTGCTCCACGGTATAGCCGGGACTGGACCCCATATTATGAGGGAGGCCAAGGGTATGCCCCACTTCATGGGCTGCTACAAAGCGAATCAACTGCCCCATCAACTCATCGTCAAACTTCACATTGCGTGCATCAGGATTGGCCGCTGCTGTTTGAATGAAATACCAGTTACGAAGCAGGTTCATCACATTATGATACCATAGAATATCGCTTTCCAGAATCTGGCCTGTTCGCGGATCGTGAACATGCGGACCCTGTGCATTCTGAATTGGATTGGTGATATACCGAATCACAGAATAACGTACATCTTCAGGAGAAAACTCGGGGTCTTCTTCTTTTGTTGGCGCTTCTTTACCTATGATGGCATTTTTAAAGCCTGCTTCTTCAAAAGCCTCGTTCCAATCCTCAATACCCTGGATAAGATATTTTCTCCATTTCAATGGGGTTCCGGGATCCAGGTAATACACAATAGGTTCAACCGGTTCAACCAGCTCCCCTCGCAGGTAGGCTTCCTTATCTTTGGGAACCAGCTGCCAGCGTGTAATAAAACGGTTGGTTGCCGCCTTTTGCTCATCAGCGCTATAATCGTATTGAGAAACTGAAAAATAACCTACCCGCTCATCATGATTTCTTGGAGTAGCCGGATTTTCCGGGAGTAGAATCATCGACTGATTCATTTCCAGGGAAATGGTATTTGTTGAACCATTATCCGGCGGGTTATTTGCTGAATAGGTAAGCACATGACGCACTTCCAGATTTTCAGGGTAACTGTTCATATTATTTATAAAAGTGCGGCTACCATCTAATCTTCGGACCTGAAAATTACTTCTTTGGCCATTACTGAGCGCACTTATAAGAGGCACATCCGAGGTAAAGAAATCAGATACATCTATTACCACTCCTGTTGAGTCTTCATTCAGCGATTCAATGTCGAAACTGAATACTACCGGCTCAAAATTATTGTTTTGCACCGATTTGTATACCGGATCATCGGCATCGGCTACGCTGGAATAGGATACATGGCGTAATAATATTTTGTTCTCTTTTCGCTGCCAGCGTATAACCTGCTGCGATCGTGCTTTTTGACCAGCTCCCCCGAAAGTAAGGTTTTGTACCGATCCTGCAATCCTGGAGACTAACAGCATTTCGCGCTCCAGCATATCGTTTGGAATTTCAAAGTAATATGTTTCATCTACTTTATGAGCGGTGAAGATTCCCTCATCACTCTCAGCTTCATCAGTAATGATATCACTGTATTTTTTCATCTCACTTTTCGAAGAAGGCCCCCCTCTTTTTGAGGCTGATTTTTCTTGAGAAGCTTCTGCTTTCGTAGTTTTTTCTGAAGATTTGCATCCAGAAATCACCAAAAAACATGATAGTACTACGGCAAGTATTCTGCCAGTAAGTTTGTTCCCGTAATTCATATATCGTGGTTAGTTATTTAATATTAAACAGGTCGCAATGTGTGACTAGCATAGCCAGCAATCAAGTACAGACACTCTTTTTCCTGTAAAAAATTTAAAAGAGTACAGATATTAACCGTCTGACACGAGATTAGAAAGCATACCTGCGGTATTTTACTTTTTATAAAGTGTAGGTTTTTTAACGCAGATGTTCCAAAAACCAGCCTTCTGTCCATTCTACAACTTCGGCCAGAGGTTTTGGGAATTCATGGCTTTCGAAAGGATGGGCCCCACCGTAGGTATGTCCGCCATTGGCTACCATTCTGAGTTCTTTCTCTTTGGCGTTACAGGCAATATGCAGTTTTTCGGCATTGGTAGTGGGTACGGTTTCATCTTCGCGGCCGTGAATAAATAAAGTAGGTATGCGAATATCCTTCACCCGGTGAATAGCCAGGATGTCTTCAGCATTTTCGATGACGTCGTCATAAACCACTTTATCCAATTTCATCAGGTCGCCGGTCCGGCTATTCTTAATCTCCGTATAGCCTTTTTCTTTCCAGTCTTCCTTCATTTTATCTGACCAGCGAACTTCATAATCTGCCACGGCCGACCAACTTACCAGGCAATATACCGACTCAAACTCTGCAGCGGCCACAATTGCTGTTTGGGCTCCCCGGGAATGGCCTAACAGCCCAATTTTGTCTGTATTAAGCTGAGAATGACTATCAGATATATCTCCTTTTTGAAGAGCGTCAATTACCGTTTTAATGTCTTTTAAATCCTGAGAAATTGTTTCTCTTCTAAAAAGATCCAGGCGGTCAAATTCGGTTTTGTTCTCTCCTATGCCATTGAGTGAAAGGTTCATGGCTACCACTCCAAAACCCGCTCGGGATAGTTCTTCACAGACATCCGGAAATGGGCCCCAATCTTTGAAGCCTTTAAAACCGTGTATAAAAATGATCACAGGAAAACTGATCGAATTCCGGCTAATGGGGGAATACAGGTCATATCGAATGGGCAGACCTTCGGTTGAAGGAATCTGTCCAGACGAAATTGAGATATTACTTACTTCCATAACATTTATTTATTGAAATCCAGCGTCTCAAGTTTAACCAATTTTCGGAGGTTATTAATTTCATGCTGCTTAAGATATCTCCAGCGCCCGGTTCGTACATCCTTTAAAGTAAGCCCGGCATATTCCACACGCTTCAATTTCCTCACCTCGGTTCCATGAAACTCAACCATACGGCGTATCAGCCTGTTGCGCCCTTCAAATACCGACATCAAAAATATATGAGGTGCATCTGCATACCGTTTAATGTTGTAACCTTTTGCCAGGCCGTCTTCAAGCTGTATGCCTTCTCTGTACTCTGCCAATTGTTGATCTGTGAGCACCTTTTTAGTTTCGATCTCATACGTTTTTCGTACCTCATAGCTGGGGTGCATTAGCCTGTGTGCAAGATCTCCATCATTTGTTAACAATAACAGACCCGTAGTGTTCCGGTCCAGCCGGCCTACCGGGTATACTCTGTATCCGGTGGAGTCTTCTACTTCATCCAGCACCGTTCTGCGGTCTTTATCATCATCGGTAGTAGTAATCACATCTTTGGATTTATTCAGCAGCATATAGATAAAAGGTTCCAGGCTTAACTGCTGCCCATCTACTTCTACTTTATCTTTTCTGCGTACTTTTACACCGTGTTCTTTAACTACTTCCCCATTTACTTTTACTTTACCCCGCTCAATGTATTTATCGGCTTCGCGCCGGGAACATAAGCCTGCATGGGCAATATATTTATTGATTCGGATTTCTTCGTCTTTGCCGTAGTTTTGATCGGCTGTAGCAGGATTTTTTCGCTTTCCTTTTCCTGAATTCGGCTTTTTTCGTCGTCTTTTGTCACTCATTCTTCTTCTCCGGAATAGTCATCGTCTTTTTCATTGTTTTGCTCTTCTTCAGTATCCAAATCTTCTTCTTGTTCTGTTTCCGATATGGTTTCTTTTTCTGGAGCTGCGTTACCTTCTTCTAATATTGATTGTAGCTCTTCCCGGATTTCTTCGTCATCCTGATCTTCCAATTCTTCCATCATCAGCTGGCGTTCCATCAGTAACTGACGGTGCTCAGCCATATCATCATCTTTCAGGATTTCATCAATTTCTCTTGGTTTGGGAAGTTCGCTAACTGAATTAATGCCAAAGTGCCTTAAAAAATGTTTCGTTGTTCTATACAGCAATGGTTTACCGGGACTATCTGCTCTGCCCGACACTTCTATAAGTGCTTTCTCCATAAGCTGGCGCAGGATGTAACCGGAATCTACTCCCCGAATCTGATCTACCTCGGGTTTGGTAATTGGCTGCCGGTAAGCTACAATAGCCAGTGATTCTATAGCTGATTGGGATAATTTGCGATAGGCATTTTCGTGCTGATATATACTCAGCCAATAATGATATTTGGAACGGGTTACAAAAGTGTAGCCTCCCCCTAACCGATCTATATAAAAGCTCAGGCCATTTTCATCGTAGCGTTCGTTTAATTTGTCTACAAAATCAGAAACTGTTTCTGTAGTAATCTCAATTTGCTCTTCATTTTCGACAATAATATCCCTGATCTTACTTCCGGATATAGGTTCATCGCTTGCAAAAATCAAAGCCTCAATCACTGTTGAAAGCCGAGAGCCATCTATAAATTGATAATCATTCTTCATATTCAAATCTCAAGTTCACAACCATCCTTGTGTTGTTCTTTTCTTTTCTATTATCCGCTGTCAGACCTATTTATTTAAAAACCGTAATTTAACATTCCCTGCCGCGGCTACCAAAAGCTGTTTGCTTTCATTTATTTATCGCTTGAAGCAGTTTAGCGTATGTACGTTTTTTCTTATTACCCTATATCCCAGTAAGTGAAAAATTTCTTTCACAAAAAAGCGGGCAATTGTTAAATCCACGGTAAAAGACCCTGGGCTTATCCTTTTCACTCCCGGCAGCAAGTGCAGATAATTATTTACCATACTATCTCTGAAGATTGAAGACATTTCGAGCCAAAATGGAGACCTCCCCTTTAGTATAAAAAACCCGTCATTTCCTTTTTGCTGATACAAGGGCATAAAAATTAGTCCTGATGAAGGAGCATATACTGGTTCTTTATTTTCATAAGCTAAAAGTTCCCCTTCCTTTATGACGTCAAAGTTACGGTATCCCTTTTTCATTATAAATTTTCGGGCATCATCTACAAAATGATGATAAGTGATCTCATAATATTGATCAGGCACTTCTGGTATCGTTTCAAGTACGCTCTCATACCGGTGCATTTCTTCCAGTCTGAGGTTTATTATTTGCGCAAAATGCAGGTATAGCCACAAAAATGCTTCCATCCGTTCTTCAGCTTGGGGATCGGTATGTCCTCCGGCTTCAAAACCAATAGCCGGATATCCCAGATCATTGATGAAACTGAGTAGTGTACCATGGATAGACTCTTCAATACCAAGTATTTGCGGGACCGGGAATAAGGCAGCGCTTCGCCGGTTTTCGAGGGTATCGTTAAAGGGGATAAATGCACAACTTTCTGCAGAGGTGGTATGCAGATCAATGAATTTTATGGATTGGCCAAGTTTTTGGTGCTTATCTATAATAGCATTCACCAGTTGAAAAATATCGTACGCTTCACTCCATTCGGTGGCTCCATCTGTTCGGCTATCATCGGGCTGCTCAGAAAGCTCTCCCCAAATCCGGTTCAGGTCTCTATCTAAATAACGTACCCCTTTTTTTATAGCCTGCCGGTTTCCACTAATCATATACACCGAACCCATAAGCCGGTCTTTCATCTTAGAGAGTGTGTAGGATATCTTTTTGCAAGCGTAAATCCCCGCCAGTTCATTTCCATGGATACCGGCAAACACCACCAGCGCCGGACCTTCTTCCGCTTCATGCCGCCATAAAATTCGCTCAATGTTATCTAACTCAATGTCTAACTCAGGTGAGTACTGCATCAACTCTGCCTTCAATAATGCGTTGTTTATTTACTGCTGTTGTTGTTTTCCAGTGATTTTAACAGACGGCGGGTAATTTCCATAAAATTACCTTCCGTAATAATTCCAATAAGCCGGCTGTTTTTTACCACGGGCAGGCAGCCAATTTGCTGATCTTTCATAATGGCCATTGCTTCCATAATGGATGCTTCCGGGTGGATGGTTATTGGATTCTGAATCATTACATCCAATACGGTTTGGGATCCGGTTTCTTCTTCCTCTTCTATTGTTTTGGTGTACTCTCTTAATAGCTGTCTCATGGTTATCAACCCGATCAGATGCTTTTGGTCATCTTCAACCGGCAGGTACCTTATCTTTCTCCAATCCAGAAGATTTGCTACAAATTCGAGAATGTCATCTTTCCGGACGGTAAACAGATCGGTAGTCATAAATTCCTCTACCATCAGGCTGGACGGCTTCCAATGATCCATCTCTTCAAATTTAGCCAGTCCCCATTTATGAATAGGTTCCCCTTTTTTCTGATTTTTGATCATAGCAGTTGTAATGGCCGAAAGCGCTTGCTCCCGGTTACTGTCTTTGATCAGGTTGCCATATGACTTCACCACCCAATAGGAACCTGTTTGTGCTTTGTCCACCCGTTGCTCAATCACCCCAAGATACGTATCTATATCGGAGGAATTAATGCCTGCCTTATTAAGCCCATGCTTGGCTATAGGAAGTAATTCTTCATTTATAAGCCGCACTGCCGATACTTTGCGATCGTTGGCCCACAGAAATTTGGTATCTAATCCCATTTTGGAAGCGGCAAAAAAGTTCATGCGGGCGCTGTCAAAATCCATTTTCTGGGTAATGTCGGCGTATTCGTCCTCAAATCCATTTAGCAAACCCAGCCAAAAAGCAGTATTTGCTATTTCATCAACTACGGTAGGCCCGGAGGGCAATACCCTGTTTTCAATTCTCAGATGGGGCTTTCCATTACCCACGCCATAACATGGGCGGTTCCATCGGTATATTGAAGAATTATGTACCTTAAGGGCCATTAGTTCCGGAACTTTACCGGCTTTCATCAGCTCTTCAACTTCTTCAAGAATATTGGCGCTCAGCATAACCCGGTATCGCGAAATATCCTCTTTATAAATATCCAGTATACTGTTTTGAAGCCATTCATTACCAAAGGTAACCCGCGGACTTGAATCTCTGAGATGTTCTCCCACCTGGCGGGTATCTATGGATTGATGAAAAAGGGCTACCCGTGTTTCTGCCCACAACCGTTTCCCAAACAAAACCGGGGAATTTACCGCACAAGCCAAGACAGGAGCGGTCACAGCCTGTGCGATGTTATAGCGATTCACAAAATCGTCCGGCTTTACCTGCAGGTGCACCTGGAAACCGGTATTACAAGCTTCCAGCAGGGGAGAATCAAACTTCATGAGCAACTCATCCATGCCCTGTATGCGTAGCTCGTATTCTTTACCCCTTAATTTGTTAATGGCTTTGCAAAGAGCTTCGTACCGTTGTAACGGCGTCAAATTCTTGATATCCACATCCATCTTTCGAATGGTTGGCAGTATACCTGTCAGGAGTATATCTCCTCCCATTTCGCGCACTTTTTTTCGAACTATCTCTACATCGTCATGCAGATTGTGCTCCATCTCTGAAAGGCAGTTCCCTGTAAATTCCAGGGGATCCATATTTATTTCCAGGTTGAACTTAGCAAACTCAGTGGTATAGTTGTCATCGTTCAGGGCATCCAGAACTTCCATAGATTTTGGAAATGCCTTAACATTTGGGTCAACTAAACACAGCTCCTGCTCTGCCCCTATGCGGATAGTATCCGTTTCGAACCAATCGTCCTCCAACATTTTTTTGAGTGCCCGCAAATCGCGAAGCACATGTTTCATAAAAATTTGTACCTGTTCATTACTGTCTGCAAGCCTAACGCGCTCTTCTCCCATACCTTCTTTTTTTGGTGGAAAATATGTCAACCACAAATACCTACATTATTAACCTTTTTGCAAGTTTTTTACTGAATTGCATCCACATTTATATTTACTCTTACCCCTGATATTTGCCCTTTACTTTGATCTTCATAAATCTCCATAATTTTATCTACCAATGCCTCTATATAAGTGGCTCCTTTTTCCGGATCAACCTTTAGCAGTACTTCCCATATATATTTTTTGTTCATCCAGGATATGGCTGCGGGCGAGGGACCCAAAATGGGCATATCAGGCACCACGTTTTCTGCAATCATCCGCAATAATTCTGCACCTCGCCTCGCCTGGTGGTCTTTTGAGGATTTAATCACAAAACGAATCAGGCGTGAATACGGGGGGTAATCAAGTGGTTTTCTGAATCCCATCTCTTCCCGGGAAAAACCTTTATGATCATGTTTTTTGGCATATTGAATAGCCGGGTTCCCAGGCTGTCGAGTTTGTATATACACCGTTCCGGGTTTTTTGCCCCTGCCCGAACGCCCTGCCACTTGACTTAACAACTGGTACATCCGCTCCGTGGACTGAAATGAAGGAAAAGCCAGTTCCGTATCTGCATTTACTACCCCAACTACCGTTACATTCGGAAAATCGAGGCCTTTGGCTACCAGCTGAGTTCCTATCAAAATATCGGCCTTATGCTCTCCAAAGGTACTAAGTATGCGTTCATGTTCCCCTTTTCGGGATGTAGAATCCCGATCAAAACGAATAGATACGGCCTCAGGAAAAAGCTCTTCCAGTTCTGCTTCCACCTTTTGGGTTCCTGAGCCTTGTACTTTTAAATGAGCAGAGCCGCACATCTCGCAATGGGTATCTGCCCGGCGGGAATACCCTGAATAATGGCAAAGCAGCAGGTTCTTTTGTTTGTGATAAGTGAGGCTGACTGAGCAATCCGGGCTTTGAGGTATATGACCACAACCCTCACACTGCAGGTAATTGGCAAAACCGCGCCGGTTATACAGTAAAATAATCTGTTCGTCTTTTTCCAACGCTTCTTCTATAGCCTGATACAAAGCGACCGTAAGTTCTCCCCTCATTGCACTTTTATACTCTTTCAAGTCCAATACTTCAACATTGGGGAGTGTTGCATTGGCATGGCGTTCGGGCAATTCAAGCATAGTACATTTCCCTTTGGCTGCCATATGGAGACTCTGCATGCTTGGAGTGGCAGATCCCATCACCACCACTGCATTATTGATATTTGCTCTCATAATAGCTGTTTCCCGGGCATGGTATCGTGGAGAAGGATCCATCTGTTTGTACGATGAATCATGTTCCTCATCCAGTATTATAAGCCCCAGATTATTGACCGGTGCAAATACTGCAGAACGCGGGCCTATGGCTATTTTCTTTTTGCCGGATTCTAAATCTTTCCAGGCGTGAAGGCGCTCCCGGGAAGTCATCCGGCTGTGCAGCACCGCAATCTCATCTCCAAAAATTCGATAAAACCGGGAAACAGTTTGAGGAGTAAGGGCTATCTCAGGAACCAACACAATGCCCCCTTTCCCTTTTTCTATTGCTTCTTGCAGGGCATGAATATACACTTCGGTTTTTCCGCTGCCGGTAATTCCATATAGCAGGTAGTTTGCAAATTCTCTTTTCTGCAGTGATTTGTTTACAGCTTGAAATGCTGCCTGCTGATCGCTATTAAGCGTTTTAATGGAATCAGGATTATAATGCAGGGTGTCTCCCAGGCTATTATTTTTTTCTACTTCCTTGTACTGAATCCATTTTTCATCCTGCAGTTTCTTTAGTGTATAAGGGGTGAGTATTTCTTCGTCTCCAAGAACAGATTGTCGTTTGGGTAAACCAATCTCGGTAAGTCTTTGAAGTGCCAAAACCCATTTATGGCTGCTGTTAACTTCATCACTGCGGATAAATTCCAGGGCGGAAGCAGCATGCTTGTCATCTGCCCAACTCCATTCTCTTTCAGTGGCCACCGTCACTTTAAGATCTGGTTCTTCCCAGATCTCAATTCTCTTTTTCTTAAGCAATTGATGAAATACTTTATTCAGGCTGGTGCCTTGCCAGCGCTTTTTGGCTTCCTTAAGAGATGTTTTTTTTTGCTGAAGCTCAGTCAGCACTTCCATTTCTTCTTTTGTAAAGTCTTCGCCTTCGCTAACCTTTTCTACTTTGAGGTTCTTTTTTGATACAAAGTTTAAGCCAGCCGGCAAGGCTGCCTGAATGGTTTCTCCCCAACTGCTGTAATAAAACCTGGAAACCCATTTGGTGAGTTTCAGCAACTCTTCGGAAAGGATGGATTGAGAATCCAGAATTTTGCGAAGGGACTTGGTATTAAATTCCGGTTTTTTGTCATGGGCATTTACAATCACCCCGATGGCATAATAATTCCTGAAAGGCACCCACACTCTTTTCCCCGCTTCAATCTCTTCCTCAAGTTCGGGTGTTGTATGGTAGGTAAACGTTCTCCTGACGGCTGCAGGAAATGCTACATCAATGTATTTGGGCAAAATGTACTGGGTTCAGTGTGAATCAAAATTCCGGGAATAGCTTATCCATTTTCAGAACCTGAATCAACTCTCAAAGTACAACCAGCAAATAAAGTATAATGATCACTATGGGGAGCATAAATACTAAACCGCCTCGTCTGTATGTCTCTCTTTCATGCTTCATGATTGCTCCATTTGTAATTATAACTCCTGAACACCAGAAGATGTTCCCTGGAATTATCTTAAGCTATTAACCTATACTTATTTATCGCATGAAAATGTCAAAACATTAGGCGGGGAACCGAAAATATAAACCAAGGCACAGAACCTTGTCTTGGTCTCTCTCGGTCTCATGGATTATGAGAATTAACAGGATGTTTTGGATGTGCCGGATTTACCCCATTCCAACGTCCCGCAGCGCCATGGGCATCCCCTTGGGAAAAATACCACCTCGGACCACTTGATCCGAGAACTTCAGGCTCGTCCGACCAATGGGGTGAATTCAAGCAACAAAGCCCTTAGTTATCCATCAGACCGGTGATCGGTCAGATGGATTATGAGATTGAAAACTCCATCCCCCGCCTTAATTGATTCAGGTGCTGTTGGCTTTGGGGGATATGTTTTTAATTAGAAGCAGAGCTTTCCTGAGTACTCGGGGCATTATGGAGCGGAGCACCGCAAAGGAAGAGAAAACAATACCCCCCCGTAGGGATGTCTACGGCACGCGAGAGGTGCGTGAGCCTGGCAAACCAGACCGTGGCAGTCTCTGGGTTCATGGCAACGGGTGTGGTCAGCCTTGATGTATATCCCAAATATATTCTTGGAGATCGCCGCGTCGGTACTGTATTGGGCCTAATTGAAGTCTGAAACTCCTCGCGAATGGAAGCCCCATCTGCGAGGGCTGTGTGAGCCACGCGAGCCAGACCGTGGCAGTCTCCCTGTCTATGGCAACGGGTGGTATCAGCATTGATGAATATCCCAACCACATTTCAGGAGATCGCCACGTCGGTGGGGTACCGGGCCTGATTGAAGTCCCAGATTCCTCGCGAATGGAAGCCCCGATAATCGGGATAAGGTCAGGATGGGTCCGAGTAAATAGCGACCGTTGATCAGGTAGCAAAAATCTGATCTTTATTGGCAAAAGCTTTAAACTCGAGTGCATTTCCACTGGGGTCCAGAAAAAACATAGTGGCTTGTTCGCCCGGCTCTCCTTCGAAACGGATGTAGGGTTCAATCACGAATTCAATGCCCCCCTCTTGGAGTTTCCCCGCCAGGGCTTTCCATTCCTCCATGTCCAGTATCACCCCAAAGTGCCTGACCGGAACTCCATGACCGTCCACAGCATTAATTGCTGACTCTTTTGCTTCGCCGGGGCTGAGATGCGCAACAACCTGATGTCCCCACATATTAAAGTCGATCCAGGAGTCGGAGCTGCGTCCGGTTTCGCATCCAAGTAAATCGTGATAAAACTTATAAGATTCGTCTAAATCATTAACAGGAAATGCCAGATGAAAAGGATTCGTTGTGTTGCTCATATTCTTATCTATTTTAAAGTGAACAGCTAATAATACTGTACTCATGCAATCAAAGAAAGTAGAATTTACAGGAAGTCTTGGTGATACTCTATCTGCCCGAATAGACCTACCTGAGCATACACCCCCCAAAGCCACGGTACTTTTTGCGCATTGTTTTACTTGTTCAAAAAACCTGAAGGTGGTCAGTAACATTACCCGGATTTTAGCCGAATTGGGATTTGCCACCCTTCGCTTCGATTTCACCGGCCTGGGTGAAAGTGAAGGGGATTTTGCAAATACCAACTTCTCATCCAATGTAGAAGATCTGGTAGCAGCTTATCATTTTTTAAAAAAGGAGAAGCAAGCTCCCGCTATTCTTGTAGGGCATTCCCTGGGGGGTGCCGCTGTGCTGCAAGCTGCGCATTCCATGGATTCAGTAAAGGCTGTTGCCACTATAGGCGCTCCGGCTGATCCTGCCCATGTGAAAGAGAATTTCAGCCTCTCCATTAATGAAATTGAACATAAAGGTGAAGCTGAAGTAACGCTGGCGGGCCGAACTTTTACTATTAAGAAACAGTTTCTGGACGATCTGGCATCAAACCGAATGACAAAATACATCAACACTCTGAACCGGGCCCTTATGGTTTTTCACTCCCCGATCGATAATACAGTAGGTATCGATAATGCCTCCCAAATATTTACCAGCGCCAAACATCCCAAAAGTTTTGTATCCTTGGACCGTGCCGATCACCTCCTGATGGAAGATGCTGACAGTATCTATGCCGGGAAGGTACTCGCTACCTGGGCAGAAAAATATATTATATAACATCAAGACAATAGATGAACGAATCTTTAGACGCTTTACAGCTTAACCTCGATTCCGGCGGGCTTTTTATCATGAATATATCGCTGGCCGTCATTATGTTTGGTGTAGCCTTAGAGCTCACCCTAAACGACTTCAGGCAAATTCTAAAAAAACCCAAATCTACCCTGGTGGGTGTTGCTTCCCAGTTCCTGGTGCTACCTTTCTTAACCTATTTGTTGGTGCTTCTTTTTAATCCACATCCAAGCCTGGCCCTGGGGATGATGATGGTGGCCGCATGTCCGGGAGGTAATATCTCCAATTTCTTTTCCCTGTTGGCGAAAGGAAACGCGGCCCTCTCTATTAGCTTAACAGCTGTTGCCACCCTTTCGGCCATTGTAATGACCCCCTTCAACTTCACCTTTTGGGCCAGCCTGTATGGCCCCACCAATGCAATTCTGAAAGAAGTACACCTGAACCTTTTTGAGGTCTTTAAAATTATTGTTCTTATCCTGGGAATACCCTTGGTATTGGGGATGTTGGTTCGGCACTTTAAAGACAAGCTGGCACGGAAAATATCTCCCTGGATTAAAGGATTTGGCATCTTGTTTTTTGCAGGATTTGTCATTATTGCTTTCAGCATGAATTACGAGAACTTTCTGAATTACGTACACCTGGTTGTTGTACTGGTATTCTTCCACAATGCTCTGGCACTCTCAAGCGGTTATGGCCTGGCCTCTTTATTTAAGTTGAAAGGCAACGACCGTAAATCTATTGCAATAGAAACCGGCATTCAGAATTCCGGATTGGGATTGCTTTTAATTTTTAATTTCTTTGAAGGCCTGGGCGGCATGGCCCTTATAGCAGCCTGGTGGGGTATTTGGCACATCATCGCAGGATTCTCGGTCAGCTGGTATTGGTCAATAGGAAAATCAACTCTACAACGCGTCTTCAGTAATGCGTAAAAATTATATTTGGTATCAATTTTTCAGGCAATTTATCGTACGAAGAGGGTTACACCTTTTTTATTCATCCTTTAAAGCTATAGGCAAAGAGAATCTCCCAAAAGACAAACCAGTTATCTTTGTCCCCAACCATCAAAATTCGTTTATGGATGCGCTGATGGTAGCATGTTCCAATTTTTTCTACCTCTTTTTTCTGACCAGGGCCAAGGCTTTTAAGCCTCCTGTTATGGGGGCTTTTTTACGCTCCCTGAATATGTTGCCTGTCTATCGTGTTCGGGATGGATTTAGTTCTGTACAAAAGAATAACGCCATCTTTGAACAATGCTTCGAGATCCTTCGAAGAAAAGAATCCATACTTATCTTTGCGGAAGCAAATCACAATTTAAAAAGAAGAATTCGTCCGCTGAGTAAGGGATTTACCCGCATCGCCTTTGGGGCGGAAGAGAAAAACAACTGGGAACTGGGTCTCCAGATTATCCCCGTAGGCATCAACTACGACAAACATGAGAAGGTGCGGCGAAAAGTAAATGTTGCTTATGGCAAACCAATTCCGGTTCGGGATTTCAAAGAGCTATATGAAGAGAATGACCGTGCGGCCAGCAACGAACTAAAGAAGCGGGTATCAGACAGCATGAAAACACTCACCATGCATGTCACCAACCTGAATAAATATCCTCTCCACAAAATTTTGCTTGATGACCTTGAAGCTGACAGAGACCAACTCATCGATCCTAACCTCGTCAATAGCCGGGTAAAACAGATTAACGATAAAGCTTCTGAGGAAGATTTTGCCGAAGCCAAGGAAGTCGACCAACTCGCCCACAAACATAACGTAGATCTCCACGAACTGGCTTTCCCTGTTAAATGGAAACTTACAGATATCATTATGCTGCCGGTATACCTGTTCTCTTTTGTCAATAATATCATTCCTTATCAGCCAGGACGTTATCTCATTCAAAATGTTATAAAAGACCGGGCATTTGATGCCTCTATAAAGTTTTTATCCGGTCTGGTTACTTTCCCCTTCTTTTATATTGTAGTAGCAGGCATCCTTTTACTTTCGGGACTTACATTTTTATGGGCAATAGCTTACCTGGTAATTAGTCTGTTAACTGCCCCGGCATTTATCCGGGCAAAAGAGCTGTTTACCACATCCAGGGGCACCCAGTTCGAAAAATCGAAGCCGGATATCTATCAAGAACTTAAGAACCGGTTAAAAATTTTAAAAGAAAAGCGGGATTCCTTCCTTTCTGAATGATGGTCCGTACATTGGTGTTCGTTGAGCACAATTAAAACCAATTATCTAAAAGACAATAATCCATGAAATTAGTCCATATTTTATCGGCTCTGATACTGGTATTTTTTGCGTGCACCCCACAAGCAGACAATCATAACAACGAACAGG
Organism: Balneolaceae bacterium; assembly: GCA_009711805.1. Classification (GTDB taxonomy): domain Bacteria; phylum Bacteroidota; class Rhodothermia; order Balneolales; family Balneolaceae; genus VEMX01. Next base: position 142,479 of record VEMX01000014.1, on the reverse strand, counting down.
AAGTACACCAAACTGCTGAAACTAAAGCAACCAAAGCAGTTGCTGAGGTAATGTCGCCTGGCGATCAGGATATACGTGGTACTGTTACTTTTGAAAAAGCTGAAGACGGAGTTTTAGTAAAGGGAGAGTTTTATGGATTAGAAGCCGGAAAACATGGTTTCCATATTCACCAATATGGCGACTGTACAGCTGAAGACGGGAGCAGTGCCGGTGGACATTATAGCCCCCGAAATAATGATCACGGCTCTCCCACACAAGATAACCGGCATATGGGCGACATGGGCAATTTGGTGGCCGTAGCCGGAGAAATTGCCACTATTGATTATACCGATCCGCACATTAATATCGATAATATTATCGGGCGCGGCATCATCCTGCATGCCGGGGAAGATGATCTTGAATCTCAGCCCTCAGGGGCAGCCGGCAGCCGTATTGCCTGTGGAGTGATTGGAATAGCCCAGGAGAAGTAGTTTTCTTTGATTGGGAATGGTTTTGGGAGTAGGGCTCGATATGGTGCACGAGTAGATCGTAAAAAGATTCTTCTCCCTTTGGGAGCCGTGTACCGGTTAAAGGGGTATCTCCATCACACTTTTTAAAAAATATTCCTTGATTCTGAACTAAGGGTATACCTTGTTAAGTGGATTTTTTAGCACCCGTTTTCCAATTATTTTTGACTAATACAATTGCCACGATGACTCCTACAATGAATCCCCCACTTTGGTTTCCCAAGGCAGAACCTATCACCACACTAAGTAAAATCACGCCAATTGCAATTAGTATGTTTTTCATGACTTAATCCTCATTATTTTATTCTTACACCTAACGGGCGCGGGAATTATAAATTAATAAACGGCTAAATGAAGAAACATAGCACTTCCAGGATTGGTGGTGTTGTTCTGTCAAAGTCCATCGCCCAACCCCGTGAGAACGGACGCCCCCCCTTCGGGAAGGGTCTTCATCTCAACCAAAACAGTTATCAAATAACATAATATCAGGGATAACAACTTTGGGTAGAGACCTGCCTTCTTTGTTTTTGCCTTCTGCCTTTTCACTTTAATGCTCAATCCCTAATCCCTTGCCCAAAGTACATTAACCACCACTCCAAGTGTTATTTTGGGTTTTCTTTTCTTTTAGTAAAAACCGATTGCTGCTATACGAGTTGGTTTTAATTTATTCCTATATTGCCTTCAAACATGTTGAACCCTCAAGTAAAACGTCATGAAAAAACTCCTCTTTCTTATTATGATTTCTCTGCTTGGCTTAAAAGTCCATGCCCAAACCCCTCTCTCCGGAAAATGGAAAGGAGTCATTGAAATACAAGGCCAGCAACTCACGGTTATTTTTAATATTGAAGGCCAGCCGGTTAACTACTCCGGTACTCTAGATATTCCTCAGCAAGGGGCCAAAGACCTGCCCCTGTCTCAGGCTGAACAGAAAGGAGATTCTGTACTTTTTGTTTTTAATGCAGGACAGGTTACCGGAACTTTCGAAGGTATGCTGGAATCGGAAACTCAAATATCCGGAATGTACCAACAAGGTCCGGGGCGTTTTCCATTTAAGCTTGAGAAGCAACAATCTACAGATGCTGAAACCCAAATTGGAGAGGGAACAGACCTCATTATACCCAAGGGGGATATTGACATTGGGGGGACTCTTGTTGTGCCAGAAAATACTCCACGGCCTCCCCTTGTAATTATGATTTCGGGAAGTGGAGCTCAAAACCAGGATTCCAATATCTTCGAGTTTAAGCCTTTTGCTATTTTGGCAGAGCATCTCAAATCACAGGGCATTGCCAGTTTCCGCTACGATGACCGGCAGATTGGTAAATCAACCGGTAGCTTCGCCAACGCTACCCTTGATACACTCGCCTCGGATGTAGATGCCATTATCCTTCACCTGCAACAATCTGATGAAATAACACCGACTGACATCATTTTGCTGGGGCACAGCCAAGGCGGTGTGGTAGCTGGTAAAGTCGCCTCAGAAAATGAAGAAGTAGATCAGCTTATTCTGATGGCTTCCACGGGCATAAGTATAAAAGAGATACTGCGATTTCAAGTTCAGCAGGCTCTTTCCGGGGGTACTCATTCTCAGGAAGATATTGAAACAGAAATCGAAAACCGGGAAATGCTGATGGAGGCTATTCGGAAAGGGGAAGAACTTGAAGAAGCCAAACAAAATTACATCAACCATTACAAAGATATGCTGAATAACTTACCGGATGCACAGAAAGCCGGCATCCCCGATATCCCCACCTTTGCAAAACGCCAGACCGATCAGCTTGTAACGGTGTATAGTTCTCCGCAAATGCAGTCGTTACTGTTCCACCAGCCGGGCGAGGACCTCAAACAACTGAAGATTCCTGCGTTGGTCTTGTTTGGAGAAAAAGACACCCAGGTAACCGAAAAGCTAAACCGGGAACCCATTGAACAAGCTTTACAGAAAGCCGGAGTTGACTACACCGTAGAGGTCATTCCGACTGCCAACCATCTGTTTCAAAAAGCTAATACCGGAATGGCTACCGAATATGCAAGCCTGGAAAAGCAGTTTGTGGATGGGTTCAAAGCAATTATTTCAGAATGGATACATAATCACTGATAACATTCGGATTTGTTAACTCTATTTGTGTGTATAACACCGATGTTCATTCTTTACAAAACCATCTCAAAATTACGATCAACGCTAATAGATTAGATTTTATATAATTCTCTATAGAATTTCTTATATCCTTAACTGATTCCGATATTTGTCGATAATGAACTTTTGTACTATGCAACAAATACCCCCCCTATCTATGAAAAAAACGATACTTTCTGCATCCCTTTTGCTGTTCACTTTCATCAATACCCAAGCCCAGGTCAAAATAAATGAGATCATGGCATCCAACGATAATACTATCTCGGATAATAATGGAGAATATGACGACTGGATTGAAATCTACAATGCCGGGGATGTATCCGTCAATTTTGGAGGGATGTATGTAACGGATGACCCCGAAGAAATTACCAAGTGGCAAATTCCAACCAATCAAAGTAATAGCACCACCATAGCTCCCGGCCAGTATATGATTATCTGGTTCGATAAAGATCCCGAACAGGGTCCATTGCATGTTGATACCAAACTAAGCGCTAATGGAGAATATGTAATCTTAACCGATATAGACGGGGAAAGCCGGATCGATTCCGTTTCTTTTGGAGAACAATCCACTGATATTTCCTGGGGAAGAATACCTGATGCAACCGGTGACTTCGCATTTTTAAACCCAACTCCGGCTGCTACTAATGCCGGCAGTGAGCTTCCCGAACAAACCGAAGCGCCCGTTTTCACTTTAGAATCAGGTTATTATTCAGGGAACCAGGCTATTGGCCTCTCCTCTGCTACCACTAATGCCGAAATCCGTTTTACCCTGGATGGTTCCGTTCCTACATCAGGCTCTACCCTTTATTCAGGACCCATTGCATTAAATTCTTCTACGGTAGTTCGTGCAATCGCCATAGCACAGGGACAAGCCACCAGTGAAATTAGTACCAATACCTATTTATTTGATGAGACCTCTATGCTTCCGGTTGTTTCTTTTGTGATGGAACCCGACAGCCTTTTCGATTATGACAAGGGGATGTACGTGATAGGCGATTCCTCTGAAGCCTCGGAAGAATACCCCTTTTTTGGAGCCAACTATTGGGAAGAATGGGAATATCCCATGCATCTTGAATACATAGCAAATACCGGCGGCGTGGAGTTTGAGTTTTCGGCCGGAGCCAGTATTGGAGGTAACTTTAGCCGAGCCTTTAACAAAAAATCGTTTATCATCAACAACAACGATGAGTATGGTATTGATGAATTGCAGTATGAGCTCTTCCCCGAAAATGACTACAACGAGTATGACGGTTTTGTACTAAGGGCCGGAGCTGAAGAACGCTCACGTCTATTGAACGAACTCATGTATACCATCAATAAAGACTGGAATCATAAAAACGCCATGCAGGCGCATGAAGCGGTTATACTGTACATCAATGGGCAATACTGGGGGATCTACAACCTGATGGAGCGCAAAAACGATGATTTCGTAGAGTCCCGATACGGCTATGATGATGTGGACATGATTAAAGACTATAATAAAGTGAAGGATGGTGACTATACGGATTACCAGGAACTGCTTGATACCTTCCGAAACGAAGCACTTGATGAAGAAGAGTTTTTTACCTACGCCAAGGCTAATATTGATTTTGACAGTTTTACAGATCACTGGGTATACCAACTCTTCACTTCTCACGGTGATCCTAACAACCTTCGCTACTGGCGCCCACGGGAAGAAGGCGGGAAGTGGCATTACATCTCCCATGATTTTGACTGGTGGAGAAACCTTGGCGATGAACCCTCTGAATATACCCCGGTTTTCACCAACTATCTGAAGCAGGATATAGGAGGCTTCTGGCTACTGGGACGTATGCTCCAAAACCCAACGTACCGGGAGATTTTCCTAAACCGATTGGCTGATATGTTTAATACTGCTTTTCAACCCGGTTATCTTATGGCTGTTATTGATTCCATTGACACTTCTATAGATCCCGAAATGCCCCGCGATATAGCCCGGTGGACTGACGGCTGGTATGATAATGGAGGGTTTACCAACTACGACATGGAATATATCAGAGACATAACTGAAGATTATATTGTAGAATATCCCCCTTTCCTCTATGCAGAAATTAAAGATACTTTACAGGTTGATACGGTACGGGTAACTCTGGCTCAAACACAAAATGGAGGTGTTCACCTCAATTCTATCTCCCCAAATACGGACAGCAATCATTGGTCTGGACTTTATTTTTCAAATACCTCCATCACCCTGGAAGCAAAACCGGATCTTGGCTATGAAGTGGATACCTGGCTGGTAAACGGATCATCGGCAGGAAACGGAGCGAATCTTGTATTGGAGTTACAGGAAGGCCAGCCTATGGACATTGAAGCAACTTTTAAGGAAATCACCAACAACCAGATTGTGGTGAACGAAATAAACTATAACTCTGCCGAGGCACAGGAAGCCGGAGACTGGATTGAGCTGTACAATTATGCGGATACCCCTATAGATATCTCTGGATGGGTGTATAGAGATGAAAATAATAGCAATAAATTTGTGATTCCGGAAGGCTCAGCTATCGCTGCTGAGGGATATGTAGTCATAGCAAGTGATACGGCTGCATTCAAGACTATCCATTCAGGAGTTACCTATATAAAAGGCCAGCCCGGCTTTGGTTTGGGTGGTAATAATGACGAAGTACGTATCTACACCAACAGTGGAGGCATGGTTGATTCGGTTCGTTATGATGATGAATCGCCCTGGCCTATAGCAGCCGATGGAGATGGATTTACCCTGGAGCTCCAAAACTCTGTTCTTGATAACGCCCTTGCTGAAAACTGGAATGCTTCTACAAAAAATAACGGGACACCAGGAGCCCAAAACAGCACCTATGTGGTCACCAGTAATGAGGACGAAGCAGATACCCCCAACCGTTTTACATTAAACCAGAATTACCCGAATCCATTTAATCCTACGACCAATATCTCGTTCAACATTTCCAAAACGGCATCTGTCGAGCTAACGGTATACACTATCCTGGGACAAAAAGTGCAAACTTTGATTAATCGAAGATTGTCGGCGGGCAGCCATTCATACACTTTTGATGCTTCTGAACTCACCAGCGGTGTGTATATATACCGTCTGAATTCCGGCAAACAATCTATCACCAAAAAAATGCTGTTGATTAAATAAATAGATTGATCATAAGAGTGGTGTATTGGTTGATTAGGGATTGAATATCGAAGTGAAAAGGCAGAAATGAGAAGAGGCTGGGGCTTTAAAACCATTTCGAAGTGAATAGTTCAATTAGGAATACGTATTCAGATTCCCCTTTTTCACTTTTGCCTTTTCACTTTTACATGCTGGCCATGTTGTTTATTTGAGGCTCTTCGGGGGGCACGGGGCACACCAACAAACAGTGCCTTCACTCCCATCCCGGCCAAAGCATAAGGAGACGCTTCTGCGTGACCCTTTAATATAGATCTGGGTTTATTCTCCCACCAACGAGCTCATCCCAATAAAAAAGGCCGCGTTTACACACGGCCCCTAATTTTATTGATGTACAGAATAATGTTTAACGCAACTACTCCGGTTTCCAGTCTTTCATTCCGTCCCGGATGACTTCGCTGAGTTTGGATACCGGTACACGCTCCTGGCTCATATCATCACGATAGCGGATGGTCACCGTATCCTCGCCTTCCGATTCCACTCCGTCAAAATCGACCGTTACACAAAAAGGAGTACCTGCTTCATCCAGCCTGCGGTATCGCTTACCTATAGAACCGGATTCATCATACATCACAGAAAAGTCTTCCCGTAGTTCTTTTTCAATCTTATGCGCCAGGTCCTGCAATTTATCTTTCTTAATCAGCGGAAAGATACCGACCTGTACCGGAGCCAGACGGGGATCCATCTTAAGCACGGTTCGAGTGTCTCCATCCACTTCTTCTTCGCGGTATGCATCACAAAGTACCATCAGGGTAAGGCGGTCGAGGCCTACCGAAGTTTCAATCACATAAGGGGTGAACCGCTCCTGGTTTTTCTGGTCATAATAATCCAGTTTTTTGCCTGAGAACTCCTGGTGCTGGGTCAAGTCAAAATCGGTGCGGTTGTGGACCCCCTCCACTTCCTGCCATCCGATGGGATATTTATATTGAATATCGGCTGCAGCCCGGGCGTAATGGGCAAGTTTGTCTTCGGGATGGGGAGCTGTTCTGAGGTTTTCTTCGCGAATACCCATACTTTTATGCCATTCAAGACGTTTTTCCAGCCATTGCTCGTATTCGCCTTCATCCGTGCCCGGCTTCACAAAATACTGCATTTCCATCTGCTCAAATTCCCGCATGCGGAATACAAACTGCCGGGCTACTACTTCATTCCGGAAGGCTTTCCCTGTTTGTGCAATCCCAAAAGGCACTTTAACCCGGGCGGTATCCAGCACATTCTTGTAATTCACAAAAATACCCTGGGCTGTTTCCGGCCGCAGATACACTCCATCTTCTTCGGTTGAAGTGGAGCCAAATTGGGTTTTAAACATCAGGTTAAACTGACGGACTTCTGTCCAGTCGAAAGCGCCGGACTCGGGAGCACGAATCTCGTTCTCCATAATAATTTCATACAGATCTTCGGTCAGGTTTTTTCGGCTGCCTGCTGTATCCAGCAATTCCTGGAGCTCATCTGCCTCGTCTTCTTTATCTTTCCCACGCAGCTTAGCGATATGACCTTCAATCAACATATCGGCACGATACCGCTTCTTCGACTGCTTGTCATCAATCATAGGGTCGTTAAACCCACCTACGTGTCCACTGGCCTCCCACACTTTGGGGTGCATGAAAATAGCGGCATCTATCCCAACAATATTATCGTGGCGGCGGGTCATTTCTTTCCACCAGGCGTCCCGGATATTCCTTTTTAATTCTACACCCAGAGGGCCATAATCATATACAGCACTAAGCCCGCCATAAATTTCAGATGATTGAAAAATAAAACCCCTTGCTTTGGCAAGAGAAACGATCTTATCAAGATTGTCTAAGTTCGACATGAAGTATTTTGATTGTTTTAAATCTGATGAAGGCCAAAGATAAGAATTTGATTTAACTCTTTAAGAATCTTTAAGAGAATAATTGAGATTTAAGGATCAGGAATGGTTAACTTTGTTGTCTTTAACTCTTAACTAAAATTCTTTTTAAAGAACAAAAACATGAAAGTTGGTATTCTTGGTGCCACCGGCGCCGTCGGACAAAAATTTATTCGTTTATTACAGGGACATCTCTGGTTTGAAATTACAGCACTTGGTGCATCTAAACGTTCGGCCGGCAAGGAATATAAACAGGCCGCCAACTGGATTGAGGATGTGACGCTGCCGGAAGAGATAGCTTCCAAGACGGTGAAAATGTGTGAACCTTCTGAATTTGGGAATGTCGATTTTGTGTTTTCCGGGCTGGATTCATCCGTAGCTTTTGAAATTGAAGGGGCTTTTGCGAGAGCGGGCATCCCGGTTATCTCCAATGCCAAAAACTACCGCATGGACCCGACGGTTCCCCTGCTGGTGCCGGAAATTAATCCCGATCATATTAGCCTTATTGACAAGCAAACCTTTACCGGGGATGGCAGCGGGTGGATTGTTACCAACCCCAATTGTGTGGCTGTACCACTGTCTATTTCCCTGAAGCCGCTACACGATCAGTTTGGCATCGACTCCATAGCCCTTACGACTATGCAGGCAGTTTCGGGGGCAGGATATCCCGGTGTTGCCAGCCTGGACATCCTGGGGAATGTAGTTCCCTATATTTCGGGAGAAGAACCTAAAATCCGCCCGGAAACCAGCAAACTCCTGGGAGCCTATAGCGGTGGCAGTATTGAAGAACTGGAATTCAAACTGGATGCCACTGCTACCCGTGTTCCCAGCATCAACGGGCATATGCTTTCGGTGAGTGTCAAGTTTAAGAATGCTCCATCGGATGTAAGTGAAGTGGTTGAAGCATATCAAAACTGGGAAAATCCTATTGCTGATTTGAGTCTTCCATTCTCACCTGAACAGTTGTACCTGTTGCATGAGAACGAATATTACCCTCAACCCCGCTTACATGCTGATTTCAACAACGGGATGTCGCTGCACATTGGCAGAATTCGCAAAGGGGAAATTTTTGATGTGAATTTTGTGGCTCTCGCGCATAATACCATCCGCGGAGCAGCCGGCGGTGCCGTACTGAATGCCGAACTGCTGGTTAAGAAGGGATATCTGAAACAATAAAGTTCTCTCTCAGATAATGTATTAATCTAAAGCCAGCTTATATTCATAGGCTGGCTTTTTTTGTGGAATAAGTATAGAAGGCGAACCTATAAAGATACAATCACCAAACCTTTGTGAGATATTGTCTATACCAGCTCCCGCCCCCTTGGGGCTTTTCGATATTAGGTTGAATGCACATAGCGCCAACAGGCACTATCTTGGTGCTTACCGTCCCGTTGGGACTATGGTACAATGCACCTTTATGCAGTCGGAATTTATATTCCGACTAATGACAAAAGAGTGGCTGAAGACCAATACCTTACAGAAAAAAATGAACTACCCCGGGGCAAAGCCATCAGGAAATTCTTTGATTAAAGTGGCTCCATGGTTTTATACCAAGTGACCCGGCACGGGCTATCGCCGCCTTGTTCACCCGCATGACCCCAACCAGGGAGATCGCGGGTCTGGGCCCGCGATGACTTGGTGTTTAAATCTAAACAAAAAGGACAGTCATCCCGCACGCAGCGAAGGCGAAGATGCGGGATCTCCCTGATTCAATATCCAAAACCACTTCGGGAGATAGCTGGTCTGGGCCAGGGATGGCACAAACCAACGAAGGCTTCATCCCACAATTCTTCTATGATTCTATGTGCAGCATCCCTGCCGGGACTTGCAGCAATAAACTACCCCGAGGCAAAGCCATCAGGGAATTCTTTGATTAAAATAAAAGCTAAGAATCAAGCCCCAAAGGGGCACCCATCAATAGCATGGTGCTCCAGCACCATGCTATTGAGTCCATCCAGCCCAAGCCCCAAAGGGGCGCAAGCAAAAAAGATATGCCTGAACACGACTAATGATCCAATGAATAAATGACTAACTAATCAACCTAATCATCCAATTCCTTTAACCGCCGTTCAGAAAGAGCCAGGTTAATTTTGGAAGAAAAACCCACAGCTTCATCCCGATTTGCTCTTTTTATATCTAACCTTATAACTCCCTGTTCACTTCCCGGCAAGGGTTCCATAAACCCCATCCTGGTAGCCTCTATGATCAGCTTGCTTTGAAAAAAACCTTTTTTATAATGTGTCCGTTTTATATGATCTACAAGAATAGAAAACTTATTGAGTGTGCTTATAGCGCTTCCCATCATGTCATACACTTTATATTCGAAAAGCAGCTCCTCCCCTACAACGCTCAACACTCCTTTTACTTCTTTATAGGCGGTTTCAGACGTCCCATCATATAATGAATAATGATAAGCTATGCTCATTCGGTATCTCCATTCAATTCACTTAACTTTCTCTCCGAAAGCATCAGGTTTAATTTCGATGATATATTTGCCGCCAGGTTACGATGCTTTCTTTTTACCTTCAATTTACGCACTGTCAGGTCCTCGCCCGGTAAATTTTTAAAGGTGTGTGCACTTTTCCCATGAAGAATCAGCTTACCTCCGAACCATCCTTTTTTAAATTCACACATGTCTAATTCATATAAAGGAATAACATCTTCTAACAAATCAGATTGATAAGCTTCCAGTACGGCATCTTTTTTCTTGTATTCAAAGAACAATTTTTCACCCTTCATGCGCAGAATTCCTTCCAACTTCATGAATCCCCCATTTAAATTATCAATAACAAAGGGCAGATTTTTCATAATAGATATTGGTTTTTAAAGCTTTAGAGCATCAAGAATGTTTCATAAAAAAGTACAAAAAAATTGTAAGGACTACCTAATAAAACGCACTTACTAAACAGCTAACAGATGATAAATGGCAAATCATTGCCTTGAGGATGTAAAAAGCATTCTCAATGTCCTTCCAGGGGTAAAAGGTGGAAAATCCTTTTGCCCTCTTTTTTACTATTATGAAACGGGGTATACTCATATCGCTCCTGCTGTTATCAGTTTGTGTATACGCGCAAACACCCAATTTTGAGGATGACTTTTCCGATCAGGATATATCAAACTGGACAGGCAACCTTTCCGAATTTTCTTTTGTAAAGGAAGGGAATAATACCCTTCTGCAACTCAATGCTGCTACCTCAGGATCATCATTTCTGAGCATTCCATCTTCTTCCATCACCGGATACTGGGAATTCTTTGTCCGCCTGAACTTCTCTCCTTCCAATAATAACAACGCACAATTCTATCTAATGAGTGATGCGCCTGATTTAAACGGAACAATAAACGGGTATATGCTTCAGGCTGGGGAAAACCTATCCGGAGATGTATTCCGGCTGTTCAAAATCACTAACGGGAATAAGGATGGCGAGGTATTGGCAGGAACTACCAATATCAGTTCGGGAGGGGATTTCAGAGTCCGGCTTAGCCGAAGTTCCACAGGTGAGTGGACGCTGGAGGTTGCCGAAGGATATACCGGAACATTACAAGAAGAAGCCTCAGCCTTTAATAATGATTACACCTCAGCATCCCACTTCGGTTTTATTGCAAACTACACCAGCAGCAATACCGACAATATGGCCTTCGATTTCAAAATTGATGTTCCCCCTCTGCAAATCGATTCCCTACTGGTCATCAACAAACAAACCCTGGATTTAGCTTTTAATCGTGATATAAATTTCAGCTCTGTTCAATCCACTGACTTTTCCCTGATTCCCGGAAGCCGCCAGCCAACAGACCTGGTATCCCTTTCCGATGACACCTTAAGGATTGAATTCTCCTCCCGAATTTCATCTGGTCCTAATACCCTGGAAATTTCTGGCATTTCTGATGAAGCTGAAGAAAGCAATCTCGCCGATACCTCCCTCTCTTTTGTGATCTATGATTCATACTCAGCAGGTGACGTTATTATCAATGAGTTTATGAAAGATCCACCCGAAGGTGCTGAAGAGTATATAGAAGTAAAGAACATATCATCCCGCTATTTGAACCTGATGAAATGGAGCATGGGAGATAACAAGAGCCTGAATACTGTTTCCGACTGGGACCTGCTTTTGGAGCCCGGGACTTTGCTTGTTTTCACCTCTGATACTGCAGCTTTGACTCAATATTTTGGTACAGGACCCTATCACCAGACCAGTTTACCCTCCTTAAACAATAGCGGGGATCAGCTGCGTTTGTACACTCCTGATGATCTGCTTGTTGATTCGCTTGAATATGATGCCTCATGGGGAGGAGACAATACCTCGCTGGAACGGCGGTCAGCTTCTGCTCCATCCGTATTTGTGGAAAACTGGCAGGACTCCACCACAGAGAACGGTGGAACTCCGGGCTTACCCAATAACATCACACCGGATCTAAATCCACCGGTGTTGAATGATATTATGGTAGAAGACAGCCAACATCTGGTAATTGTTTTTTCGGAAAGGATTGAAGGGGCTTCTGCCCAGGATATATCGAACTATACGGTTGAGGAAGCCAACAATTCTTCATCCGTTATTCCGGTTGGGCATATACATCAATTTTCTAAAGATTCGGTCCGTCTCTCTTTGTCCTCTGCCTTAGACGAAACCATTTATGAAATAGAAGTGCGTCAATTGTCCGACATCTTTGGGAATACTCTTCAATCACAAACCCACCCGTTTCAGTATATAAAGCTTACTGAAGCGGACTTTGGAGATATAGCCATCAACGAATTTATGTACGATCCTCCCGAATCCTTTTCAGAATTCATAGAGTTGTATAACCATACAGATCAAAATATCAGCCTCCGGAACTGGACCATAAATGATAATACCGGTACTGACCGTTTGCTTACTGATCAGGATATCATTCTTGAGAAGAACTCTTACCTGGTGCTGCTTCCTGATAGTACAATGATTGAAAACGGAACTGATTTCCCTTTCCTGATAAGCAGTCTGCCATCTCTTAATAATGGTGGGGATGCTGTTGTTCTTAAGAATGAATCCGGACAGATTATTGACAGCCTTTCTTATACCTCGCAGTGGGGAGGTGATGAAGTTTCCCTGGAACGCAGAAGCCCGGAGGTGTTAGCCACCTATCCTGAAAATTGGGACAATCACCCAACAGAAATTCTTGCCTCTCCGGGCATTGAAAATAAGATAGAGCCGGATACAAAGGCACCGAAAATTATCAGTGTTAATCCTACAAACTCCACTTCGGTTCAGCTACAATTCAGTGAACATGTGAAAGCCAAGCAGGCCGAGAACATCGCCAATTATTCGCTATCGCCTTCCATCCAAATAAATGATGCTACTCTTTCCGGACAAATGGTAACTCTCTCCCTGGCTTCTCCACTCACCAGCCAAATTTTCTATACGCTTAAGGTAGAGAACCAGGAGGATATTTTTGGCAATCCTCTTATCTCTTCCAGTATCGAATTCAGATATCTTGTGTTTACTGATGCCACAGCCGGCGATGTTGTCTTCAACGAGATATTGTATAAACGACAGGATGAAACCACCGCTGAGTTTGTAGAACTGTATAATCCAACGGATAAGAATATCGACTTGAGCCACTGGACTTTTACAGATGCCAGCAGTGCTTCGGCCCAGATTCCAGAAGGACAACAATTGGCTGCCGGGGAGTATTTGGCGCTGACCGACCGTCCATCGCTTACCTCAACTAATGTACTCTACTTTTCGACTTTTCCTTCTCTGAATAATCGAGGGGATGCTCTCGTCCTCAAAAATGCTGAAGATCAACTCATCGACAGCTTGTTTTACCGGGATAGCTGGGGCGGAGATATTGCGGGTTCATCCCTGGAACGAAAAGACCCGCAGGCAGCCTCCAACGATGCTTCTAACTGGAAGTCAAATGACAACGGCCATCACTCTGCCGGCAATGCAAATTCTGTGTTTGAGGAGGATACCACCCCACCAGAAATGATTTTTGCCAATAATATTCCGGAAGGGATACAAGTGGTTTTCTCAGAATTCATCCATTTGGATAGCAACACTTCTTTTAGTTTGTCTGGTCAAACTGCTTCTGTTCTTTCTTTTGATTCGACCCGGGCAAATATTCTGATACTTGCCAAAACTGGTTCGGCTATCCAAGAGCTTCAGGTATCCGGCTTAAAAGATTTTCGTGGAAACACTTCAGCCAACCTCATTATTCCCATCGCCCAGCCGCTTTCATCAGGGAAGCTGGTGATAAATGAAATCCTCTTTACTCCATTGGCGGATGCTCATGATAACCTGCCAGACCAATCAGAATACATTGAATTGTATAACCGAAGTGAGGCCGCCATTTCTTTAGAAGGTCTGTACCTGCACGATCAACCGGACGAGGATCAAAATGTTCGTGCTATTTATCCGGTTTCCACCATTCACCGATGGATGCCTGCCGAGTCCTACATGTTACTGTATGCTGAAGACCAAACGTCTGTTTTTACTGAATCCCAAACAGCCCGATACTTCGAGCTTTCTGGTTTAGATGAAAAGTTCACCCTACAAATAGACCGATCCAGCCTTAGCCTGGGTTCCTCTGGTGATGCTATCTATATCGCAGATAGTACAGGCACCATTATTGATTCTGTTTTCTATGATGAAGAATGGCAGAACCCCAATCTCTATACCACAAAGGGAATAGCCCTGGAACGTATAAACCCGCAGGCTATCTCTAATGAGCCCTCCAACTGGAGTTCCAGTACAGATGTAAGAGGCGGCACTCCCGGAGAACAAAACTCTATTTTCCAACAGCCCGGCGATGGTCCTGATGACCAGGGGATCACTTTTACTCCCAACCCTTTTTCACCGGATGACGATGGATTTGAGGATCACCTTTTCATTAATTATAAACTGGATGAGGCTGATTACCTGCTCCGTGTTCGCATCTTTGACCGATACGGACGGCAAGTACGAAAACTGGCTGACAGTAAAGCTGCTGGCTATGAGGGTACTCTGCTTTGGGATGGCCTGACTGATGATCATGCCCGGAATCGGGTCGGCATTTACATTGTACTGTTTGAAGCTTTTAACAACGCAACCGGCAGTAAAAAGATATTTAAAGAAACAGTGGTTTTGGCCCGGAAATTCTAATCTTTTTACCGGAATTATAAATGTGGAATTGTTTTCTTTCCTGAAATGATGAAAAGATGGTATCATCTTATTTAATTACGAACCGGAATGTTTTTGCATGATGAACTTTAATTTTTGGTAAAAACTCCTGCTGTCTGTTAGCATTCTGTTTAACAGTACAGGGGTTGATCATAGCTCTTTTCCCGGATAATATGATGCTTGCACCTTACTGCGAAGCAGTACAACCTTGAAACAATTGTCCAGTCATTCAGAGCGAAAGCAATGAATCTTCTCAGGATCTACCCCATTTCTCTTTCAAAGACTGTACGAAAAGAATTACCCATCATCTCTTCCCTGCCAAATCATGAGAAGACGCATCAGGGGTACCCTCTGCGTGACCCTGCCCTTACTTTACTCATTAGTCAAAAAAAAAACTACCTCATAATAGTCATATTGGGCGGCCACTCTCCTAAAACATCCTTATTGAGAGCATTCCATTCTGGGTTTCTCTCTGTTATCAATTGTTCTTTCCATGACCGACTCTTTCCTTTTATATACTTTTCCGCTTCTATTGCCTCCTGCATAGTTGGAAAAGAATCATACCAAACCAAATAGAAACAATAATACCTTCCAGCAAAAGAAGTCTTTTTCCCTCGCGATGAATAATGCTCCACAATTCTTCTGCGTAGATCATTCGTAACACCTGTGTAAAGAGTAGTTTTATTGGTATTGGTTGTTATGTATGTGCAAAAGGACATTTTTTTATGATAATAAAAACCCTCTAAAATCAAAGAAAAGAATGTCATTCAGAGCGAAAGCGATGAATCCTCTCAAGATCTACCCAATTATCTATTCGAAAACTGCACGAAAACAATTATCCATAACCTCTTCCCTGCCAAATCATGAGAAGACGCATCAGGGGTAACCCTCTGCGTGACCCTGCCCTTACTTTACTCATTAGTCAAAAAAAACTACTTCATAATAGTCATATTGGGCGGCCACTCTCCTAAAACATCCTTATTGAGAGCATTCCATTCTGGGTTTCTCTCTGTTATCAATTGTTCTTTCCATGACCGACTCTTTCCTTTTATATACTTTTCCGCTTCTATTGCCTCCTGCATAGTTGGAAAAGAATCATACCAAACCAAATAGAAACAATAATACCTTCCAGCAAAAGAAGTCTTTTTCCCTCGCGATGAATAATGCTCCACAATTCTTCTGCGTAGATCATTCGTAACACCTGTGTAAAGAGTAGTTTTATTGGTATTGGTTGTTATGTATGTGCAAAAGGACATTTTTTTATGATAATAAAAACCCTCTAAAATCAAAGAAAAGAATGTCATTCAGAGCGAAAGCGATGAATCCTCTCAGGTTCTACCCAATTATCTATTCGAAAGCTGCACAAAAACAATTATCCATAACCTCTTTCCTGCCAAATCATGAGAAGACGCTTCTGCCATCGGCATCCCTTCGGGAGGCGGTACCCTCTGCGTGACTTGACACCGATAATGGTTTGCTTATCATCTTAATCAAAGCTGTAATTTCTTATACCTCCTCATACCTCATAAAAAACCAACTACCAATTATATTTCAACATCAGCCCTGCAAACCAATTTCGTTCTGCAGCCGGTTGGTAGTATCGTTCGCCGAAGGCGTTGAGATCGTTGCCCAGACTATAGGTTTCATCCAGCAGGTTATCAATTCCAACAAAAACATTCAGCTTCCAGCCGTCAGTGATAGTCTGTTCGATCCCGGTTTTTAATTGCACTAACTGGTAAGCATCCGAATATACCGAATTGGCATCATTCAGCGGAATTTTATCCGTGAAATTATACGACAAACTCCCATACCAACCCGATTTGATTTGGGCATTTAAACTGCTGACAATCCTGTGAGGAGCAACACCTGTAAGCTCATTTCCGGAATAGTCGTTCCCTTCTTTCTTATAGTTGTTGAATCTAAAGTGATGGTAGGTATAGGAAAACCTCCAGTCCAGCTGTTGAAGAAACTGCCCGGTATTCTGAATTAACATCCAATCGGTGGCCAACTCAACCCCGTATTGATCGGTACTTCCGGTATTCTCAAAAATCACCGTCGAATTTCTGTCAGATGGCTGTTGCACAATCGTTTCATCCAGCTTAAAGTAGAACGTCGATAAGTCGTAGTTGAATGAAATGTTTCTTAATGTACCGCGAATACCCACCTCATAATTTGTTCCCTGCTCGGCCTCAAGGTCTAACGCTATACTTCCCTCGTTGGTCCTGAATTCCTCAATAGTGGGAGGCGAAAACCCATAGCTGATGCTTCCATGAAGAGATAAGGCTGACGAGAATTTTTTCACCAATCCAATTCGGGGTATAATCTCCGGCTCAAAAGTTTTGCGGGCTACTCCCTGGCTATCTCCTTCAAGATTAGTTGCCAGGCGGTTTATGTTATATACCAGGCGATTGTAACTAAGCCCCGCAGTAATATAGAATTCATGAGGTAGATCTATTTCAGCATTTAGAAAAATGAGTGCCGATTGGATCTCAATTTCATCATCAAAATTAAGTGCCCCAACCTTGCTGCTGTCATTTTCAAAATTTCGTGCGGCATAATTAGCAGCCTGGTATTCCCCTCCTGCTGTAAAACGACTTCTTACTTCACCTACAATAGTATCGTAGTAAAAACGACTCCGCCCTCCTCCCGATTTGCGACTGTCCTTCTTGTAATCCAGGTTAAAAGGATTTTCGAATGCATTAAAGGTTCCATATACCGTAGTCAGGTTAGAGAAGGCGTCCGTTATCTGCACATCATGAGTCAAGCCGGCAAGAAACATTTCTTGTTGAATACTGGCGTTCGCATCTATACTCCCCAATACAAACGGATTCCCCTGCCGGGCTTGTGTAGGATCATTTTCATACTGTTCTTTATTCAATCCTCCGGGAATACCATAAAACAAATCAGAATAGAGAAAACTGGTTTTAATAACCTGCTTCTCATTCAGATGAAAACGTGTGGATAGTTCGGCCGTCTCGCGATTCAAAAAGGATTGTTCCCTATACCCATCAAGTTTCTGATTTGCATAATTAAAATGCAGGCTTCCATTTTTAAACTGCCCCTGGGCATAGGTGGTGTATCTCTCAAGCCCATAAGAACCAACCATGATGCCAGTGCCGGCCTCATCCCGGTTCAAATTTCGGCTCCCCAATAATAAAGCACCGCCATTACCCGCTCCATAAATACTTCCGGCAGGACCCCGAATAATCTCGGCTTGCTGCATATTGGTGACATCCAACAGGTTAAGAGGCGTACTCCCCGACGGAGTGGTAAAAGGAATACCATTCCAGTATATCTTCACATTCCGTACTCCGAAAGGTGCCCTGAGCGAACTCCCCCTTATGGCAACCCTGTAACTGCCCGGTGCCCGCTGCTCAATGCGAACACCCGGCACGGTATTTAATCCGTACAAAAGTGAACTCTCATCAAACCCACTTAATAGTTTGGCCTCAATATTGGCAATTGCCCCGGGAGTTTGCATGAGGCTGCGATTCCCCTCAAAGCCGACAACAGTTATGTCTTCCAGTTCTGCTTTTAAAGTATCTGTTTCCTGAAATGCATAAGCCAGATCAGCAGATAAGAATAATAAAAATAATAGTGCAATTTTCTTCATGGGAACAAAGGTATGAAAGCTTGAATAAGGATTTAAGAAATGAATACATTCCTTACAAACTTTACCTTTTAATATATTTACAATTTGCAGCATTCAAATACATCGCCCATTGGCATCTTCGACTCCGGTATAGGAGGATTAACCGTAGCTAAATCGGTTATTAAGGCTCTTCCCAACGAAGACATCATTTATTTTGGTGATACCGCCCGGGTTCCTTATGGGATAAAATCGGAAGAAACGGTCCGCTCATATGCGCTGCAAATCACCGATTTTTTGATGAGGCATAAGGTGAAGATGATCCTGATTGCCTGTAATACTGTCTCGGCATCCGCCAAAGAAGAAATTATAGAAGCTGCCGGAGATGTACCGGTACTGGATGTAATAAGTGCCGGCACCAAGGCTGCTATTGATGGCCCCAAGCGCCGGCATGTTGGCGTAATAGGAACACTGGGTACCATTAACTCCAAAGCATATGTGAAGTCGGTCCATGCGATTGATCCTACCATCAAGGTTACCCAGAAAGCTTGCCCCCTGTTGGTGCCGCTGGCTGAAGAAGGATGGATTGATAACGAGGTGGCCCGGTTAACACTCCGACAATACCTGGATGTTTTTAGAATCACTGATATCGAATCCCTCATTTTGGGATGTACCCACTATCCCCTCTTCAAACAGGTAATCCCGAAAATATTAAATGGTGAAGGTCGCAATATCCAGATTATTGATTCTGCTGATTCTATTGCAGCTTCCGCCAAAGAAAAACTGGAAGCTTTAGATATGCTGAATGCAGAAGGCGGAGGTTTTGAGTGTTACGTAAGCGACCGCCCCCAGCGTTTCCAGGAATTGGCCGAACGATTTTTAGGACATCCGGTAAAAGGGGTACATATTGAGCAATTGCCTTGATTGAGATGTAGATTGTGGATATTAAGTGATAGCGACACGATAAGTCTCAAAACTATTCCTTTAAATTCATACACTCCTTTTCTCAACAATCCCTCCCCTACAACAACTCTGATGCCAGGTTTGCCAGTTCCGAACGTTCTCCTTTTTCCAGGTTGATGTGAGCGTACACTTTGTTGTTGTTCATCCGGTCTACCAGGTAGCTTAAGCCATTGCTTTGGGCATCCAGATATGGGGTATCGATCTGGAAGATATCACCGGTAAAAATAACCTTGGTGTTTTCGCCTGCCCGGGTGATGATGGTTTTGACTTCGTGCGGTGTCAGATTTTGGGCCTCATCAATAATAAAAATCACGTTAGAGAGGCTGCGTCCGCGAATGTAAGCGAGAGGGACAATCTTAAGCTTTTCGCTTTCAATCATTTCATCAATCTTCTTGTACTGCTTACTACTTTCCTTGTAGTTGTTCTTGATGAAACTCAGATTATCCCAAAGCGGCTGCATATAGGGATCTATTTTGGCATTGGCATCTCCGGGGAGGTAACCAATATCCCGGTTACTAAGCGGCACAATGGGACGCGCCAGGTAAATCTGCTTGAAATTTCTACGTTGCTCCAGTGCGGTGGCCAGCGCCAACAGCGTTTTTCCCGTTCCGGCTGCTCCGGTAAGGGTTGCCAATAATATATTGGGGTTTTGAAGGGCATGCATAGCGAATGTCTGCTCGGCATTTTTGGGAGAAATACCATAGGCATTTTGATTCCCTACCACCTCAATATCTTCACTATCCGGATTGTACCAGCCCAGAGCCGATGCACCATGCCCCTTCATAATGTAGTAGTGGTTACAAATAGGATCGGCCTCCATTAAGTCGGCAGGCTTTATCCGTCCCTTGTCATAAAACTCGCTGATAACCGAAGGATTCTGGATATCAAGGTCGGTCTTACCCCGGTACAGGTGATCAATATCTTTAATGCGGATGGCTTCGTAATCCTCGGCTTCCAGGTTTAGTGCCCGTGCTTTCAGCCTCAGGTTTATGTCTTTTGAAACCAATATCACCCGCTGATCCGGGTTCTCATCTTTAAGGTGGATGGCTGCATTAATAATATGATGATCGTTTTTATCGGAGCCAAACACTTTGGTTGCATCTGTAGAGGCCGATCCGTTGGTTATAACACGTAACTTGCCATGGGTACGTCCATTTAAGGGAATCCATTTCTGCAGCATATTTGCATCAGAGATTCCATCCAGGTAACGGATAAACTCCCGGGCATGCAGGTTAATAACATTGTTTCCTTTTTTAAAAGAATCGAGCTCTTCCAGCACGGTAATGGGAATAGCTACATCATTTTTCTCAAAGTTTTTGACCGCTTCATAGTCATATAATAGAACAGAGGTATCCAGAACGAAGATCTTCTTTTTCTTCTTTGGCATGGGCGCTAATATTTTTGATTTGCTCTACCAGCCATTGTAGATGATATTTAATGCAGGATGGCTTAATCAATAAAGCGATTGCCAGAATCATTTTCAATAATTAAAGCAGAAATTAGCAAAAAGTTAACGTTGGTAATGGGGCGATTGAGAATTGGTCAATTAGGAATTAAGAATGGTTCAATGAGAAATTCTTCTTCAGGGATTTGTCACTTCTGTCCTCAGCCTGTCTATCTTCACCATTCTTTATTTGCATTAAACTTTAAACTAAATTTATGCTGTTATTGGCTGCTTTTAAATTGATGTTATATGCTTATAAATAATATTAAATATCAATTGATATATATATAATGCTTAACATGTTGACATCAATAAAACCTAAATTATGCTATTACCATACAAAATTAAGATCACCTCGATAGGAATACTCATTATACTTGGCCTGATAACCGGAATAACATTAAATACCATTTTCCTAAAGCCTGCTGAGGCAAGTATGTCAGTTCAATGTGGTACCTGTGATGACATGGATTGGGATCCTGGTAAATTTTGTAATTTAGAAATTATAGGTGGGGGGTGCTACATGAATACAGGCGAAGTTCCCTGTCCTAAAAATTGTCCTAATCCAGAGTAGGATACCTATTATATGAATGTTTTTTCAATTGTAACTGCTTTCTTCTTTTCATTAACAGTTATAATTTTTGCTTCGTGTGAAAACAAAAATAAGCATCCTGACATAACTCAATTTCCAGCTGAACAGGACATTGATCACATTGCAGATTTAAATGATCCCGATTTAAAGTTCTTTCCCGGCATTTTTCCTAAAGACACTTTAGAGTTTGTGGCAGAGATAACAGATCCAAATTCGGATTATAGTTATGATGGCATGTTACTCTATAACAGCCGGATACTTATTGACCATAACAACAACATCTATGTTCAGGATGGCGCCAATACTATTGTAGTATATGATTCGACAGGGCATTTCCAGTACTCCATTGGGCGTCCTGGGAGGGGGCCGGGAGAGTTCTTACGGCTTTTTTCATTCGACTTTAATAGTAATTTCTCCAAGCTATATGCTTTAGATGCCTTTGAAATTGAAGAATTCGAGCTTATTAATGGGAAGTATGAATACAAAAAAAGTTATATACATGGACTGGTAATGGTAGAAGATATATGTGTATTGGAAAATAATTTATATATCAGCGGATTTAATTCTTCTCCACCGGATTCTGCCAGTAATAGTATTTCAGACCTGTTAAATTCACCTATAAGCCAATTTCGTATTACCCCATTTGAATTCCAGAACACTTTCGGTTATACCTATAAGTCGTATCATGATTGGAATTCATTCAATCGAGCTATGTCAAAATCAAAACTGGCTTGTAATGAACAAACACAAACTGTTGTTGAGCAAAAATTACACTTTCCTTTTATGTTTGGATACACCCCTGAGGGTGAAAGAAAATGGATTTCTAAATTCGAAAACTTTATTCATACTGAGTTTACAGAAACGTCTGAACCCATCCTCTTTGAATCCAATCAATCATACTTTCATCGTATATACCCTTTTAAAGAATTAAACAATTCACCTTATGAAATGCTGCAAATAGGTTATCATTACCCTTTCAGTTATTTGAATGCCAAAGCAAATACAAATACCCCTCAACCCTCAAAACCAACTTTACCCCACCCTATACATCGAACAATATTGGTTAATACTGAAAATGGAAAACTATCCTATTCAGAAAATTATTCATTAATCGGTGCCCTGAAAGATAAGATGCAAGTGATGATTGATGTTGTAGATTCCGTAAACTACCAAAATCGTATTGTCCTATATGAATAAGAAGAAAAATTTGGTGTTGTGTATCGTTTTTTTGGTAAGCGCTGTTATACCCATATTGTATCATATAATAAGACATCAAGAACCTTATAATAATGCCAATATTATAAAAGAATCTGCTAATGAAATAGCATTAGTATACGTTGGATGTTCAACATGTGGTCCAGCAAATCACCCCGACATGCCAAAAAAGATTAACCTTTTGTTTACAATGGTGGATTCAATAGCACAAGCAAACAATATATCCTTTATGACAATAGGTGTCTCAAGTGAACAAAACTACAAAAAAGGATTAAAACACCTTGATTTTATTTATGATAGATTTGATGAAATAGCAATTGGAAATGGTCTTGGAAATGTCGCGCTCCAAAAATACATCTGGGAAAATTTTGAAGACCATACTGCCGTTGGGATCCCTCAAGTAATTATTCTTAGCAGGACCTATAATTCAACTCAGACACAGAATAATATACAAATTCATGCCAACATAATTAATGAAGAGTTTGAACATAGAGCAGTAGGTATGCCCGAAATAAGTAAACTTACCAAGACTAACACATTAAAATCTTTTTACCCCTCGAATAACCATTATTCAAAATCACCTCTAACGGCTTAGACACAATACCTACTCCCCACCAAGTGCATACAAAGCAATCCCTACTGCCATGGCGGCATTCAGGCTTTCTACCGTGCGATCAGAACCGGCCGATTCAATTTTTACTTTTTCTCTGAAGGATTGAAGCAGCTCTTCACTAACTCCATTCCCCTCATTCCCCACAACAAGAATTGTTTTAGAGGTTCGTTCTATCTCTCTTAAGGATTTGGCATTTTTCCCTGCATCCAGTAACAGACTTTGCCATCCCCGGGATTCAAAAACATCAAGAATATCCAGCAATGTTTCCTGTAACACCGGAGTGCTTCCCGTTGCCCCCGCCGTACTCCTTACAACCTTTGGGTGATACACATCCACACTGCCCTTGCCGGCTATAATCGCTTTTGCTCCAAACCAGGCTGCCGTCCTTATGATAGAACCCATATTTCCCGGATCCTGAATGGCATCGGTAGCAATAATAAGTCCTTCTTTTTTAGCCAATACATTAACCTTAGGCTGCTGCGGCATCCGGCATAAAGCAATAACTCCCTGTGTGTTCTCAGTATCCGAAATCTCATCAAAAACACCTGCATCCATGCGTTTAGGTTCTGCATTTATAATGATGAAAGACAAATCTGAAACTGCGGTATCCCGGACAAAAACAGAGTGGACGTCTACCAGGTTATTTCCAAGAACCTGCTCTACGGCACGTATCCCTTCAACCAGAAAGGATTGTTCTTTCTGGCGGTATTTTTTTTGCCCAAGCTTTCTGAGCAGTTTTATTTCGTTGTTTGTAGCATTTTGCATGCCCAAGAATACTGAATTCATATCGCAGAATACAGAAGCTCTGCGATTTCTTAATTAGTATCACTTCCCTGCTGTACTCTATCCGTTGACTTCTCTATCTTCCAAGCCAAAAGTAACCCATCAAAAGAGATCTATAAATGGAGTTCTTAAAGACATTAGACATTGAAGGTATTAATCCCGGCACCAGTACCGGACGCGAATATTTAGAAAGTAAAGAAACCATCAGCAGTACTACCCCTGTTGACAATTCTAAGATTGCTCATGTTTCTGTAACTACCCGCGAACAATATGATGAGGTAGTAACCAAAGCTGAGGAAGCATTTAAAACATGGCGGGAAGTTCCCGCTCCGCAGCGAGGTGAAATAGTACGCCAGATTGGAGATGAATTGCGTGCGAACAAAGAAGCTCTGGGTAAACTGGTCTCTTACGAGATGGGTAAAATATATCAGGAAGGCCTGGGGGAAGTACAGGAAATGATTGATATCTGTGACTTCTCCGTTGGACTCAGCCGTCAGCTCTATGGCCTCACCATGCACAGTGAACGGCCCAGACACCGAATGTACGAGCAATGGCACCCCATAGGGATTGTAGGCATTATTTCTGCCTTCAACTTTCCGGTAGCTGTATGGAGTTGGAACGCCATGATTGCCGCCGTGTGTGGTGATGTGATGATCTGGAAAGGATCAGAAAAAACTCCGTTGTGCGGAGTAGCCGTCCAGAAGATCGTTGCTAAAGTGTTGAAAGAAAATGATCTGCCGGAAGGTATCTTTAACCTGGTAACCGGCGACCGGCAAGTTGGCGAATGGCTAACTGAAGATGAGCGGGTTCCACTTATTTCTGCTACAGGTTCTATCCGTATGGGGAAAGAAGTGGCTAAAACAGTGGGTGCGCGACTGGGTAAAACCATCCTGGAGCTGGGCGGTAATAACGCCATCATTATCTCTGAAGAAGCTGATATTGAAATGGCTATCCGGGCTACGGTATTTGGAGCAGTGGGAACCTGCGGACAACGCTGTACAAGTACACGCCGCCTGATTATTCACGAGAATGTATACGATCAGATTAAAGACCGCTTAATCGACATCTATAAAAAAATTAAGATTGGAGATCCCCTTGGGAAAGACACTCTGGTTGGCCCCATGATTGACCAGGATGCTGTGGACATGATGCAAAACGCCCTGGAACAAATTAAAAAAGAAGGCGGCAAAGTCATCTACGGCGGCGAAGTACTGGACCGCGATGGCAACTATGTGCAGCCAGCCATAGCTGAAGTAGAAAATCACTACGAGATTGTACAAAACGAGACCTTCGCTCCCATCCTGTACCTGATGAAATACAAAACCAAAGAAGAGGCTATTGCCATACACAATGGGGTGAAGCAGGGACTCAGCTCTGCCATGTTTACTCTAAATATGCGGGAAGCTGAATCATTCTTAAGTGCTGCGGGATCTGATTGCGGCATTGCCAACGTCAACATTGGTACCAGTGGTGCTGAAATTGGTGGTGCTTTTGGAGGAGAAAAAGAAACTGGGGGAGGTCGTGAATCCGGATCTGACGCCTGGAAAGCCTATATGCGCCGACAAACCAACACCATTAACTGGAGTGATGAACTACCACTTGCCCAGGGAATTGATTTTGATGTTTAAATAAAGATAAAGCTGAATTAAGTGTAGTTGCTCCGATACTTAGGTATTGGAGCTTTTTTATTTCTGCTACTGCTTACTTAGATCATAAGTGCTGAACTTATTGAACCCTATACCTTGCATTAGGTATAGGCATTTATTATAGTCAGTATAAACATTGTAGGTCGATCTGATGAACTACATTAAACATCTTCTGCTACTTGTCTTTCTCTTTAATCCAGTGTTTTCCTTCTCAAACACCCTGCAAAAAACAGATCCTTATACCGCCGGAATGGATCTGTACGTTGCCGGTAACATAAACGGAGCTCTCCAGGTTTGGGCCAGTGCATATAAATCTACAACAAGTGAACAACAAATTGATCCCAGAATTGGCACCGCTTTTGTACAGGCGGTTTCAGAATATAAACTGGTACACCTATACCCTATTGCTACCAACATATTTTATTGGTCATTGAAATCGCGGGGTACGGGTGAATATGAAGAATATCTACGAAGAGAAATTCAAAAATCTGCCTCTGTATTTGACAGAAGCCGGTTTAAAGATGTGGATAAAACTGCCAAGAAAGATCCGTATAAAGCCGCCGGTATTGTCTTATCACACTGGAAAAGCCTGGATCCCACTCCCGAAACCCCCGAAAATGAACGGCTCATCGAGCATGGGGAACGTATTGCTTACATAAAAAAGCATTTTACCGAAAATGACAATACGGTATTTGATACCGATGAAAGATCCTGGACTTATCTCAGGTACGGTGCCCCTGATTTGCTCCATAAAGGTACCCTGGAATTTAATGAACATAATATGAAATCAATGGCCAATGAGGCTATGACTCAAGTTCCAGCACTCGATAGGATCGACAAAGTTGATTCTTTAATATCAAATACAATGATATTTTATAAAGAGCCCAAGTATGAACTTTGGTTATATAAAAACCTTACCAAGGCCGGTTATGTTATTAAAATGTTTGGAGAATCGTATCACAAAAGAACATTTGGTGAGATAGAATCCCTTACAGACTTTGTTCCTAAATCTGCCTTTATGAAATCACGTTCTTCTCACTATAACCTTGTATGGGGACCAAAAGTAGAAGCCGGAACTGGCAGAGGTGAACCAAACTCTACAATCGCAAAGAAAAAACATCTAAGTCCCGGCACTTTGCTTTTACTCTCATACACCCGCCAATTAATGGTCTATCATACAACCTTCGAAAGCCTCTTCCTTAACCTTAAGAAAAGCTTTGGAATGAATGGGCCCAATGTGAGCCCTTCCTGGATTTCGTCTCAAAAGAGTGTTTTAAGTATGCAAAGAGAACGGGTCCTTCAAACTGCTCCCGATCAGCGTTCTTTACATCTCAATGAACTTAGACCACTTGAGGTAAACAGCCATCAGTATCTTTTTTATAATGAACACAACCAGCCCTATTACCTGTCGGTTATGAACAGTTATCCCCAAGCGGAGCTACTGTACCTGATTAGTAAAAATGAGGTTGAAGATGTAAACAGGTATCGCCTTAATCACAATCTCTCGGTTACCAGTTATGGAGGCGAGGAAGTTCCTTCGGTCAGCCACGCTCCTACCATTCCTTTTGAAAACGACGGGATACTGCATCCGGCCCAATCCATTTTCAAAATTCCAGTTCCTGAATCAAATTTATCGCTTACGTACTCTGCTCAGGTTTATGATCAGGAAGCATCCGGTATGAGGAAAGGACGTGTACTACCCGCCTCGCTGAAAGCAAGTGGAATGGCAACTTCCGAAGAATCACAAAAACCGGAATCCCCTTCAGCTTTTGCCCTATCTGATATCCTGATTGGCTATCAAACTGACTCACTACAGTGGGAAGAAGACATTCCTTTTTTAGTATCTCTTGATGGAAATATCCCAGACTCAACCAACTTGTTTATGCACTTCCAGGTGATAAACCTACAGCCGAATGAATCCAATATCTCACAAATGAAAGTTGAGTTCTATGTAAAAGAAAGGGGTGGATTCTTGAAGAAACTATTCGGGAAAAAAGACCAAAACCGAATTAGTGTGACCCTGGAAGACTACTCCGATCAAATTGAGGAAACCCTGGAAGTTGAACTGGCTGACCGGGAGCCCGGGAAGTATGAACTGGTTATTGAAGCTACTGATCTGGGGAGCGGGAACTCTATTTCGAAGATCATCCCATTTTCTATTGTAGAACCGTAGAAAAGATTGAAAATCTATTTCTCTTTGTGAAATACTGACTGATATCGAGAATTTCACTTACACTTACCAAATCCCATTTCTTGCATAAGGTATTGGTATTTATTATAGTCAGTGTAAATAAAATGGGTCGATCTTATGAACTATATTAAACACCTTCTACTGTTTGTCTTTCTTTTTAATCCAGTGTTTTCCTTCTCAAACACCCTGCAAAAAACAGATCCTTATACCGCCGGAATGGATCTGTACGTTGCCGGTAACATAAACGGAGCTCTCCAGGTTTGGGCCAGTGCATATAAATCTACAACAAGTGAACAACAAATTGATCCCAGAATTGGCACCGCTTTTGTACAGGCGGTTTCAGAATATAAACTGGTACACCTATACCCTATTGCTACCAACATATTTTATTGGTCATTGAAATCGCGGGGTACGGGTGAATATGAAGAATATCTACGAAGAGAAATTCAAAAATCTGCCTCTGTATTTGACAGAAGCCGGTTTAAAGATGTGGATAAAACTGCCAAGAAAGATCCGTATAAAGCCGCCGGTATTGTCTTATCACACTGGAAAAGCCTGGATCCCACTCCCGAAACCCCGGAGAATGAACGGCTCATTGAGCACGGGGAACGTATTGCCTATGCCAAAAAGAACTTCACCCGTAACGATAATACGGTATATGAAACCGATGACCGTACCTTAACCTATCTCAGATATGGAAAGCCGGACATTGTCTACACCGATATCCTCAGGTTTGACGAACATGCTATGAAGTCGATGGCTAGTGAGGCTTTATATCAAATGGATCTAATGGATAAAATCCAGGATACTGAAAAAGTGATGGAACAAGCCATCAAGTTTTACCGGGAAATGGAATATGAAATATGGCTGTATCAACACCTTACTGAATCGGGCACGATAGTTAAAATATTTGGAGAATCTTACACAAGAAACAAATTTGCTCAAATTGAATCTCTGCGTGATTTTGTTCCCAACGGAGCTTTTTCAAAAGGCCGGGCCATCCAGTATGAAATATCCCAAGGGCCGGGATTTATCAAGAAAAAATGGTTAAGTGCGGGCACTCTTCTTCTTCTTACATATACCCGCCAGTTAATGACGTATCATTCTACCTTCGCCGAGATGTTTCACAACCTAAAAAAAAGTTTCAGTATAGATGGTCCCCATGTATCCTCATCATGGACAATGGCACAAAAACATGATTTGGTACGCCAGCGGCGGAGAGTTGAACAGACTGGGCCAACCCAAAAATCATCTCACCAGGATAATCTAACACCATTTGATGTTGAGCATCATCAGTATCTTTTTTACAACGAACGCAATCAACCCTATTACCTGTCGGTGATGAACAGTTATCCCCAGGCGGAGCTGCTATACCTGATTAGTGAAAATGGAGTCGAAGATGTAAATCGATATCGCCTTAATCACAACCTCTCGGTTACCAGTTATGGAGGCGAAGAAATCCCTCCCGTCAGCCACGCTCCTAACATTCCTTTTGAAAACGACGGGATACTTCATCCAGCTCAATCCATCTTCAGGATTCCTATTCCGGAAGCAGACTTGTCATTTACCTATTCAGCCCAGCTCTATGATGATGAAACCTCTGGAATGGCCTCTGGGCGTGTATTACCAGCCTCTCTGAAAGCAAAGGGATCGGTAACTTCCGAAGAAACACGCAAGCCGACTCCCCCCACTGCCTTTACTCTTTCAGATATTTTGATCGGCTACCAAACCGATTCTCTACAGTGGGAAGAAGACATTCCCTTCACGGTCTCTCTGGATGGAAATATCCCGGATTCCACCAACTTGTTTATGCACTTCCAGGCAATAAACCTACAGCCGAATGAATCCGATATCTCTCAAATGAAAGTTGAATTTTATGTTAAAGACAAAAAGGGAGGACTAAAGAAACTGTTTGGTAAGAAAGACCAAAACCGAATTAGTATAACCCTGGATGACTACTCCAATCAGATTGAGGAAACCCTGGAAGTTGAACTGGCCAACCGCGAACCGGGGGAATACGTACTGGTTATTGAAGCCACAGACTTACAGACTGAAAATACATTATCCAAAGAAATAACCTTCGCGATTAAAGAAGCAAAAAACCGTCCTTAAAAGGCATTTTAAAAATTTTGTGGCTATTTATTACCTGAACTCAGGTTGGAAAATATTTCTCAAAAGCAATCCTTATCGCATATTCATGTTATAGCAATACCTGTTTTTTATCTATCTATTTATGATGGTCTTATAACTTACATTCGGGATATGAAAGCTTCTAAGTGCTTTTTTTACTTATTGCCATTTTTTTATTCTCAATATCCACATATGCTTTTTCGGATCCCCCTGCCGACGATCATTATTACAATACCGGATTGCAATTATATCAGAGCGGTAATGTCAATGCCGCTCTCACCTATTGGATAAAAGCCTACCATGCCATTGATTCCCCTCGTAATATTGATCCTCGTATTGGCACGGCTGTAATACAGGCGGTTGGGAAACACAAATTAAGTCACCTTTATCATACAGCTACAAAAATATACTATTGGTCACTTAGCTCTCGTGGCACTGATGAATACCGGGAATACCTACTCGAAGAAATTCAGAAATTGGCTCCGGTATTCGATAAAAATAGGTTTAAAGACATAGAAAGAATTGCCAAAAAAGACCCATACAAAGCCGCCGGTATTGTCTTATCACACTGGGAAAGCCTGGACCCCACCCCCGAAACGCTGGAGAATGAACGGCTCATCGAACACGGGGAACGCATTGCATATTCAAAAACACACTTTAGCCGTAATGACAATACTGTATTTGGGACAGACGATCGGACATTGGTATACTTACGTTATGGAAAACCTGACTTTATAGATAGCGGATTTCTGGATTTTGATGAAGTTCTGATGAAACGCAAAGCCAGAGAATTAATGGGAGACTTATTAAAAAATAGTTCCGTAATAGACAGTATCCTATACAAAGCTCTCCATAGCTATTATGAACCAGAATTTGAGATATGGGTATATTTAAATTTAACAAAAGGCCTCTCGCTGGTAAAAATATTTGGGCAATCGGCGATAAAGCGTCAATTTACTGCCATAAGCTCCATCAGTGATTTTGTACCTAAATCTGCTTACAGAAAAAAATACGGTAAAAAATATAAAAAAAGACCTTCTCCTGGGGCTTTATTATTGTATTCTTATTCTAAACAGCTCATGATGTATCATACTTCATTCGCAGATTTTTTCCATCTGGTAGAAAAGAATATTCCCTCTATCAAAGCTTCCTGGGTTAATGCACAAAGTACAATATATAAACATGAGCTGAGACAAATTGAGCGAACAGCACCTGTCCAACACTCTACTCATTTACAAAACCTGATTCCAATTGATGTAGAAAGTCAACAATATCTCTTGTATGATAAAAATAACACCCCCTACTACCTTGCTGTCATGAATAGTTTTCCCCAGCCGGAAATACTTTATACCCTGGCCAGGGACCAAACAGAAAACCTGGACAGGTATCACCTCAATCACAATATCTCTGTTACCAACTTTGGGGATGAAGCCATTCCGTCAACTAATCACATTCCTCTAATTCCCTTCAATAATGAAGGAATGCTCCACCCCGCACAGTCTATTTTTAACATTCCCGCTACCGATGCTGATTTATCCTTTACATATTCTGCCCAACTTTATGACCAGGAAGCTACCGGGCGAGATGATAGCCGAATACTGCCGGCATCATTAAGAGCCCGGGGATCTGTTTCTTCAGAAGAAAACCGCACACCAGGTACCCCCACCGAATTTACCCTCTCTGACATTATTATTGGCTACCAAACCAGTTCCAGTCAATGGGATGATGAAATACCTTTCACTGTATCCATAAACGAAGACATCCCGGATTCCACCAATTTGTTTATGCACTTCCAGGCGATAAACCTGGAAACGAATGAATCAGGCATCTCCAAAATGGAAGTGGAGTTTTATGTACAAAGAAGAAAGGGATTCCTGAAAAAACTATTTACCAAACAAGAGGTAAACCGGATTAGCGTGAATCTGGATGACTATGACTCTCAGATTCAGGAAACCCTGGAGATTGATCTTGTGGACCGCGAACCAGGTGACTATGAACTGGTCATTGAGTTCACCGACAGCCAATCTGGTGAAACCATAAAAAAATCTGTTAATTTCACCATTGTGGATACTTCGCAGAAACAGGACTGAATGCGGATATTAAACCAGGATGCGAATCTGCCAAATAAATTCCTGTAGTATTACAAGCTGCCATAGAGATTCATTTCCCGATTGACTAATCCATAATTGTTAGTACCTTCATGGTTCAACAATTCCGCAATCGTTATTTTTATGAAAATATACGCTCTTTTTTTGGCAGCCCTGATTATGATGTTAACATCCTGTACCCAAAATGAATCTCCAAAAATGGAAACCGGTGTTTCCCTTTCCCTGGCTCAGTTTAGAACATCCGTGATTTCGGATATTAAGTACGACTTATATTTCAACATAGCCGAAGACCCAAATACCCCCATTGAGGCTCGCGAAACCCTGTCTTTCAAAATAGATGATAATACCACAGACATCCCCCTTGATTTTCGAGAAGGCAGGGAGCATTTAATTTCACTGGCAATTAATGATACTCCTGTGGATATACAATTTGAGCAAGAACATCTCATCTTGCCTTCTGACTTTTTAGTATTGGGGGAAAATATCATTGAGATTGAATTTACGGCAGGTGAAACTTCCTTAAATCGAAATCCTGAATATCTCTATACACTCTTTGTCCCGGATCGTGCCCGAACCGCTTTTCCCTTATTCGATCAGCCAGACTTAAAAGCTACCTATGACCTGACCCTCGAAATTCCCCACTCCTGGAATGCGATATCCAATGCGCCCCTGGCTTCTGAAACACCTAAAGACTCTACCAAAGTCCTGGACTTCTCCCCATCAGACCTCATCAGCTCCTACCTGTTCTCCTTTGCAGTCGGGGATTTTGAGTCGATAACCCAAACAGTTGATGGTATTGAGATGACCATGCTGCACCGCGAAACTGACACTGAAAAAGCAGAACGGAATATTGACGACATATTCCAACTTCATGCTGCATCATTACAGTGGCTGGAAGAATACACCGGGATCGACTACCCCTTCCAAAAGTTTGACTTCGCCCTTATTCCCACCTTTCAGTATGGAGGAATGGAACATGTAGGAGCTATACAATACCGGGCATCTGCTTTGTTTTTGGAAGAAGATCCTTCCGAATCTCAATTACTGAGCCGGGCCAGTTTAATTGCGCACGAAACGGCACACATGTGGTTTGGCGACCTGGTTACCATGGAGTGGTTTAATGATGTGTGGACCAAAGAAGTATTTGCCAATTTCATGGCCGCCAAGATTATGAACCCCAATTTTCCGGATATTAACCATGAATTGAATTTCCTGCTCCGCCACTATCCAAGTTCCTATTCGGTAGACCGGACAGAAGGAGCCAATTCCATCCGCCAAAAGCTGGACAACCTGAATGAAGCCGGACAAATGTATGGAGCTATCATCTATAACAAAGCTCCCATTATGATGCGGCAGCTGGAGCTGCTGGTGGGGGAAGACACCTTTAGAGAGGGCTTGCAGAAATATCTGAGTACTTATTCTTTTAAAAATGCCACCTGGCCCGACCTCATTTCCATCCTGGACAAAAAATCAGATTATGACCTGAAATCGTGGAGTCAGGTGTGGGTGAACACCCCGGGACGTCCTCACTTCAACATTGCATCAGATACCGGTAATTACGCTGTACTTAAGCAAAATGACCCGAAAGGAGACCATCGTATCTGGCCGCAGAAATTTACCCTGCTTAGCAGCGATAATAGTGATTTTGAGTCTCACGCTATTACAACAGAACGAACAGAGACTCCACTCGAATTCACCCCCACAGATCGTACCATCTATAATGCTAATGGCTATGGGTATGGCCTGTTTCCATCAAACATTCACAATCTTTCAGCCTGGGAGCAACTGGATGAAGTGGCACGCGGAACGGAACTCATCAACCTATATGAGAATATGCTGGAAGGTAATGATGTCCAGCCTGCCAATTACTATACAGAACTGCTTGCCATCATTCAAAAGGAAGAAAATCAGCTTCTTCTGAGCCGGGCTCTTGGACAACTACAAACTATTTATTGGAGATTATTTACAGAAGCACAACGTATGGAACGAACTTCTGAACTCGAAACTATCTTGTGGGAACAGATGCTTCGACAAGAAGAAAACAGCAAAAAGAAAACTTTCTTCAACGCTTTCAGGAATATTGCTTTGTCGGAGGATGCCCTCAAAAAAGTATATGATGTCTGGAATGAAGACTTGAAACCGAAAGGGTTGAATTTATCTGAGCGGGATT
This sequence comes from Balneolaceae bacterium, assembly GCA_009711805.1. Lineage (GTDB taxonomy): Bacteria > Bacteroidota > Rhodothermia > Balneolales > Balneolaceae > VEMX01. The sequence goes on along the minus strand of VEMX01000014.1, from coordinate 108,250 downwards.
ATATCAGTATGGCCGGAGATCTTGCCATAAAAAATCCATCTATTGCCGGGGACATCCTCAATAATCAGAAAGAGCGTATCGAAAACCCCGACCGGTTACGAAGGTTTGAGTTTATTATCCCTGCTCTTTCGCCCAATCAACAAATCAGAGATGTGTTTTTTGCTTCCCTGAAGAAAGAAGAAAACCGACAAATCGAATCCTGGGTGCTGGGCGCTATCGGCTATCTCCACCATCCCTTGCGGGTGCAACAATCTGAGAAATACATTCTGCCCAGCCTGGAACTATTGCAGGAAATACAGGTTACCGGCGATATCTTTTTCCCAAAGCGCTGGCTGGATACCACTTTAGGAAACTACGCTTCGGATACCGCCGTGCAAACCGTTCGGGATTTCCTTGCTAAACGCCCCGACTACAACAAACAATTAAGGATGAAAATCCTGCAAGCAGCGGATATGATGTTTCGGGCAAATTCGATTCAGAAGTAGTTGAGTGAAAAGATAAAAAGTGGAGCTATTAATTCTTAATTCCTAATTGATTCATTCTTAATTCCTAATTGATTCATTCTTAATTCCCAATTGACCCATTCTTAATTGACAAACCATCCTCACTCCACATCTACATTATAATGCTTCATAGCTTGTAGAAAACAAATGGTGGCCAGTACCCCACATGCTGTAAATACCAATAACAATGCTTTGGAGGGACCATATAATCCGGTAAATATATGATCGATCAGCCACCCGGTAAGTGGAGGGCCTATTCCAAAACCGATAATACTCACCACAAATAAATATAAAGCTCCGGCCATACCTCGCATATCCGGCTTCACAAAATATTGGATAAGAGCGGCCGCCACTCCGTTGTAAGAAGAAGAGATCACATTCGCCAGGCCAATGAACATAAATGCAGTAAAAGCAGTCTCAGCCATCAACCCAAAGTAATAGAAAGGTAAACCGCCCAGGGCTGCTACAATGCCCATTACAAAGCGTTTGTTGGCGCCCCACTGTATTGCCAGTCTATCAGCCAGCCAACCCGAGATATTTACACTGATCCCGGTAGCGAACATAAACCAGCCATATTGTGCAATAAGCGACGGGCGTTCAAATGTATCATTCAACACGGTGCTTATAAATGCCAGAATGGTATAACCGCTGAGTGCCAGCAAAGAAAAGCCGGCTAAATGATAGCGCACCGTATTTTTCTTCAGGATGTATTTCAATACACCAAAAAAATCTGAAACTTTGTGACTACTTTTGTCCCCTTGCCGTGCCGGTTCCCGGATGATCATATATCCAACAACAGCCAGTAAAATGCCGGGCCATCCTACAGTTTTCATAGCCACCTGCCAATCAAAAGCCTCGGCTACCGAACCGCCAATCAAAAAGGAACACCCCACCCCGATAAATATCCCTGAGGCATACACCGAAAATACTCTTGCCCGCTGTTCAGGCTTAAAATAATCGGCCAACAATGAATAAACCGCTGGGCTCAAGGCCGATTGGCTCATCCCAACAAAAAAGCGGGCTGTGGCCAGGAAAATAAAGGAAGTTGCAAAACCACTGGCCACCGTCATCAGACTCCAGATGGTGAGGCCAACCAGTATAATACGCTTTCTGGAATACTGATCGGCAAACCAGCCCATAAAAATGCCACAAATTGCATAAATAAGTGAAAAAGCCGGTCCATAAAGTATACCAATCTGTGTATTGGAGAAACCGAGTTCATCCCGAATAGCGGTAGACAGTACGGCTATAATCTGGCGATCTACAAAGCTGGATATATACATCAATACCAACAGCCCTAATACAATCCAGGGGTATATTTTGCGGCTTTCAGGAATGGCAGCCTTTTTAATTTGATTCATGTGGAAAAGTTAGTAAATCAAGGTTATGGTTAAAACCTGAACTGCCGATAATAATTAAATGCGGGCTTGCAATACAGCGGAGATATTGTTTAGTATGGAACCGTTAATAATTGAATAAAATCTTTTATGTCTCAACCAAAACTTCCCAAACTTCCCCGAAAAACAAAAACACAGAAAGAACGAGCAGAAGTTATTCTCAAGGAACTTTATCAGCACTATCCCAATCCGCATTGTGAGTTAAATCACCGAAATCCTTTTGAGCTGCTCATTGCTACTATACTCAGCGCCCAGTGTACCGATGTGAGAGTTAACAAAGTAACTCCTGCATTATTTGAAACCTACCCCACACCCGAACTTATGGCCGATGCACCGCTGGAGGAGCTGGAAGAACTGGTTCGTTCTACTGGTTTTTACCGCAATAAAGCAAAAGCTCTGAAAGAATCTTCCAAACGAATTACAGAAGAGTTTGACGGGGAAGTCCCTCGGAATATGAAGGATCTGCTTTCACTGAGGGGAGCAGCCCGAAAAACAGCCAATGTAGTGCTTGGAAATGCTTTTAATATTAATGCCGGAGTAGTTGTAGATACCCATGTAAAGCGAATATCAAACCGCTTTGGCCTTACGAAAGAGAAGAAGAATACCAATAAAATCGAAAAGGATTTGATGGCTTTGTTTCCCCGTGACAACTGGACTGACCTCTCGCATCTTTTGATTCATCATGGACGTAACGCCTGCAAGGCTCGTATTTCTGAAGCACCGGATCATCCGCTTTGCATCAACTATGGCAAAAACTGTGAGTGCCAAACCATGCGGGAAGAAAGTGAGTAAATTTTGAGTTTGAGTGAAATTTAATAATGATTATTGATACAAATGTCTGACAAGTTATTTGATTCCTATACCAAGCCTATCCCTCCGTTTCGGCGGGATGTACAAATGTTTCCTGTAGAGCAAAACGGGAAAGACTTCATGTACTTCTATGACCAAAAAGGCTATGCCACTCCCGATTTTGCCGTACCATCCTCTGCTCAATCTATTTTTTCACTTTTTGATGGCAGAAACAGTGTGGAAGATATCATGCGTTTTAGTGCCGAAGAAATTACTAAAGATCAGGTACTTGACTATGTGCGTTTCCTGGATGAAAATGCCCTGCTCGAATCTCCTTATTTCAGGACTCATTCGGAACAAGTAGAAGAAGAATATGAAGAAGCCTCTGTCCATCCTACAAATTCTGCAGGTATCTCTTATCCTGAGGATGCCCAGGAACTCACCGACTTTCTGAACGAAGCTTTTGAAAAACTGGAGACTTCAAAGGCCGTTGGCCAGGCAAAAGCGTTGTATGCTCCTCACATTGATTTTCGGGTGGGACTGAATAGCTATGTAAAAGCTTTTTCTGCAATTAGTGAACTGAAACCCAAACGAGTGATACTGCTGGGAACCTCACACTATTCCGGCTTATACCCTGATATTTATGAAAACCGGCCATTCGTTATTTCAGAGAAAGACTATCATCTCACCAATGGCACTGTTAAATCCGATACGGAAGGCATAGACCAAATAAAGAATCGTCTGAGTACTGATACTATTTCAACAACAAATGGTCAACAGGGCTCTTCAAATGCTATGCAGCCCGAAGACCTGGGTATCACATTTCAAGACCGGGCGCACCGCATTGAACACAGTATAGAACTGCATTTGCTCTTTTTAAATCATTTGTGGGATCACGATTTCAGCATCATCCCCATCCTGGTGGGTGGACTGGATGAGATTTTCTATAAAGTGGATGGATTTCAGGGTGAACAGGTTCAGCAATTCAGTACGCTCATTCAAGAGCTATTTGCCGATGATAAAGATACCTTTTTTCTAATTAGTGGAGACTTAGCACACATCGGACAGAAGTTTGGGGATTCACAGCCGGCAAAAGAGATGCTTGATGAGATCCGGTCATTTGATGAATCATTCCTGGATTTCGGGGCTAAGGGAAACGCTAAACAAATGCTGGAATTGATGAGCGAAAAATATGACCCTTATCGTATCTGCGGCTACCCGCCTTTGTATTCCTTCCTGAATATATTCCCCGGCAGCCAGGGTGAAGTACTTACCTACGATATTTGGGATGAACAGGAACGGCACAGTGCCGTCAGCTTTGGCTCTATTTTATACTGATTTAAACCAAAACATCTACATGAAATACATACTTTTTGTTCTTCTTGCCGCCATTGGCATTGAAGGATTTGCCCAGATATCTTTCGCCGATACCCTGAAGTTATCTGATGATCTTCAGATCATAAAGCTGGATGATGAGAACTTCATCCATAAGACTTATATCAATTCGGAAGAATTTGGGCGGTTTGCATCCAACGGGGTTATTTATATCTCTGGTGATGAAGCCATTATCGGGGATACCCCACCCAGCAATGCCCTTGCAGAACAACTGCTCTCCTGGATAAATGAACAAGGAATTACGGTCACAGCTTTAATTATCAATCATTTTCATGCCGACTGCCTGGGAGGACTTGAGGTTTTTCATCAGCAAGGCATCCCTTCCTACAGCTATAAAGAAACCGCCCGGCTGGCAAAACGGGAAGGCAAGCCTGTACCCCAGCACACTTTCTCTGATTCTCTTGACATCAACGTAGGATCTAAAAAAGTAACGGCATATTATTTTGGCAAGGGACATTCCCACGATAACTCCACGCTTTGGATCCCCGAAAAGCATACCATGTTTGGCGGCTGTATGGTGAAATCATTGGGAGCCAGAAAAGGCAACCTGGCTGATGCCGATGTTGAACAATGGCCCCAAACGGTAACCGCCATCAAACATTACTTTCCCACTGCCCAAATAGTAATCCCCGGCCATGGCGCTCCGGGCGGAACTGAGTTACTTGATTTTACAATTCAGCTTTTTAGTTCTTTGGATGAGTGAGGTATTGACAGATGTGTCTTCTAAATCTTGCTGTACATCTTCGGTAAGTATTAACGCTTTGGACACAGCGATGTATAGATATTTTTGACGGAGCCCTTTTCGGTTTATTACGGTCTGACGGCTACAGTCCGTCTGACCGATTAGTTGTACCTCCGGAAGTGAACCCGTGAAATCCATCAGACTGCGTTAGAGCCGGCAGATAGAGGAGTATAATTGGGAATGAAAATTTATGCTTTCCCAACTCCATCGCGGCACAACAAGGGGAAGGACTTGTTGATATACAGGTGGTTCTCTCAATATAAAAGTCCCTTTTGAGGAGCCTCAGGCTTTAATAACACCCGGTACCCCACCGACGCGGCAATCTCCTAAAATATGGTTGGGATAACATATCAACGCTGTTCACATCCATTGCCATGGATAGGGAGACTGTCACGGGCTGCTTCGCCGGGCTCACGCAGCCCTCGCGTGCCGTAGACATCCCCACGGGAGATGGGGTTCTTATTATTTTTTCTTCCCTGTTCTTAAATCAACGAGTCATCCTATGCTTGAGAAGTTAGTTGAGGTGGGAGATATTAACAGATGCGTCTTCTAAATCTTGCCGTGCATCTTCGGTAAGTATTAGCGCTTTGGACACAGCGATGTATAGATATTTTTGACGGAGCCCTTTTCGGTTTATTACGGTCTGACGGCTACAGTCCGTCTGACCGATTAGTTGTACCTCCGGAAGTATGCTCGTGAAATCCATCAGACGGCGTTGGAGGAGTAGAAGCGTTGTTACAGAATACGATTTTCCCGACGGAATGCCTATGACGTCCCGGGGGAGGATCTCATTCGGTAAAAAAGCTGAATGCGTGAATTAATGCATCGAAAATTTTTCACTTCATCACTCCATCACCTCTACCCACTTATCTCCATCTTCTCTGCAAAGTAGGCGCAAAAATCTCTCATGTCGTTGGAGATCCGTTCATCATTGGTGGCTCGCTCCAGGGTGTCGGCCATAGTAACCAATGTTTGGTGGAAAAAGATTTTCATTTCGTCCACCGTCATTTCCCGGGTCCACAGGTCCAGTTTTAGGGTATCTTTGTTTTTGGCATCCCAAAAAGAAAGAAGCATGGCCCGGCAATGAGCCTCATCCCGGCCCTCCATATCGGCAGCTTGCCAAATAATATCAGAAGGTATATTCGCTTCGTCCAGTTCTACAGTAATATTGATGTCTTTTTTTTGTATAGGCATTCTTAACAACTAATTGAAATTGATTTTTGACAATTGACTAATATTCTTGGTTACAATTCTCCCGGAGCATAGTAAGTACATGCTGGAAGTCATCGGGAAGTTCGGAATCGAATTGTACTTGCTCTCCGGTGGCAGGATGTTCGAAACCCAACGTTTTGGCATGCAGTGCCTGTCTGCCTAAACCCGTAATCAAATTGTGAAACATAGATTTACGAGATCCGGTATTAGGGCCATATCTCACCGAAGTTCCCCCATAGGTAGGGTCTCCAAATACATGATGGCCAATATGTGCAAAATGCACACGAATCTGATGGGTGCGTCCGGTTTCCAGCTTCACTTCTACCAGGCTTAGATAATCAAAATATTCCAGTACTTTATAGTGGGTAACTGCATGTTTACCTCTTCCACCTTGCAGTACCGTCATCAGCTTACGGTCTTTTTTAGACCGGCCAATATCTCCCTCAATCGTTCCTTCTTTTTTTGGAGTTCCCCATACAATAGCCCAGTAGGTGCGCTCAATATCTTTTTCCTGAAATAATTTACTCAAGTCAGAGAGAGTTTCTTCATTCTTGGCTACCACCAATAAACCGCTGGTATCTTTATCCAGACGGTGAACTATACCGGGCCGCAGGTTCTCCTGCTCTTCATCGCCTGCCAGTTCGTCTACATGATACATTAGCCCATTCACCAGAGTACCGGTCCAATTTCCATATGCCGGATGCACTACCATGCCGGCTTCTTTATTTACCAAAATGATATCATCGTCTTCATAAATAATGTTCAAATCTAACTTCTCGGGCTTGGCTTCGGGGGGCGGGGGGTGGGGAATATCAATATAAATCTCATCTCCGGGCTGCATTCGGTACGATTTACTCTCCTTTTTGCCATTTACCGTAACGTGACCGTCCTTAATAGCCTGCTGTACTTTGTTTCGGGTGGCATTTTCTACAAAAGAAGTAATATACTTATCGAGTCGAACTTCACTGTTATGCCCGTCGGGAACTGTGTGTTCGTAAATAGTTCGTTGTCTGTCGTTGCTGGCTTTCTTTTCCATGATAGGTAAAGGTACGTAGATTCGTTCTTCTTTTTTACCCAATAATTTTTTTGTAAGAAGTTGTTCTGAGTCAGCTCTAACTAATGTTAAATGTTTTAGTTTTAAATGGAAGGCTACCATGAGTAACCATAATGTGATTCTTGAAAAAAGTTTTGATTTTGCACTTTCAATAATCGAGCTTTACAAAGTTCTTATTAACAACAAAGAGTATGTGCTATCAAAACAATTGCTTCGTTCAGCAACAAGTATTGGGGCAAATGTGGAGGAAGCTACTGCCGCTTCTACAAAAAAAGATTTTGCCTATAAAATGACGATCTCTTCAAAAGAAGCTCGGGAAACACGCTATTAGCTAAGGCTTTTAAATAGAAGTCAAATTGTTGAATTGAATTATTCGAACTATTTAAATGATGTCACTGAACTCATTAAGATCTTGACAGCTATTGTTAAAACCGCTCAAAAAAACATATAACACTGAGTAGCATTTAACATTTAAAATGTAAACCTTTAGGGTTCTTGAATTTTAAAAAATCATCCCATGATCAAATCCCTTTACATAAAAGATTTTGCCCTGATAGACGAGCTTGAAGTGGAATTCGGAACAGGACTAAACATTTTAACCGGACAAACAGGGGCTGGTAAATCGATCATTATAGGGGCACTGAATATGATTTTGGGGGAACGGGCTGATACCGATATGATACGGCAAGGCACCAAAAAGGCGATTACTGAAGCTACCATGCAGGTTAACAACAATACGGAGTTGAAGGACCTGCTGGAAGCCAATGAAGTTGAGTTTAATGATTTTTTGATCCTCCGCCGTGAAATCAGGAGTACCGGCAGCCGGGCATTTATTAATGATACTCCGGTTAATATTGGAGTGCTTAAAGCAGCAGGCGATCTTTTGGTAGACCTTCATGGCCAACACGATCACCAGTTGCTGTTGAAGGAAGAAAATCACCAGGCTGTGGTTGACGCTTTTGGAGAAATTGATCCCGTGAAAGACGCCTATAAAACAGAGTACAAAAAAATGGTGGAGCTGCAGAAAGAACTTCGGGCTCTCCTCAAAAAAGAAGAAGATCTCCTGGAAAAAACAGAACTCTATCGCTTTCAGGTTAAGGAGCTTGAGGAGGCCGCCTTAAGTGAAGAGGAAGAAGAGGAGATGAAATCGGAAATGAAACTCCTGGATAATGCCGAAGAACTGGATCAGAAAGCAGCCATGATTTCAGAAATGGGTGAGTCGGATGAAGCTAATATCATTCAACTCATTAATCACCTTAAAATAAACCTAGAAGATCTTGCCCATATAGAACCTGAGTTTGCAACATATCTGGACGAGATTAACGCAGCCAGGCTAAGTATCAACGAGGCCATCAGCTTTGCTGAACGCTACCGAAACAACATCGAGTTTAACCCAAGGCGACTGGAAGAACTCCGGCAGCGGCAGTCGGAACTGAACCGCCTTCAGAAGAAGTATCAACGAGATATTCCAGACCTTATCAATTATCTGCACAACATACGGCGGGAGTTGTCTATTGCGGATAACTTTGATCTCGAGATCGAAAAAATGGAACAGGCCATAGCTGAGCAAGCCCGGATATTAGAAGATAAAGCCCTTCAACTTCACAATGCCCGGCTTTCTATTGGAGAAAAGCTTGCGAACAACATTCAGCAAGAACTGGCCAAAATGGGCATCTCTCATGCCAGGCTGGATGTTCGTGCCGACTGGTTATTTGCCCCTTCCGGCTGGATTAAAATTGACAATCAACCCGTAGAATGTACTCCTTCGGGATGTGATGATGTGCGTATGTTTATCTCTACCAATAAAGGGGAAGAACCCAAACCTCTTGCTAAAATTGCTTCCGGCGGTGAAATCAGCCGGGTAATGCTCGCTTTAAAATCTATTCTATCGAAAGAACAGAGCCTGCCGGTTATGATATTTGATGAAATTGATACCGGCATAAGCGGAGAAATATCTGAAAAGGTTGGCCGGTCGATGCGGGAACTATCTGCCCACTGCCAGATTGTAGCCATCACCCATCAGCCACAGATTGCCAGCCAGGCACATCATCATTACAAAGTGGCCAAAGCTGAAGAAGACGAGCGTACCGTCAGCCGTATCATCCCTCTTTCCAAAGATGAACATATTCATGAAATTGCCAGCCTGATGAGTGGTTCCGATATCTCTGACGCAGCCCTGCTCAGTGCCAAACAACTGATAGAAAAGAATACCTTTAAAAACTAAAAAGCCCCCTGTATTTCTACAAGAAGGCTTTTTAAAATCTCCCGATAAGAGGAAAACTATTTTAGCATCTTTTGACGCTTAATGCAATGAATATTCTTGCACTAAATTTCCGGCCTTTCTGGATTTATACTGTATGCTAAAAGAACCGCTTCCTTCAATCAGAAACTGGTATTCCACAAGACCGGAACCAGGAACACGCAAAAACTGTATTTCTGGTTTATGCTCTTTATAGTCTACGGTGTTATTATACACATTGGTGAGCTTACCGCCAGCTACAACTTTTATATTTCTGCCCGAAACCGTTAGTTGATCCTGTGGGAATAGTTTATTTTTTACTGAATGATAGGTCATGGTGGGAATGGTATTCTTGTTCACTAACCTCACACGGACCTGATACAGGTTATTATCTATCTTTGAGGATTCATACATCTGTATCTTTATATCGGGTGTTTGAGAGGCGGCAAACATCACAGCCGAAGCATTGCGATGCACCAAATCCTGAAGCATAAACGGATGGGGCAGGCGCGAACTCATCTTGGTCCAACCTCCAATTTCAACTTCCCCGTATTTGGGATGATCATAGGTTTCCCATTCATGATAAAGTGATCCCTGGACAACATGATCGTTGAATTCGAGGCGTTCTCTTTGCCGGGCATTATTAGTGCCAAAACCAGGTGCAGCTTCCGCCTCTTCCTCATCATGTGCTGTATAGGTCTCAGACTCTTCCATAAATAATTCTCCAACAAAACTGAAAGCACCCACCTGATTATAAGTGAATTCGGTGAAATCACCATAGGTGGAATACAGATCTTTCCAGCTTATCAGATAGCGATAGCCCGGCACAATCTTTTCGGCATTTTCTCCCAGTACATCATACACACTAATATCCTGAGCATTAAGCGGACCTTCTGATTTGGTGCCTGGCCCCCTCAAAAACATCCCTCCATTATTATGGAAAGCAAACACCATAATAATATTAGGACGGTCCATCATAAACCGCGTAACGGCCTTAGTCACATTTCCTGAATAAGGATAATTCCCTGCCCCCCGCTGTACGTAAGGAGGTGCCCAATTTGAGCCCCAGTTACGGTTGGGATCTACATATCCTTCGGAATCTTCATTGATGCGACCGTCTCCGTCATTGTCAATACCTTCCTGCCCGAGGATAGTCCACTCGCCCATTTCGCCTGGCTCTACCCTAACCAGCAGCCGTGGATCTTCAGGATCGGTTTTCCACTCCCCAAACGGATCTTTTTTTCGCATTTGGGTGATGCTGCCGTCCCCATTCAGATCTTCTGGGAAGTCCTCATCATATAACCCATCCCGGTCATCATCTTTGGGAATACGCAATCCTCGATTGGTACTGGGAGTGTTAGCGTCATTAAAGAAATGGTACCTTCCATCCACGTTGATAGAAGGGATAAAGTAAAACGCATTCCGGTCTACCATTTCGGTAACCTTCTCCAGTTCACCATAATTCTCCAGCAGGTAGTTGATCAGGTACAGGTTTACCTCTGCTGCCTGAATTTCATTACCATGGATATTACCATCCACATATACCCCGGGTTTCTGGAGGGCTTCTCCGGTTTGGGGATTATTCAGTGTTAGCGACCATATCTCACGACCCTCTTCGCTGGTTCCTATCACTTCAATATCTGTCATATCGGGATAGGCTTTATTGAGAGCTTTAACAGCCTCTACCACCTGTCCATAGTCGTAATAGTGATCAAAACGAAGGGGGACTTCAATGTCTTGCGCCTTAGCTGTTGCAATAGCAGTACTGCATATAATGATGCCGAGTAATAGTTCTTTTAGATATCTCATTGTGCACCTCCAACCTTCAATTCTGTGCGGTCGCCCCAGGCGTGCGCAGAATCTACATTTATTTCAATTTCATCAGATTCGGTTATTCGTACTATCCAGCTATACTTTTTCACTTGCAGGCCACCTAAACTATTGATGGCAGTTCGCGTTTTTCCTGAAAGTACTTCAATATCTCCGGTAAGTGTAATAATAGCGGGTTTGGGATTTTGGTTCTTTTCTCCCATTGCAGTAGGAAATGGCAGATAAGCTGTATTTTCCACCCACACCGACACCTCATAAACATCGTTCCCTTTGTGCGTGGCTGAAGTTTTGAGTATCTCAAGTTTAGCTATTTTTGATGCTACCTCAAGTACCCAGGGCACTTGTACCGACAGCAGGGAATCGAGCATTGAAGCCGGCGGGGTATTGCGTACATAAGGAGCTTCCCCTCCTATCTCTACTTCTCCCAAAGCGGGATGGTCGTAGGCTTCCCATTCTGCATAACCTTTTCCATTTAATACATTTTTATTGAATGCCAGTAAAGCTTTGTCATCGGGGTCTACCCCTTCAGCACTTGGCGGCTTGGGCATTTGCTTCATCATCGCAGCCATTCGTGCAGGAGTAACCTGTCCTCCTTCCACCATCCCTATCACCATTTTCGCGCTAAACCGTTCGGGCGCTCCCGATTCTTTTAAAAACAAGGTGATTTTCTCTTCTCCAAGTTCCAGAAAATCCTCCGAGCTCATTTCTTCCAGCTTCTCGATGGTGATGCCGCTGCCTTCTTCTTTTTTCTCTTCTTTGAATTCCGGCAATGTCCAAAAGTCCATACTAAACGTTGGAATTCCCAGGTGATAGTAAGACCATAATTCGAATGAACCGTCTTTGGCTGGTTCAGGATCCAGGCGTTCGGTGCTGAAGTCTTTTTCTTCCAGGTATTCCTTGTATTGATCAGACAGTTCTTTGTAGAACTTCAAATCAGCATCCATAGGATTTACAACGGCCCCTAACCCCAGGAAACTGGCTACCACCGATTCGGTAATCTCAAATCCCGGAGGTGCCAGTGGCTGTACCATCTCAATTACTTCTTCCATAGAATATGTTTTATTAGGATCCGCACCCAATTGCTCTGCAAAAGACTCTGGAATCTCAAGCTGGCTATAATCGGCAGAACCCTGTCGCCCTCCTTTGGGTGGAACCATGCTAAAGTTTGTTGCTCCCAGAGAATAAGTCATGGCTATTTCGGGATGAGCATACGCAAATTCCAGAATCGCATACACTTCGGGGGTGCTTCCCGGCCAGGCTCCTCCGGTTTCTGTGAAATCCTTAAAAAGATGAGGAAAGTTGCGGTTCACATTCACTCCGCCATCGCTATCTTCATTGTACTGTCCGTCCTCATCATTGTCGATGCCTTCCGAATACAGTTTATACATACCCTTTTCCCCTTTAGAGCGATCTGCTCTTTTCATGAGCAAAGGTTCTCCTTCGATAACCATCCATGCTCCGGTGGGATCTTTTACCCTCATTTGGGTAATCATGCCATCCCCGTTCAGGTCTTCCCAACCGTCTTCATCCTCTTGTTCATCCATATCATCGTTATGGGGCCTGTCATTTCGGCTATCCTGTATAAGAGGGGAATTAAAATAATTTGCAGCAGCATCCGGATTCCCATTGGGCAGTATATACCAGGTTTTGGATGATGACGCTTCACTTACCAGCACCTCATTAGCCAGGTAAAGAGCAGCTTCTGTCGATACAGGTATTGTTCCTTCCATATTGCCAACCACAAAAATAGCTGGTTTCGTTTTTTTGGAGGAATGGACTTCCGGTCCAATTTCAATCATTAAAAGCTGGTGCCCTCCGGGACTTTCAGCCAGCTCATGAATTTTTGTGTTATTTCCATTAGCATCGTGAATGTCCCTGAGTATATCATTCACTTGCGATGGTGTATGATATTCGTTTCCGTTAGTACTTGCTGTTTGGGCAATTGCTCCAGAAAGGGAAAAGAATAAGATCCCTAACGCCAGCATACCACAAAACAGTATTCTACTGTTCTTGCTATCCATATACCTCCTGTAATTGTCTATTGTATAGTTATGTACCCGCTTTAATGTAACGGATAGATCATCACTAATGTGTAAAAAAAAATATGAATCCCCTTTTATATATATAGAGCTATCCCGACTACTCAACCAAGCCTGTATCCTGATTTTCTTACCCCCGCATTATGAACCTGGATTTTAGGGATTACCAGGATAGGCAGGATTAAATGAAACACCCTGTTAATTCTCTCAATCCAACATAATTTTAGTTTATCCTTTTCTGGTTTTAACTGTGATGGGGGTGATGAATTGGGGAACAGATAAGGCTGGGTTGCCTGAATCGAGCAATCGGTTCAGGCGGGCTCCAACCGGGCTGGCTAAGGGGGACGTTAAACCACCCCATACCCGATTTGACCGATCACCGGTCTCATCGATGAATCAGGGCTACCCTTCCTGAATCAGGTAAAAGGGAAAGCTGCGTTGCTTGGATTAGGCCATCGGGTAAACGGACTCCAGCCGTCAGGTGGTATTCAAGCCATAATCTAAAAGAGGCAACTCATTATTTGATGAGGGTCATTCGTTCCGAACCCAACAAATAACGCGTACTATTGGTAGATGCAAATACTTTGTAGATATATATTCCGGATGCTTGATTACTCATATCAACCCGAATGGATGTTTGTCCCGCCTGGGCAGAGCCCTCTATATCTGCCACGAGTATCCCTGTGACGGAGTAAATAGAAATTGTATACTGTGTGGTTTGAGGGACTGTAAACTGTATAGTTGTTCCGGGGTTAAAAGGGTTGGGATAATTGCCCTGTAGTTCAAACCCTTTCGGCAAATCGGTAACCACTTCGTTAGAAGTAGGCACTTCATTTGCCCCTTCGTTTATCCATTGCTTGATCAAATCTATCTGATTAGAACTTAAGCTGCCTCCCTGTGGCATGCGAGATCCAAATTGAGGATTAGGTTCGATCTTGTCAACAAGAGGACTTGAAGCTGCATCTCCGGCAACTACGATTTCGGTTCCATATTGTTGACCCACACTATTCATCACGGTACTGTAACTTTCCAGCGTAACCCCATTTTGGCCGCCATGACACGACGTACAGTTTGCATTAAAAATGGGTTGGATTTCACTTTCATAATCAACCTGAGCTGCTGATTCTACATAAACTGAAGTAAATAATAGTGTAAATAATAATATCGAAAGTCTCATGACGGAGGGGTTAAATTAATTTTAAGGGATATTTAATAATAAATAGTTTAACATCAAAGTATATATTAGTCGAGACTAAACACTTTTTTTGTAATATATAGTAAATACTCACTGCTTAACGCCGTTTTTCCCGCAACTGTTCCAATGATATTTTATCTGACCCGTAAATCAGGAAGAAAACAGACCCCACAAACATTACTAAGGCCGGGAACATATTCGGATAAGTATCACCCAGGTGAACCATCAACAAAGCAATGATAAAATTTATAATCATAACAAGTGCTGCCCACCGGATCTTATATCCTACTATGAAAAGTATACCGCAAATAAACTGTGCATATACTGATACAACCGCTGAAATCAGTGGAACCGGAAACCCAAATTGTTCCAGGAAACCGGAAAATTCCAACATTTGCTCCCAGGAAAAAACATTATCCTGTGTCCCATAAATCAGATGAAATCCTACCAGAAAACGCAATAAGAAAAGACCGGTTCCTCTAAATTGTTTTACCTTCTCAAAGAATTTCATAATTATCATAAGTTTACATTTCCATTTCTACTTTGTCCCGGATGGTATCAGCTAATAGCTGAGCGAGATGATAGGCTTGTTCTCCTGTACCATCTTTTATCTGGTGGCGGCATGAAAAACCCGATGCACAAATTTTGGCTTCATGCTCCCTGATATGTGGGAAAAGAACTAGTTCTCCAATATCCATGGATAAGTCGTAATGCTCTTTTTCGTAACCAAAACTGCCCGCCATGCCGCAGCAACCAGACGGAATTTCCTCAACGGTATAACCAACGGCTTCGAGCGCCATAACCGAAGGTTTATTTCCAACCAGTGCTTTCATATGGCAGTGTCCGTGCAGCATTACATGTTCGCCCCCCGCCTTTCCGGGAAACTTTTGCGAGTGCAAGGCTAAAAACTCCTCAAATGTATACGAGCGTTTTGCTATTCTTCGTGCTTCCAGTAATTCATAAGGCTCACATAATTCCAGAAACTCATCCCTCAGAGTTAAAACTTCGGAGGGTTCCAGACCTATTATAGGGATTCTGGCCTGGGCATATTTTTTCAACTCTTTGATCGTCTTTTTGCAAATCTGTTTAGCATCTTCCAACATTCCTTTTGAAATCTGAGCACGGCCGGTCTGCATGGTATCGGCAACCAACACCTCAAATCCCATGCTCTCTAACACACGTACAGCGGCAATGCCTACTTCCGGTTCATTATAGTTTGTGAACAGATCTACAAAAAGCAACACTTTCCATTTCCCTGCTTGCCTTCTACTTGCAGTATGTTCTTTAAACCATTGCTTAAATGTCTGCGAAGCAAAATCAGGGAGTTCACGTCTACTGTCAATTTTAAGAATCAATTCCATCATGCGTTTACCAAAGCCGGAATTCACCAGGGTATTTACCATTCTCGGCATCATTGAAGCCAGGGGAAACAATTTTCCGGATTCGGCAAAAAACCGTTCACCTTTGGTAACATCATATATTTCATGCCAGCCATTCATAAATTCAGCCTTCATCTTTGCCATATCCACATTGGCGGGGCATTCGCTTTTACAGGCTTTACAACTCAGGCATAAATCCAGGGCTTCTTTCAGTTCTTCGGAGGCAAAACCTTCCGGATCATCTCCTTCAAATACCTGTCGGAATACGTTGGCCCGTCCCCTGGTAGAATCTTTTTCATCCCGTGTAGCCATATAGGAAGGGCACATGGTACCTCCACTTTCTGCAAGCTTCCGGCATACACCTGCGCCATTACATAGTTCTAAGGCAACTCCCATATTACCCTCATCCCTCCAGGCAAAAACAGTATCTATATCCGGGCGTTTATAATCCGGGGAAAACCGCAAATCTGAGTCGAGTGCTTCAGAAGAAACAATTTTCCCGGGGTTAAAGATATTGTCGGGATCCCAAATTTCTTTCACTTCTTTTAGTACCGACATCAGCTCTTTACCCAGTACTTTTTCGATGTAGGGGGACCGGGCTCGCCCATCCCCATGTTCACCAGAAAGTGATCCCCGGTACCTCCTGACCAGTTCGGCAATTTCATCTGCCATATTTTTCATAATCTGCAGTCCACGCTCAGTAGTGATATCAACAACGGGACGCAGATGCAATTCTCCTACCGAGGCATGTGCATAAAACACGCATTCGGTATTATACTTGTCCAGTATCTCCTGAAAATCACTCACATATTCTGGTAAATCGGATACCCGGACGGCCGTGTCTTCACAAAATGTTGGCGACCGGGACTCCTCTCCCAGGCCCATCAGCAAACCCAAACCGGCTTTCCTGAGCTCCCAGACCTGATCTACTTTTTCGGGATCTTCTATCACCGGACAGGTATACCCTAGATTTAGTTTATTCAGCTTTTCTTTCAGCTGTTCCGTTTTTAACCGGAGTATTCCATTATCACTCCCATCAAACTGTATAATGAGTATATATTTGGGCTCACCCTTTAGGAAGAAACGGTTTTTACGTTGTTCAATATTTCCCTTTGTAGCCTCTAATATGATATGATCAACTAATTCTATAGCTGCTGGCCGCACTTTTACGGCTTCTCGGGTAGCTACCAGTGCTTCCTGTAAATTTGTGAATTGAGGAACTGCAAGAATACTTGTTTTGTCTTTGGTAACCAGATTCAGCTTTGCAGAGGTAGTCATTGCCAGTGTACCTTCACTACCGCACAAAAGTTCGCACATATTAAATGGGCGCCCATCCGGATCAAAAGGCTGCATTTCAGCAAGTTTATCCAGAGCATATCCTGTGTTTCTTCGGATGATTTCAGGATGGGGGTAATTCCTGTAAATAAGCTCTTTATGTTCTTCTATCAGCCTTAACATAGAGCGGTATATATAACCTTCCAGATTATCCAGCTGTTTCTTCTCTTCCAGTTCCTCCTCAGAAAGGGGTTTAAAAGTAGCTAACGAACCATCGCTGAGCACCACTTTCATTTCCAGTACATGCTCACGTGTTGTTTTATGTTTGATAGAAAATGATCCCGAAGAATTATTCCCTATCATCCCTCCTATCATACACCGGTTGGTGGTTGAGGTATCGGGGCCAAATAATAACTCCTGTTCTTCCAATTCACGATTTAAGGTATCCCTGATCACTCCCGGGTGTACCACAGCATATCGCTCATCAACGTTAATTTCCCGGATATCCGTCATAAACCGGGATACATCCATAATAACCCCGCCGCCGGTTGCTTGCCCGGCCAGGCTGGTACCCGCACTTCTGGGTGTTATGGAAAACCCTTCTTTATGGGCCTGTTCAACTAACTGTTGTATATCTGCTGCTGATTTAGGGAAAGAAACGCCTTCGGGGAGCTCCTCATACATTGAAGCATCATTGGCATAAAGGCGACGGCTAAGTAAATCTCGTTTAATCAAAAAAACTCCTTTTGTTTTGCTATCGGAGTTTGAGGTTAATTGAGGATAATTTCAATATGTTTCTTTAGATATCTGAATTGTTCAATTTAGAATTAGAGAGAAATTGAATTAAGGTTTCGATCTCTGGTCCCTGGCCTCTGCCCCAGCTATAGAGTAAGGGAAAATGTTCCCGGGTGGAATTGAGGGGTGTGGATGAAGGCTTTAAGTGAAATATTCGTTTGGTTGCATATTCCGAGCCCCCACAACACCCACCGACTCAGCACAATGAGGAAATAGCTTTTTTAGTCCAATCGGTGTGCTGAGCCACCTCCCTCCAGGGAGGACTTCATACAAAACGATAAATAAGGGTTCATGTAATTCAAAAATTTAACCGTTGATTTAGAGTATCCTCCCAGAGAGTGCCAATGATATCTCCTACATGGAAATGACCGGCTTGGAAAATAGGGGATTGGGTTGGATATGAGCACAACTATCAATAACACCCGGAATAATTCTCCCTTCGGGGGGAGACATTCCAGCCGGCCGTTCCCGGGTGGAATTGAGGGGTGTGGATGAGGGCTTTAAGTGAAATATTCGTTTGGTTGCATATTCCGAGCCCCCACAACACCCACCGACTCAGCACAATGAGGAAATAGTTTTTTAATCCAATCGGTGTGCTGAGCCACCTCCCTCCAGGGAGGACTTCATACAAGACGATAAATAAGGGTTCATGTAATTCAAAAATGTAACCGTTGATTTAGAGTATCCTCCCTGAAAGTGCCAATGATATCTCCTACATGGAAATGACCGGCTTGGGAAATAGGGAATTGGGTTGGATATGAGCACAACTATCAATAACACCCGGAATAATTCTCCCCTCGAGGGGAGACATTCCAGACGGCCGTTCCCGGGTGGAATTGTGGGGTGTGGATGAGGGCTTTAAGTGAAATATTCGTTTGGTTGCATATTCCGAGCCCCCACAACACCCACCGACTCAGCACAAGTAGCGTATTGTTTTTTGCCCCAGCGGTGTGCTGAGCCACCTCCCTTCCCGCATGCCAGGGAAAGGATTTATTCGAACCTTAACTTTTTTGTAAGGAATAGCCCTTACACCTTTCTTACTCTGTAAAGAAGAACATATGAGTAGAAATAAGATCATTCCATATAATCCTAAACTCCGGAAGCTGGCTCGCTTACTTCGAAAGAACAGCACTCTTAGTGAGGTGCTACTCTGGCAACAACTTAAAGGAAAAACGCTTGGAGCTCAATTTCACCGGCAGGTACCCATCGATAATTATATTGTGGATTTTTATTGTCACGAGCTTATGCTGGCTATTGAGATTGATGGTTCTTCCCATGATTCAGCCTCTGCCATCAAGAAAGATCTGATACGTCAGCAACGACTCGAGTCATTAGGTGTGTCGTTTATCCGCTTTAGTGACCATGAGGTTAAACAACAGATGGATGGAGTGCTTCGTAGTCTTCAACACTATATCGACAGCCATAAACAACGCCCCGTATAATTCTCCCCTCGAGGGGAGACATTCCAGACGGCCGTTCCCGGGTGGAATTGTGGGGTGTGGATGAAGGCTTTAAGTGAAATATTCGTTTGGTTGCATATTCCGAGCCCCCACAACACCCACCGACTCAGCACAATGAGGAAATAGCTTTTTTAGTCCAATCGGTGTGCTGAGCCACCTCCCTTCAGGGAGGACTTCATACAAAACGATAAATAAGGGTTCATGTAATTCAAAAATGTAACCGTTGATTTAGAGTATCCTCCCAGAGAGTGCCAATGATATCTCCTACATGGAAATGAGGGGTGTGGATGAGGGCTTTAAGTGAAATATTCGTTTGGTTGCATATTCCGAGCCCCCACAACACCCACCGACTCAGCACAATGAGGAAATAGTTTTTTAATCCAATCGGTGTGCTGAGCCACCTCCCTCCAGGGAGGACTTCATACAAGACGATAAATAAGGGTTCATGTAATTCAAAAATATAACCGTTGATTTAGAGTATCCTTCCAGAGAGTGCCAATGATATCTCCTACATGGAAATGACCGGCATGGAAAATAGGGGATTGGGTTGGATATGAGCACAACTATCAATAACACCCGGAATAATTCTCCCCTCGAGGGGAGACATTCCAGACGGCCGTTCCCGGGTGGAATTGAGGGGTGTGAACGGAGCTTTAAGTGTAATATAAACTTGGTTGTGGATTCCGAGCTCCACAACACCCACCGACTCAGCACAATGAGGAAATAGCTTTTTTACTCCAATCGATGTGCTGAGCCACCCCCCTCCAGGGAGGACTTATGTGGGGCAGTAAATGAGATTATATGTTGCCTAACAATATTGGTGTAGGTATAGAATAAGCCCCTCTCGAAAGGATACCTATCAATCAAATCCCAGCCCTTTCACTTCTCCATATCACAACTACAGAGTAAAGTGTTCTTCGGCGCGGCTTACAATTTCGTCACCAATGGCCAGGCCTGCAGTAGCAGCCGGACTGGGGGCGTTTAGAACGTGTATCTGCCGATCGGCAACTTCAAAATAGAAATCGTCAAGGATTTCGCCGTTAGGTTGCAGTGCCATGGCCCGTACTCCCGCCGGGGAATGTTTAAGGTGGTGTTCCTGTACTTCGGGTATCAGTTTTTGGAGTCCTTTCACAAAGGCTTTTTTAGAAAAGGAACGCCGGTATTCATCCAGTCCCATACGCCAGTGTTCTTTGGCCATTTTCCAGAACCCCGGGAAATTAAACGTTTCAATAGTTTCCTGAAGGTTGAAAGATAGTTTCTCATATCCCTCGCGTTTAAAGGCAAACACCGCATTGGGACCACATTCAATTCCCCCTACAGCCATGCGGGTAAAGTGCACGCCCAGAAAGGGGAACTCAGGATTGGGCAGCGGGTAAATCAGATCATTAACCAAGTACTCGGCATCCGGTTTTAGTTCGTAATACTCCCCTTTAAAAGGGACAATTTGTACCGGTGATTTAATCCCGGCCATCTCCGCCAGGTGATCGGCATACAGGCCGGCACAACTCACCAGGTATTTTGTTTGCCAGGTATGTGCTGTTGCAGTTACCTCTACAAAATCACCGGTATCAGTGATATTGGAAACAGCCTGATTGAAGACTACTGTGGTATTTCTCACTTCCAGCAGTTCCAGCAGTTTGCGGCACATGCCAGAGTAATCCACAATACCCGCACAAGGCACATTGATGGCTGCAACTCCATGTACATGTGGTTCTATCTCTGCCAGTTTATCGGCATCAATAAGTTCAATGTCTTCGATCTCATTTTCCAGGCCGCGTTCATAAATTTTTTTAAGTCGGGGAAGCTCTTCCCCGCAGGTAGCTACTATTACTTTTCCGCATACATCCACAGGCACATCGTGTTCCCGGCAAAAGTCCACCAGTTGATGGCGGCCATTTACACAATTCCTGGCTTTGTAACTTCCCGGTTTGTAATAGATTCCCGAATGAATAACCCCTGAATTTTTCCCCGTTTGGTGGGCGGCTACCTTGTCCTCCTTTTCGAGAATAAGAATGTCTGCATTGGGATATTTAAGTGATAGCTTATAAGCGGTTGAGAGCCCAACTATTCCGGCTCCTACAATTGTAAAGTCGTATATCATGCCCCAAAGGTATGGATTCTATATAAAAAAAGAGCCCTCGATTTGAGGGCTCCTTTTTACTTACTGTTGATACCAACAGACTGACTTTAGAGATTTTCGTTTTCTGGTATGGGGAAACTCACCCACACATTATCTCCCACCCGGTCTAATGGTAATTCATCGAGCCGGTCGTATCGTCTCATGTCAACCCAGCGATGACCTTCGAAGAACAGCTCATATCTGCGCTGATTCAACATCTCATCAATTACGGCCGCCTGTCCCCCGGATCCACGAGAAAAACCGGATAAACCTGCGGCGTTCCGAATCACATTCAGGTTATCTTCCGCATCATCCAGGTCTCCGGCATTATTTCGTTGCGCCAGGGCCTCAGCTCTTAATAGCAAGAGTTCTGCATTCCTGATAATTGGAATAGAGGATGTTTGGGTTTTATAAACATTTAAGCCGTCATCACTGGTAAGTCCATCCAACGAAGCTGCTGAGTTACGGTCTACTATTTTATTGTCTACCCGTGCATCACCGGATTCTGCATCAGCCCGCCATGAGGGATGAGCAACCCAGCTATCTCCGGCTCCTGATTGGGGATTAGCAAAAAGTGGGTTGGTTACATCATTAGGCTGAGTAGTGAAATCATAATATACGCCCATTTTTAAATCAGCTCCAGCATCAATAAAAGAGTTATTTAAAGCTGAAAGTACTGTTGACCAATCTTGCTGATAAGCCGCTACTCGTGCTCTCAGACCTCGATTAAACTGAGCAAATGTTCCGGGCGCATCAAAACCGGTAAAGCCGCTGGGCAAGTTAAACAAGAATTCTGAACCAGCTGAATTTAAGTTTGAATAAGCATCATCCAGTGTAGATGCAATAAGGTCCATTGATTCTGACTTACTAAGCAATTCTCCAACGCTATTGATATCAGATTGGTTTTGAAGCCGTATTCCATTTTCATTAGTCAGGCTAAGTGCCAACAGATATTCATAGGCTTTTATGGTTTTTGCAAACCCTAATACACCGTTTCTCTCGGCATCCGATAATCCTCCTGCTCCTGAGTTCATTGCCTCAATCAGAATGTTGGTCATGCGGATATTCGTATAATATGCTGCCCAGGGCCGTGTTGTATAAAACGAACCTGCATCAAGTTCAGAGTTCTCTTTCCCTAGTAAGTCACCAGTAAAGCGAGGCTCTGCTGCCAGGAAACGATATATTTCACGGCCTACCATACTTACATCAACATAGTAGATAGCAAGGTCGGTACGAATACCGCTAAGTGTTCCTGAAACCAACGTATTAACATCTGATCGGGTTGGATTTTCAATTACTGAACTAAGTTCCGTGTTATTTGGATCGGGGCGATCTTCAATATCCAGAATATTGCAGCCTAAAATCAGCATACTGCTTATTCCTATATATACAAGTATGTTACTTTTCATCATCTTTTTAATGTAATTCATATCTGATTACCTCTGGGTTTAAAACTCAACTTTAAAGTGGAAATAAAACTGCCTTGAAGCAGGGAAAGGTGTTACTTCTATACCTCTTCCTATAGGCTGATTTCCAAAATTGGATACTTCTGGGTCATAACTTCGATAGGGTGATATCGTTATGAGATTATTTCCTGAAACACCAATTCGAATGTTTTCGATACCCGTGGTAGATTCTGATATAATCGAGGCCGGCAGGTTATAATACATTCCTATTTCCCTCAGCTTCAGATAAGAAGCATCCTGAACAAAATGATCGGAACTAACACCAAGTAAGCTAAGACGCTTATCAGAGTTGATATCAGTTGCATCTAATCCCCCAGCTTCCAGCCGGAAATCTGCAATTTCAAGATCGGTATCATCGTAATCATTGGTGGTACCGTTGAGATCGTAGAGTAGTTCAGTAAGGTTTATATTATCACCCCCTTTTTTCCAGTGAAGTAAAAAACTAAAATCAAAGTTTTTGACTGAAAGGCTATTGGATAGCGACATTTGAAAATCAGCTTCTCCGTCTCCCAGTTTTTTTGTGATAATAGAAGGTGTTCCTTCCGAAGGACTTACAATATTTCCATCGCCATCACGATAAACCAGGTTTCCACTACTATCAGTTTCGGGATCTATACCCACAATCTGAGTAGCGGATTCCCCCTCTTCAATTCGGAACACTCCCAGCGAAGTACCAAATCCTCCTACATCAAATGCAGGAACGGGCAAATCGGTTACCTCAGATACATTTTTCCAGAAGTTTATACCGGTTGACCACTGTACATCTGATGTACTAACAGGCAAGAGGTTGAGCCCGATTTCTATTCCTCGGTTTCTCATTTCACCAGAGTTGAAACTTTCGAAACTGAAACCGGTAGAGGGTTCCAACTCTCGCTGCAATAGCATATCCTCAATGTTCTTTTGATATAAGGTAAACTCGAACGAAGCTGCACCATCATCCGTTGAAGCGTCAAAACCAACTTCTATTTCTGCCTGTCTTTCCGGTTTTAAGTCTTCAACTCCACGGGTATTGTTAATAAGTACCCCTCCCAACCCATCGATATTGGCAGGACCAAGCGAGGTAAACTTGGCACCGAAGTTTGACAAATTACCGGTTTGTCCATAGGCAGCTCTCAGCTTAAAATTGCTGAGTTTACCAAAATCCCAGAAATCCTCATTACTGACATTCCAGGCAAATGACGCCTTCGGATAGTAATACATCTTATTAACATCCCCATTACGATCCGATTTATCCCCTCTTAAACCAGCCGTTACGATATAGGTATTATCGTAATTAAGTTCTTCCTGAACGAAAAATCCACGATCACGCTGAAATATTTTCGTCTGATTTACATTCAGATTAATTGCCTGATCTACATTTGTCTGAGAACCCAAAATATCATTTGCCACTGTCAGAATGGTGTTCTGATCGTTGTTAAACGATGTATAACCAGCCTGAGATGTAAGTGTCATATCTCGGTTTGGGGTATAGGTATGTACTAATATCAGACTCGTATTTGTATTCAATACATCAGACGTACTCTCGATAAGCGTTCCCGGTGAACCGCTTACTCTTTCAAATTGTAATTCTGAAGGAAATATCAGTTTATTATTCTGGCTGTAAAAATCTACTCCGCCGGTAAAACTGAGATCCATACTGCTGCTTTTATTTTGGAATACATTATAGTTGACCCTTGCAGAAGTAGTCACCCGATTTACAAATTCGCCATTACTGAACAGGTCTCGTGTCTGCAACTGGTTAGCACCATTAAATGGATGATCCGGGTAATTGCCTTTAGAATCGGGACGGAGATCCACAAAATTAGGGGTAGCAGTCATCGATACACCAAATGTTGTTCCGGTGTTATCATTATTGGTTAACCCTCTCCGAGATTCTGAATGGGTATAATTACTGGAAACTTCCACTTTAAATTTTGGACTAAAGCGGTGATCAATATTTGCTCGAATCGATTGTTTCTTATAACCGGTTGTCTTAATTATGCCTTCATCATCCTGGACAGAGCCGGATATATAGAATGAAGTAGATTCATTCCCAAAACTTACATCGGCTGTAGTTTTAGAAAGCATCCCTTCCTCTCCAAACATTAGCTCTTCGTAATCCAGGAACCTGTTTTTTGAAGCGGCTTCTTCAAATAATGTTTTTCCGGTTGGCCCAAATGAAGCTTCTGCTTTATCTACATCAAATGTGCGTTGCCCCAGTTTCTTAGAAATAGTAGTAAAACCGAATGATTGAGATACCGAGTATTCAGCGCCTCCACGATTTCCTCTCTTTGTAGTGATAAGAACCACACCACCAGAGGCTCGCTGACCATAAATGGCCGCAGCAGAAGCTCCCTTCAATATTTCAATACTTTTTATCTCATCCGGATTAAGATCTGCAATACGGTTAACGGGATTATCCTGGTTAGAGGAACTTCCCCCTGCGGCTGCAGCTGTTACGGCATTCGAACCATTAGGAATGGCACTGTTGTCGTAGTATACTCCATCTACGATATACAAAGGCTGAGAAGAACCGTTAATGGTGGTAACCCCTCTCATCCTTATCGAGATACCTCCACCTGGCGCACCTGAATTGGCACTTATTTCAGCTCCGGTTACCTTTCCATAAAGTCCTTGGCTTAATGTAGTAGCCTGGGTGGTTCCTCCGAATTCTTCTGCTGATATAGAAGTCACTGAATTCGCCAGGTTCGACCTTTCAACGGTAGTACCCAGTCCCGAAACCACAACTTCGCCCAGTCGGGCTACATCAGGTTTCAATTCTATATCCAACGTTATTTCTTCACCATCAGAACCCGACACCTCAATGTTTTCCACTACAAAACCTACCGATGAAAATCGCAAGGTAGTAGTACCCGAAGGCAGTTCTAACTCATAGGTTCCGTCAATACTTGTTGATGTTCCTGTCTCTGATGCCGCATCAAAGATAGTTGTTCCTATCAATGGCTCTCCTGTGGAACCATCTGTTACTGTTCCCGTTACGGTAAATTGGGCTCTCACAACCTGCGTAGTAAACAACAACACAGTCATTATTCCCAATAATTTTAAATAGTAGCTCCCTTTCATAACACTTTATATTTCGTTTTTGTTAAGGATTATGCTCATTTACATGAGCCTCTCTATTATTGTTAAAAAAGTTTAAACATCCAATTATTTGTGCTTTAAAAACACGGAATAAAACCTATTAAAACTCATTTTTTTAAATTCATATTAATTTTAAGAAATAATGCAACCCAACATTAACATTAAAGTATCGGGCCTTCGTTCATCTACATAAAATTCCTCTTATTTTTTTGGAATGATCGGTTTCCCCTCTCTGTTATCCTCCTCAAAAAAAGGACTCCTCACCCTCTCACAATTCACAAAACTATACCGTATCTTATTTTCTATGTTTTCAACAAATATTATTTATCATATGAACCCTATTCGCCCTGTTTTTACCCTGCTGTGCCTTGCAGTATTATTTATTTCCTGTGGAAGTAAAAGTGATCGAAATAACCCAAGATCGTTAAGTACCTCCCTGGCAGAAAAAGATGCTATTGTATGGAGCTCTGCCTTTGAAGACCTGGAAGAAAATGAAGTTCGCCTGGCAGATTACAAGGGTAAAGTGGTGCTTGTAGATTTTTGGGAAAGCTGGTGCGGTCCCTGTCTGCAAACCTTTCCTGTTATGGACTCCCTCAAGAATGAATACCCGGAAGATTTCGTTATATTGGCTGTTAACCTAAACAGCTCAGACGACAAATCGGATGTTATCTCGTTTAAGGACGAACACCCCTACAATTTTGAATATCTGCTGGATACAAATGCGGTAGGGCCCGAGGTCATTGAGTTGGGTATTCCCTTCAAATTATACTTTGACACAGAAGGATATCTGATTAAAGCAGAGGTTGGAGTGTCCGGTAACGATTATCAGAAAACGAAAGAGATCATCGAGAAATACAAAGAATCTTAGTAATCAAACAACATACGAATGCCAAAAGTAGACGATAAGTTAGCATACCAAGTAAAAGATATTAGCCTGGCCCATTACGGCAGGCAGGAAATTGAAATTGCAGAAGCAGAAATGCCGGGCTTAATGGCCCTGCGGGAAGAATACGCCGACAAACAGCCGCTGAAAGGAGCTCGTATTGCCGGATGTCTTCATATGACTATTCAAACTGCTGTTTTAATTGAGACGCTGATTAAGCTGGGTGCAGAAGTTACCTGGTCTTCATGCAACATCTATTCCACTCAAGACCATGCCGCAGCTGCTATCGCCGATGCAGGCATCCCCGTTTATGCCTGGAAAGGAATGAGCGAAGAAGAATTTGATTGGTGCATTGAGCAAACCATCTTTTTCCCGGATGGAGAACCTCTGAATATGATACTGGATGACGGAGGAGACCTTACCAATATGGTGCTCGATAAGTATCCTGAGTTGGTAGATGGCATTAACGGCATTTCTGAAGAAACTACTACCGGAGTATTGCGATTGATTGAGAGAGAACGCAAAGGTTCTCTCCCTATACCGGCTATTAATGTGAACGACTCGGTTACCAAATCCAAGTTCGACAACAAATACGGATGCCGGGAGTCGGCCGCTGATGCCATTCGCCGTGCCACCGATGTAATGATGGCTGGTAAAGTGGCTGTTATTGCCGGTTATGGAGATGTGGGTAAAGGAACAGCCGCCTCTATGAGAGGCGCGGGTGCTCGTGTTATTGTTACCGAAATTGATCCTATATGTGCGCTCCAGGCGGCTATGGATGGGTATGAAGTAAAAAAAATGGACGATGTAGCTCCAAGAGCAGATATCATCGTTACCGCTACCGGTAATAAGGATATTGTACAAGGCCGGCATTTCAAAAGTATGAAAGACAAAGTGATTGTAGGGAATATTGGTCACTTTGATAATGAAATTGATGTAGCCTGGCTGAAAGCTCATTCAAAAGAAGAGAACATTAAGCCCCAGGTCGATATCTTTACCCTTAATGATTCCGGGAAACAAGTTATTCTTCTTTCGCAAGGCCGACTCATGAACCTGGGTAATGCTACAGGTCATCCATCTTTTGTGATGAGTAATAGCTTTACAAATCAGACCTTAGCGCAGATTGCACTTTGGAATCGCCCAGAGGAGTTTGAACCGGGTGTTCACGTATTGCCAAAATCCCTGGATGAGAAAGTAGCCCGCTTACACCTCTCAAAAATTGGGGTAGAGCTGGAAACACTTACAGATGAGCAATCCGAATATATTGGTGTTCCCATCGAAGGACCTTATAAATCGGATCAGTACCGCTACTAAAATTCACTGAATCTATAGTATTATTAACCCCGCATTTGTTGTGGGGTTTTTTATTACTGAAACTTTTTCTTCCCCGCC
This sequence comes from Balneolaceae bacterium, assembly GCA_009711805.1. Classification (GTDB taxonomy): domain Bacteria; phylum Bacteroidota; class Rhodothermia; order Balneolales; family Balneolaceae; genus VEMX01. The sequence goes on along the minus strand of VEMX01000014.1, from coordinate 80,005 downwards.
AAAACAAGCCATTGTGCCCCTGGTCCGGATTGCAAAAAACACTAATCCTTTCAGAGAGAGTCTTCGGTATGGGCCAGCGATACCCCTGAAAACCCGTCATCCCGGTCAAGCTGGAGCGGAGCGGAAGCGCCGAACCGGGATCTCTCCGAAGAGGCCTGGGATGTTCAACAACGCAGCACTGGCAGGTGCGTTGCCTGTATCAAGGAGATCCCGCATCTCTGTGTTCACTTCGTGCGGGATGACTGCCAAGGTTTTAGTTTTATCCTTATACCGAATTTGCATGATGTTATTCTCGTTCCCAACGTCCCCGGGAATGTCTGGGGTGATTGGTACTTGGTTCAGGGATATAAGTAAAATTGAAATACGATATATCTGTAAACTACTTCCAAATCCATTTTTCCACTGCAAGCGGGGTGATGGATGATTTGGGTTGTAAGCCAAACAAGCCGGAGCCCAGAGCTAACCCGGATTATTCACCAAGAAATTTAATCGTACGCAAGGCGAAGTGGAAATGGGAACGGAAGGGTACTGTGGTACCCTGAGTACCCCAATTTTCACTTGAACGCGGCGTAGGGGGAAATTTCGCCGCCTAATCCGTACCTCAAAATTGGGCTATTACATAAAGCAATTCACCGATAATATATTCAAGTATATAGATCGCCATTTTGCATCCATTCGTGAATAATTCGGGCTAATTCAGATTCATATCTGTTTGGGCAGAAGTAAAGGCTACATCTTCATCGAAGTGCTGGGTACCGAATGTATCTTCCATCTCTGCTCTTAGCTTCTGGATGGTAAGACCACTGGTTAACGCCCCATTTCTGGCAACAGATATGCGCCCCGTTTCTTCCGAAACTACCAAAACGAAGACATTATTAGTTTCACTGATACCTACTGCTGCCCGGTGGCGGGTTCCAAAAGAATTGGAAATATTGGGGTTTTGAGAAATGGGCAGATAACAACTTGCAGCCACTATACGATTTCCTCTAATAACAATAGCGCCATCATGGAGTGGTGTCTCCTTCCGAAAGATAGTGACAATAAGTTCACTCTTAACATCAGCATCAATATTAACCCCCGCATCCACCAAATCCTGTAATGAGGAAGTACGGGCAAACACAATGAGTGCGCCTATCTTATTTTTTGAGAGTTCTTTTACCGCATCTACAACTTCATCAATAGCCTTATAGGCACTGGAAGTTGAGAAAAAACGATCCAGATTCGTATTGGTTCCGAGGCGGTATAACAGTTTTCTGATTTCGGGCTGAAATAGAATAATTACCGCTATAACACCTACGTCCAGAATTTGGCTTAGAATGGTGTTAATGGTATTAAAACCCAGAATACCAATAATCACATTAATAATTATTACAAATAAGATCCCAATTGCGGCTTGAATGGCGAACGTACCTTTCACCCATCGGTATAAATACACCAATGACAACGCTATAATCAGCGTCTCGATGAAATCTTTAATTCCAAATTCGAGAAAGCCTATGGGGAACAAAGCCGCTTTCCTATGTTAATGTTGGGATTGAATTGCTGTAAATATTTTAATTGAGTCTGATGCTTCCCGTACATCATGCACCCGGATTATATCTGCACCTTTCATTAATGCATGATAGTGTGAAACTACTGTTGCTGTCAGGCGGTCATTCACCGGACGGTCATTCAGTATTTTTCCGAGCATGGATTTCCGTGAAGTCCCTACTAATAAAGGGAAACCAATTTCTTTGAATTTATCAAGATGTGCAAGCAATTTTAAATTATGCTCCAATGTTTTACCAAATCCAATACCCGGATCCAGGATAATATTTTTTACACCTTTCTGTTGGGCAGCTTCTGCCTTCTCTTTAAGAAAAGCATAAACGTCTTCAACTACATCATCATATTCAGGATTTTCCTGCATGGTTTGCGGATCACCCTGCGAGTGCATAATTACATATGCAGCATCGTGCTCAGCACACAGTTCAGCCAACCGGAGCTCTTTCTGCATACCACTCACGTCGTTCACCATTTGAGCACCGGTTTCAAGTGCTTGTTTTGCTACTTCATATTTGGTAGTGTCAATAGAGAACACTACATCTCCTCCAAATGAGGTTATACCGGATTCTAAAATAGGTATTACTCTTTCTATTTCTTCCTCTACTGATACAGCTTCGGCTCCGGGTCGAGTAGACTCACCGCCTACATCAATCATCGTAACTCCATCACGGCGCATAATATGGATTAAGTCCATTGCACGTGATACTTCCATATACCGTCCGCCATCACTAAATGAATCCGGCGTGGCATTCATAATTCCCATTACAGCAGGCTTATCTGATGTTAAATCAAACTTTTTTCGTTTTTTCAAATTATTTTCCCTATTCAGCCTGAGCAACTTATTTTGGTTACTCCTGCCGGATATATTTTAAGCAGTATTTGCTACCATTCTCTTGCGAGATCCTTAAGCTTATCTTCCTTCTCAGCCCATTCATCTGCATCAGGAAGAGCATCTTTTGTTTCATTAATGATGCGGTCGGCCCATTCTTCCGCAAGCTGTTCGTTCAGCTCTATATAATGCTCCCATTTTTCTGGAAGTTCATCATCTGGAAAAATAGCTTCAACAGGACATTCTGAAACACATGCATCACAATCAATACATTCAAAAGGATCGATAGTAAGAAAATTAGGTCCTTCTCTGAATGCATCAACTGGACAAACTGCAGCACAGTTTGTGTATTTGCATTGAATACATGGTTCGGCAACAATGTAAGGCATAGTTAAAATGTCTGTTATGTAATTATTGGGCTTATTTATACAGATGGGAATATCCGGTCACTTTAAGACATATGCAATCAAAATTAGCGGATTAGTTTAGAAATTTTTTTCCAATTTCCATCATTAGAAGCAGGATTCACCCCCAGTAGCTCTGTCATAAGGAGGTATAAATGAATATTCTCTAATTCCTCAATTCTAAGTCCTGATGCCAGATCCGGGCCATGAGCAACAAACAGTGCGTGCATTTGTGGACTGTTATTATCAAAACCATGGGTTCCACCGGATGGATAATCCGGTCTGGAATCAAAAAAATCCTGGGTATTTATGGTATAACCCGGGTCGGCCACCATCAACAATTGGGGCACCCGTTGATGGTTTTTTAGATGAAAGCGTTCGGGAATTTCTTGTTTTTTGTACACACGATAATGATTCTCATGCTTTTTGAGGGCTTGGTAAACATCCTCCAGCTTGTCGGCTTTTGCGTTCATCATCACCGCTGGACTGTAGGCTATCATTTCTACATCTTCCGGATTAATGTAATCATCCAATACAACAATCTTATCTCTGGACACTTCCTGCATTCCATGATCAGATACAACAATCAGGTTTGTCTGTTCCATAAGATGTTCTTCTCTGAGCCGCTGCAACAGATACCCCATTAACTCATCGGCACGCTGTATGGCTTTCACCACTTCGACTGAGGCTGGCCCATACCGGTGCCCCTGTGTATCTGTAAAACTGAAATACAGGGTGCCCAGGTCAATCTCTGATTCATTATCCAGGCTCATCCATTTTATGACCGTATCTATACGGGCAGAGTCAGGTATACTGCCATCATATTTCTTCCAAAACGTTGGGCGCATATTCTGGACCGGAGCTTCGGAACCAACCCAAAACATAGTTCCGGCTTTTTTGCCCTGTTTTTCTACGGTATTCCAGATGGGTTCGCCTTCATACCATCGCGGATCCTCAACAGCATCCCGATCTCGTATGGCATAGTGCTCATCCATCTCAGGATCGTACATATTGTTTCCTACAAACCCATTATTCTCGGGATATAAACCAGTGGCTATAGCATAGTAGTTGGGAAATGTTTTTGAAGGAAACACCGGAACCAATCCCTCACTAATAATTCCGTTTTTTACCAGTGCATCGAAATTGGGGGTGTTGGTTTTATCCAGGTACTGTGCAGAAAAACCATCAAAAGACACCAAGAGCACCTTATTTCCTGGATCAACATTCCCGGATCTTGTTTGCGGATTCCCCTGGCCTGAACAGGCTACCAAGGTAACAAAAAGTGTAAACAGTAAGATGTTTTTCATGGTATGTATGATATAAAAAAGGCAGTCCTTATCTAAGAACTGCCTTCGCTATTTAACAATAAATAATGTTAGAAGTTAAGCCGGATACCAAAGTTATAACGCCTTGGCAAACCAAAGAATACTTCAGCATCATCAGCATCGTGGTCCTGATCAAAGCTATTGTACCGGCTATTATCGGTAGCATCCTGAATGTATGTAGCATCAAACAGGTTGAACATGTTGAAGAAGAATGTGCCTCCTTCAAGCAAAGCTGGCAGCTCGTAGTTTAGGTGCAGGTTAAATACTGTGTAATTTGGTACATGCCATGTTTGTGCTCTGTCGCTGGCATCATCTCTGTCGATTGGATCAAAATCGGAATAGTGACGCAGGTAAGAAGTCCCCACAAAAGTAACATCCAGAGCATTTGTTGGCTTCAGGTTCAGTGTGTAGGCATACTGTGTTTGCGGAGCATCACCTACTTTCAGTCCTTCGATATACAGGTTCACTGTTTCGAAGTCTGGAGAGGATTCATCGGGCTGGTAGCGTGCTTCAACATCGTTTTGGTATTCCCAAAGGTTGTGTGATGTTGCGAAATCCAAACGAATCCAATCTTCAGGCTGATAGCTCAATTCAAACTCTATACCTGTGTGGCGCTGATCGAGGCCTGCAATATTGATGATTCCATCAGAACCATCTTGTTGCTGTATTCCCCGTGTAAAGGATCGGTCTTTACGGTCAGTAAGGTAGTAGTTCAGGTTGGCTCCAAACTTTCCGGTATTGTCGTATACCCGGACTCCTCCTTCGTAGAAGAAGAATTTCTCGTTTTCAGGATCTTCATTAACAGCTCCGGAACCGTCGTTAATCACATTGTCAAAGATTGGCACTTTAGAAATGGCACCCACATTAGCAAACACATCCAGGTTGGGGGAAACGCTGTACAACGCCCCGGCTTTTACCTGGTAGCCGGCAATGTTGTCGCTCTCGCGTGATATGTATTTGCCCGGATTTTCAGGGTCCTCAACAAAGTGATTATCGTGTGTGTACTTGATGGTTGATATCCCGGCTGTAGCATAAGTGCTAAATCGATCTACGGTATATTGTCCCTGTACAAACCCTCCAATCCAGTCTACCGTGTTGGTGAAGTTGTAAGCTACTTTGTCGCCTAATCCAACAATTCTGCCCTGGTTCAGCTCATCGGAGTAATCAACAGCAGCACCGGCACCTAATAAATCACGAATTTCACGATAGTGCTCTATTTCTGCTGTCCGCCAGTCGATACCAGCCGTTAGTTCTATGTTCTCATTTAAATCAGCTGTTACTTTCAGGATGTTACCAATAGTCCATTGGTTATTGCGGCTGTTTCTGAGAATAGTTCCCTCATTAGGATCGTCTCCCAGCAGCGAAATTCTACCATCGTTGACATCTGCAATATCCTGGTTTCGGCTAATGGTTTGATCCCAGAGAATCTTGTAGGCACCGTTAGAAAAGTCTCGCACCGGGCTGTCTCCCCAGGTTCCAGTTCCTCCGCCACGGCCGCCAGAGTAGTACAGTACATTGGTGAGTGAGATCTTATCGGAAAGCTCGCTATACCAGTTCAGGTTAACCTGTGGTTTATGGAAAAAGTTTTCCCGTTCGTTTAACATATTTGAATCATAGCGGTTGGTAATATTAGCACCAACCCAGCCATCACCAATATATTGGTTGCCCAGGTACGATGGATTTACACCCGCAACGTTTTGGTTGAAGTATCTCCCTTTCTCGGTAAACTTGTCGGCTGCAGCCGCATCATAACCATCCAGGCCAAGGGCATAACTTCGATCGTATGTACCTATGTTTTGGGCGTACAGGTTTTGGCCATGTCGCTGGGGAGCTCCCAATGCATATAAATCCAGACGATTATTGTCATTAATCTGATACGAGGCCGCCGCATGATACGACCACGCATCGGTCCAGGTGCCTTCAACAAGGCCATCACCAACTTTACGTACTCCCACAAAACTGAAAGCAAACTTATTGCCAATCAGGCCGGTGTTAAGCATTAAGGTTGTTTTTTCAAGGGCTCCACTGCCGTTTTCATATTTAACGGCACCGCCGGCCTGGTTAGAGGTAGGATCAGTGATAATATTTAATGTTCCCCCTACCGAAGGTACGGCCAGGTTTACATTAGAAATACCGCGCTGTACCTGTAGCGAACGGGCAGCATCTCCCACACCGTCCCAGTTCGACCAGTACACCCAGCCATTTTCCATATCGTTTACCGGTACTCCGTTAATCAGTACTGCTACGTTTCGCTGGCTGAATCCACGAACGTTAATACGGGCATCTCCGGAGCCTCCACCCTGGTTGGTTGAATAAACAGAGGGGGTTACATTCAGCACTTCAGGAAGATCTCTGGATCCCAACTGGACAGCCAATTCTGCCTTATCTACATTGGTAAAAGCCACCGGTGTAGATTGATCTGAACGGGAAGCAAACACTTGGAGTGATTGCAAGAACTGGCTGGTAGGCACCAGTTCAAAATCCAATTCAAGTAAAGCACCAGAAACTTTGATTTCTTTTTTGATGGTCTCGTGCCCAATGCTGGTTACACGAATAGTATATGTACCTTCTTCCACATTCTGAATGGTGTATTCACCATTAAGATTTGTAGCAGCGCCTTTGTCTGCGCCAAGCAAGTACACATTGGTACCAATAATCGGATCGCCGCTTGAGGCTTCATACACGGTTCCTCTGATGGTGGTTTGAGCCGCCACAACCAAAGGAAGAAAGAGTAATATTGTTAGGAATAGTAGGTGTTTCTTCATACCTGTGAATAGTTTTTTTGTGGTTCTAAAAAGTTCCACATGGTATAAAGAAACAGGTTAAGCTAACGTAAACTGTTTGTTGAGTTTACTTTAACAACTCTCATTCAGGAAGGTTAAATGAGGGGTCGGAAAAACAATACAAATACTCTTGTTCTGAAAACTATTCGAAATCGGACGTAAGTTTGAAACGGGCAATTCTGTTGTTGCCTTTGTCGGCTACGTACACAACACGGTCGAAGTAAGCTACTCCACTTGGGTAGTTAAACTGTTTGGGACCGGCTCCTTCCTCCCCAAAAGAAACAACAACCTGTTTACTCTGATCTTCGGCACCGGCGGGAGGTGGAACCCCTTCCTGGCCATTTCTTTGAAACTGATATAAGCGATTTAGTGTGGCATCCACCACAAAAATATAGCTGTCATCATCTCCCCCATAAGCTATATCTGTAGGTTGCTGAAATTTTGTGGGTTCATACAAAAACCCATCTGCCTGGGATGTATCCTGAGAAAGCAGAGATGAATTCTGTTCAAAGATCAACCCATCGGTTGTAACCGTGGCTTTGATCCATAACACGCGGAAATCAATCTCTTTATTTTGATCTGCCTGGGCAATTAAGAAACTGCGATCATCTGTGAAAGTATCACGTTGTGGGGGAGCAACAAATGATGCAATGGCACTCATGCCAATTCCGCTTCGCAGCGAAGGCGTTTTGGGATTTAACGTTCTGATCTGGCGAACATTCTTCATTTTACCCCCGGTGCTCTCTGGCTGAAATTCGAGTACGGTGTTGTCTGGGGCTGCAACCTGAGAGTTGTCATTAAATGGTCCTCGACGGGTAACATATAAGGTGTTATCTCCCAGAATAGCCAAGCCCGTCACTTCTACTTTTTCGTAGTTCTGAGATGAGTTTTTATTGAGACGTGCATTTTGGGCTGCCGTGGTACTCAGGCTGGCATCGTCAAAAGGAAAAATCAGGGTATCCACATACTGCACAGGGCCGGCACCATTCAGGTTCTTAATCTTGAAGACCGCCGGTAAATTCCAACTAATATCCGGATCAATAGACTCAATAACGGTATCAATTCTAGCCGACACATAGATATTCAGCAGACGGTCTTGTGTTACGGCATTAGCTTCTTTAAGCTGAATAGTTTGCCGGGGAGAAAGATCCGCCCGATCCAATAGGTGCACTCCCTGTGCATCGGTTACATATACAAACTGATCGAAACCTACATGTACATCCGTTGGGGCGTCAAAATCCCCCCAAAAGGGAAGTACCGGGGCATATCCATCTACATCCTCAAGACCGGGATCAATACGTCCTTCTCCAAAGATTTCATCGGTGGTGTCGTTTGACTTGGAGCCAAAAACACTATCACACGAGGTGTTTACAAATACTGATGACACCAGTAATACAACTAAAACTATTTTAAAACTGCTTTTTTTCATAGAGAAATACTTACTCCAATTCTGTGAATTCCACCTAAACGTTCATAGACGGTATATCCGTAATCCGCATGTAGCTCACGGTTGGAAAATGGTACTTTTATTCCAGCACCAAAGCTTGGCCACTGTCTTTCGTTTATTCCAAATTCGTAACCGCCTCGCAAAAAGAACTGATCTACAAACCCATATTCTGCACCTATATTTAATTGCTCAGAGTTATCACTTGGGTTTGTAATCTGTGCCGTTAGAGTGAGTTTATTATTTTTGCTTTCAATCACATCATAAGCTGCACCAATATTAAATCGTGTAGGCAGCGATAAATCATCTTTGGGGTTTATTTTTTCTTCACCATCCAGTCCATAATCGGTAACCGAGCCTTCCGGCGAAGCATCAAATCCAAAATTATTGATACCTACCGCAAACCTGAGACCGGTCTCTCCAACCAAGTAAGAGAAGCCAAAATCTATAGCGCCGGTGTTATACTGAACTTCAATAAACCGTTCGGTGATATAGCGCAGGGTAATTCCATAGCTAAATAAATCCGTTATCTGATGGGAACCGGTGAGACCTATTGAAATATGTTGAGTCCCGAAAGTCCGCCCGGTACCAAAAGGATCAAACTCGGTGGTTTCTTTAATGTCTCCGGAACTGAGATATTGAACCGATCCCCCAATAGCGAACTTTCCTGTTTTATGGATATAGCTTAGATACTCTAAACTAATATCTGCAAAATACTGCGTGTGATTCAGCATTACATTAGAGCCGGTTAAACGAGCGGCAAGAGCCGGGTTCCAAAATAAACTGGATCCATCCACGGCATCAGCCATATTGGAATTCCCCATCGCCGCACTTCTTGGGTCTATGGGTATTTTTGTAAACTGAAAACCTTCGGTACCTGCACGGTCTTCACCAAAATCTGATTGGGCATAAGTGACAGAACCAAACGGGAGGATGCACGCCATCAAACAGGCAAACGTAAATAAAATCTTATTGCTTTTTGTCATAATTAAAACTCTATAGATACTCCAAAAACTATGTGCCTTTGTTCCAGGTAATTGGCTGGATTATCATAAGCGGGAAGCCCATTATCCGTTGGATCGATATAACGAGGATCACGTACTCCGGTTGGCACATCATAACTTCGGTCGTTACGAAGCGCGATTAAAGCCTGTGGGTTGGATGGGTATTGTTTATATCCCTCTCCTGTTACCGGATTTATAATTACTGAACTCTGATTGTTTAATAAGTTTGATACTTCAAAAAATGCAGCAAACCTTGTATCCCCTACTTTAAACCATTTCTTCATATTAAAATCCATAAAGAACCAAGCAGGACCTACCAGGCTAAATCGTTTGGCAGGATCATCTACCCGTTCATAAATAGGCCGCCAGTTTTGCTCTCCGGTAACCGGATGTCGTTCATTTCCGACAAACTCGTAAGGTGTGTACCGGGTTCCGCTTCTCCACACTGCCGAGACAAACATTTGAAACTGATTGAGGGGCTTCACACCTAAAAATGGATTTTCCCGGTCGTAGGTAAAGGTGATATTCCCTTTTATGTCGAATGGGCGATCCCAGGCCAGCGGGGTCTCAACATTGTTTCCTATATTCTGGCTTTCATTAATGCTGTTGAGATTGTCATCATTGGTGGAACTTAACCCTTCGGCCCGTGAATAAGTGAAAGACAGTTGCCCTCTCAATATATCCTTATACCGCTTAAGGTAAGAGATCTCTACCCCTCGGGACCGGGCGTAATCTCCGTTGATGCGGAATGCTTTGGTGGTAGGCCGCCCGTCTACATCGGGTACCCGAATGGTTTGGGAGGTAACAAAATCATATTTATCTCTCCAAAAGGCCGAGATATTCAGCGCATCATTTGCCGTAAGCTGGTTTCGAAGACCTATTTCATAGGATATATCCACTTCGGGGTTTAAGTTGGGATTTCCCAAATCCGGAAGATCCGATTGATCCTGGTAAAATGGATCCAGCCCGGCATATACATAGCTTGGGTGAGGGATGCGGGTGGAATGTCCGTAATTAAAAAACAGTACTTGGTTTTCTCTCACCGGGAAAGAAACATTCACTTTGGGAAGAAATCTGAACTTATATCGCAATCCTAAAACCGCAACGGTTTCGTCTATATAATCCTCTGCAATAAATTGTGGCAGAGTTGAAAATTGATTCTCGTCCAGTGTTCGCTCTACGGCATTATCTACGTACCTGCCGGGAGCCCAGTATTCTAGCCTTGCCCCTATATTAGCAATCAGTCCGTTGTAACGGATTTTATCGGTAATATATAACGCCCCTCGTTTCGGTTTTACCCTCCAGGCGTCAAATGTCTCACCTACACGAAATGTTTGGGATGTTTGGCCGCCTCCAATATTGATGGGAGCTCCAATCCAGGGTCGAGTAATATCAATCCACTGATAATCATTAAATTTAAACTCGAAGCCTGCAACCAATTGATTGTCCCGATCATTAAAAAACTTGGTGAAATTCCCTTTGGCCGTCAGCTCTTCTGCAAAGTGATCGTGCCACAAGGTTGCAATCCCCCCATTGTTGATGTACCCCGGACCTGCAAGTACGTAGGTAAAATTATCGCCACCCTGAAACTCATCGGCCGGAAAGGTGTTTATACTTTCGGGGTCAAATTCACTGTCCACATTTTCCGGGCGCCAGTCGCGTCCATTGGCATCGGCCCGCAGCCGGGTAAACAAACGGCTTAACTGAATTTCATAAAAGGAAGTTTGAGACAGAGTCTGAGTCCACTTCACATACGACAGGTTGCTGTCGTGCGTGTAGGTGTTGGCATTGTCTAAAAAACCATCTGAGAAGGCGAACTGGAAACCGGGTTGCACCTGTGTATTAGCCCCGGTTATCTGAAGCATTCGGGTATTCTGATTAATGGTCAGCGAACGCTGGTAGGCTGCCTGCAAGCGCATCCCCGGCTTAATATTATATGTGAGCTTAAACATGCCATTCCATCGGTTTCCCTGCCGGGGCGACCAGAAATCGCTGCCTGAAATAGAAGAATTAATTTGGTCGGCAGACAGTTTGGTATAACCGTCGGTAAGGGAAATCTGCCCGGTTGCAAAGAAATATATTTCTCCGGGGAGGTTAATTCCCAGGGCAGGCAACAGTTTTTGAGTAACTACTTCCGGGCCCCCCAGACTGAACTCATAATTATCCATAAAGAAATTCGCCTCATTCGACATTACATTCGAACCGGCATTGTCTCTTTTATGGGTGAAATTACCTTGATATGAGTCACTGCCATCCCGGGTTTTTACATTTACCACTCCCGAGGTTACATCTCCATACTCAGCGCCAACGCCACCGGTTATCACTTCTACACTGCTGAATGAATTTGAACCCAGGTCTAACCCAAAACCTGTTCCGGCAAGGGGATCCTGGGCGGAAACACCATCAACTACATAACCGGTTTCGTAAGCACGCCCTCCTTTGATGTAGAGCCCGGTTGGATCTTTCACAACACCCGACTGCAAAGCTACTGCATCTTCTACTTTTTGCACCGGGGTTGCCTCAATATCGGAGCGTGAGATGGTAGAAGAAGTGGTAGATTTTTCTACATCAAAGATAGGAGCTTCTCCTACCACAACTATTTCTTCATCAGCACTTAATATTTGTTCTCTTAATTCGTAGTTCAACTCAGTGACTTCTCCAGCTTCCACCTTGATCCCTGTCAGCAGAACGCGCTCAAAACCTACATAGCTGATTTCAATATTGTACTCTCCGGGTCTGATTTTTGGGATCGTATATTCCCCATCGAGGTTTGTTGAGCTCCCAAGCGAACTTCCTACAATTCTGATATTCACACCAATCAGCGGTTCATCGGTTCCCACTTCGGTAATCTTTCCTTTTAAGGATCCTGTATTTTGCTGTGCGAAAGCAAAACAGGGTAGCATCAAAAATAGTAGTATAATCAAAAAACGGTTCTGCATATTCATACCTTTTTTGTTAAAAGCCCAAGCGTTGTCTGCAGACAAACTCAATCAACTCTGCAAGGTTATTGTTACCGTTTAAGTTTACAAGATCCATTCCAAAATAGGCCAGGTCTCCTTCGGGATTTTCGATTCCTACACCTTCAAATCCCTGGTAATCCTGATTTACCCCAATTATGGTTGTGGCTTTAAAATCTGTTTCATACAACAGGGTAGCTCCCGAAATGGGTTTTAAGGGAAATACCCCCGTACTTCTGGATTCTGTTTTCAGTACTACATCGGTAGAAACATCAACAGGATTCACATCCACGTTTCCGTTAACCAGGAAATTGGTTTGTATGCCTTCCAACACGCCAATAGAGTCTACGGGAAGAAAATTAAAAATCTCATCTTCCTGGCTTATTCCTTTCATCGGAATATTCACAAACATGGATCCGCCGTTGTTAAAAAAGTCGCTTGTAATATCGAGGGCATAGGTAATGTTTCGATCAATATTATCTGAAATCCAGTAGATATGATCCCACTTTGCCAGTGTCTTTTTCAGTGTTGGATCAATAACGGCTGGAAACGCCTCTGAAAGGGCTATTTTCTGCTGTTCCACTTCACCCCCATTAATCATCCAAACGTCAGGGTGAATTCCCAATTCTGCCAATAAGTTGAGATGTGCCTGCTGGTTCGGCAATGAATTGATTCCGCCATCATCATTAATAAACAATACATCCGATTGCTGCTGCTTCACAAACCAGGAAAGGGTGTCTACGTTACTTACGGCACCGGCCGCATCTACAACCCGAACATAAAAAATATTCCGGGCTCCCACTTCCATACCCGGTACTTCTACCGGATTTCCGTCCTTATCAACAGCACGGTTGTATGCCCGTCCCTGAAACACCTGAGCTGTTTGAATACCAGGCTGAGTGTTGTCAACTGCCAATGAAACAAACAGCTGCGTTTCATCCTCTTCCGGCAGTGGTATGGATACCCACCCGTTAAGCGTATCATTGAGGGCAATCTCGGTACGGTCAATATTTCCTAAGCCGTCTTTATCTTCAATTTCCCAGCCAAAACTTGAGATGGAAAATAAAGTATCAGGTGGCGATTCATTTCGGTTAATCTGAACTTCCGGTTTCGTATTTACGATAGGATATACAAGACTTGCCCCAACCGGATCTTTGGCTCCATCATTGTCGACAGAACGAACTTTAAATAACACTTCATCTTCTGACTGCCCTTCGGTGATTGGCAAAATAAACAGGCTATCTGATTTTTCTGTGAAGGTCCAATTGCCTTCTGAGGTATCATTAATAGCATATTCGTAACCAACGATATATCCATCGGGGTCATTTCCCCACCACGAGATTTCAATCTGACTGGACAAACGAAAATCGTCTCCACGGTTTATCCTTTCTACAGTAAGATTGGTTGTTGGCAGCTGGTTTTTGTTCAGTTCACCATCTAAAGAGCTATCGCACCCTGTGAACAATATCACAGTAAATAACAGCAGACTTATGTGTTTAAAAAAGTTCAATTATTTAATCTGAATTTATTAAAAAGTTATCAGCTGCAGGCTGCATAAATTCGCAACCTGCAACTGTTAACTCATATTTTTATTTGATAAGCATCATTTTCTTGGTACTTGTAAATGTACCTGCATCGATGCGATAAATATACATTCCGCTTGAAAGTCTGGATGCATCAAATTCCACTACCTGGGAACCTGCGCTCATCCTTTCATTTACCAGGGTAGATACTTTTCTACCCAGCATGTCAAACACAGTTAATCTAACCTTGGATGCTTTTGGAAGATCAAAAGCAATTTGTGTTGTTGGATTAAATGGATTCGGATAATTTTGCTTAAGTGTAAACTCAGCAGGCACCCCACCCTCGGTTTCGTTCGCTACTAATGCTGAACGTTCGAGTGTTATATGGCGATACAGCGGGGAGAAGTCATCCCCAAAATTCCCGTAGGAGCCGTGTACATGCAGGGTATCAGAGCCATCGCTTACTCTCACATTCCAGAGGAAAGTTGCTGATTCCCCTTCCGCAAGACCGGCATCTGCCAGTAAACCGTCTACAGTTTCGTAGGGGAGTGTGACTTTAGGTTCCGTTCCGTTTGCATCAGAAGTTACCGTTGCCTTAACAGATGCTGTATCTGCTGAATAAAGAACCCACTCATACGTAAGATCGTCTCCATCAAAATCTTCGGTGGCTGTCCAGGAAACTTCCAGGTCGTTTGATACCACTACCTCTGCGCTGTCGGCAGGGGATACCAGCGGGAAGTCAAGAACCGGGGTAAATGCATTACCATCAACAGTTACAAAATCATCGATATTTCGCGGGTGGAACTTAGGTGCACCAAATGAAGCTCCTACTATAGCGTAAGCATCCATTGTTTTATTCAGCCGGATGGCATGGTTGATGTCATAGCTCACACCTACACTTCCGATGGTATCATCGGCACGGATATCTTCATTAAAGGCTATCCCATCTGCGGAATCTGCAGTCGTATTCTGTATGGTATACTCTCCGAAAATACCTCGTTCAGTTACAGTCACATCTTCGAACTTAACCAGCATACCTTCATACGGCTCGAGTTCACCATCCGCTTGCATCTGGAGTACCATATCTGTTGTGATTACAGGCACAACCGCATCTACGTCATTACCACTTGAGAGTAATTCAAATTCCAGATCGGTAAGCTGAGTCATGCTCGGCCCGCCATTTACCTCGGCTTCAATTACCGAAGCGGAGGTAATTTGAATCATATCTCCACGGGATAATTCTGATGTTGCACTCGTTTGCTCAAGCGGAACTCCGCTCCAGGCTGCAGCTGCATCCTGAACGATGATGACTCCATCGCTGGCATCAGAAACAATAGTACCGGTTATCTCGGTTGGCAGATCTGCATTCCCAGCCAGCGGACTCGCACCGGGGCCTCCGTTTGAAGTTTCCTGAATGAGCGCTAAAGAGTTGATCGCTTCATCCTGAACAAAGAAGCTATAGTTTCCTGAATTCGGGTCTCTTCCTTCCAGGGCTTCACTGTCGGTTGCGGTAAAGTAAAATGATACCGCGGTAAAATTGGAAAATGTAGGCAGGGTGTAAGAATAGGTATCACCTGAGCCCGTCATTTCTACTGTTGTGGTGTCGCTGCCTGCAATATAAACCATATTTACGGTTTGAATGGTTGCTCCTTCCTCAGCCGCAACTACATCAACACTTACTGTCACCTCATCAGATGAAGTAACGGAAGAATCAGATAGCATAGCATTAGAAAATACCGGAGGCTGTCCTACCACTTCTAAATCATCTGGCCAGTCTAATATCACACCACCGCCAAGATCATCACCATCTTCGTACCGCTCACCATTAATGTAAAATACTCCATCTTCGAATGGGTTTATGGTAAATATATTCTGGTTTGGAGCTACATTCCCATCCGGATCATCTCCATTCATTGTCAGGAAGCCGCTTATATTAATAAGAGAACCTGGTGCGGGTGGCTCAAAAAGGCCATCTTCGCCCTGTAAACGGCGAAAATTGTAGCTGGGTAAATATCCATTCACCCTGTCATTTCGGTAGCGAAGAGAAGTATCATAAATATAAATTCGCGAGCCATCACCATTTGCGGCCCAATTCGGCCGCTCACCGGTAGATACGTTACTTACTGTTGCTCCTTCAATCTTAACATAAGAACCTACATACTTGGAATAGTTATCCAGATTAATTTGGTAGGTTCCATTCTCATTAGCAATATTCAGCTCGCCTACAGAAGAAATAACCCACGGATTTAACAAATCAGCATAAGCTGGGTACTCAGAGCTTACATTACCCAATAAATCTACTGTTTCTACATCGAATTGTGCAGTAGCATTAAAATATCCAAGCTGTCCGGTAACATCAATTACATCTCCACGGGTAAAGCCTTCCATCAGAGCCACATCGGTTTCAACTATTTGCATAGACATTCCCGAACGGCCTGAGCCTATCGCGCTGGTATCTGTCACAAACACATGGATAC
Organism: Balneolaceae bacterium; assembly: GCA_009711805.1. GTDB lineage: Bacteria > Bacteroidota > Rhodothermia > Balneolales > Balneolaceae > VEMX01. The sequence continues at coordinate 63,714 of VEMX01000014.1, read as the reverse complement.
GGCTTATGGTATCAAGTTCTCCATCATCGTCTGTATCGCTTGGTGTTGACAAACCAGAACTTTTCGGATAAGAAACAACAACGGCTGTGAATTTAACTAATTCTCCGGCAAGCGGATGACTCTCAATTGCATCTTCGGAATATTCCGTAAGGTTATCATACGTATTAAGATCCTTGATAGTCACTTCCTGCGCTGTTTGTGCAGTTGCCATTACCGGCACTAGCATAACCGCAAAAAGTACTATTAGCTGTAACATTTTTTTCATGGTGTATAGGGTTATTTAATAATTACGATTTTTCCTGTTTGTACTTCTCCTGAATCTAAGTCTTTAACACTGTACAGATATAAACCGGTGGTTAAAATCTGATTGGCTTCAGATTGCAAATCCCATGCGTGCTCACCGCCGGGGAGAACCCGGGGGTTGTCACTAAAATCATTGTACCAGGCTATATCGCCCTGATAGGTATCTGCATCGTGCGTAAAGTTTGCAATAATATCTCCGGCCACGGTATAAATGCGTACTTCCGATTTAGCCGGCAGATTATAAAAATATAGTTTTCTTGTAGCTTCATTTGCGCCATCCCAGGCAGCGTTAACGCGATAAGGATTTGGATATACCCCAACGGTATATCGTTCGTCATCACTGCCAAAATTTTTGTTGGCGGGCGTACCGGGAAATACACGCACAGCATTTGCATTAGAACTACTTTCGAGAGGCTCTATCTCGAAAACAGTACTACCCCCATCAAAAGCGGTCACTGATATTTCGTACTGCCATCCACTTAATAGCCCGTCAATATCGTAACGGTACCAATACTCGGTATCATCTCCCTCAAAAGTTACCGGTTCGCTCAGTTCAACAGCCTCAAAACCGGTATTAAAACCTACATCATTTCCGGGAGTATCAAATTCCCGGATAAGTCTTGTATTAGGATTTATGTCCGTTCCCAACTCAGAACTGTATATTCGGTATCCCTCAAAATCTTGTTCCCCGGAAACGCGGTCCACCGATTCTTCCGCTGTGCGATCCCAGTAAATAGAAGCTTTACCTGCGGTCAGTTTTACTTTCACTTTTGGATTATCGGGAGGGGTGGGAAACAGGTACCGCGTTAACTCACCATCATTATCTGTGTCCTCTCCGGGATCGAGTTCTCCATTCCCATTCTTATCTTCCCCTTTAAATACCCGGTTAACCGAATTAATTGTTTTAACTAAATTCTTTCTCGACTCTTCATTATCAGTCGCTTTCCCGGTAAGGCCCTGGAACTCATCTGGCTTTAATACAGCTGAGTATGCAAAATAAATCGTAATCGTCTCTCCAGGCTCAACTCGTGGAAAAGGGCCAATATGAAGAGAAGTAATGTAATTGCCATTTCCTGATTGACCATCGGTTCTCAACTCCTCGCGGATCGTTTGATTTCCTGTTCGGGAAGAGTCGAGTGGGAATTTTTCAGCCATGCGGGTATACCGGTCCAAATCATTACCCGGGGCATCATATACCCCTGTGCCAGAACTGAATAACCAATAGCTTGGATCAACCATAGGGGCCTGTTTTCCCTCTGATATCAGATGATCTGTATTACTGGGATGATAAAAATCCCCGCCATACTCAGCTCCTATAATTGAAATAGCGCCATAGGTGTTTATACTGGGATTATCACTGGAACCGGCATCAAAAGCATAGGTTGTATACAATGAGTCAAGGTAGCCAATTCCATTTTTATTGAAAAAAGCCCCACCGGATTCTTTAGTAGTATTAACGTTTCTTACCACCAGGTCGGCATAGGTACCTACAAAAACACTATCCCACGGAGCCGGACTGGCATGAACTCCGGAGTTATTGGTAATCTCGTATTTAATAATGGAAAAGTTCTCGGTGAACGGGAATCCCCAGTTATAACTTTCCAGACGCACATCGGCATACAAGGGAGTATCATGATTGCTGATTGGAGTGCCATTAATATCTCTGCGGCGATCGGTAAACTCAGCAATGATATCTTCTTCACCCACAGCAGAATTTGAGAAAAATTCATCCTCGGGGTTTGAACTCCTTCTCAGAATGAGACTATTGGCTGTAAATTCGAAACCGGAGGATCCCCGGGAATACCCCCCAGGTGTAGTAACTGAAGATGTAGAAACTCTAAGCTGAGAATTGTTATACAGTGCCCCTATCCAGATACCTGCTTCAAAAAGATGTTCAGTTCCTGTAGAAGCTGGAAAACGCATACTAAAACCACCTTCTGGATTATTCCTTACATCCGGCTTCCCGATAGTTCCAAAATTTGTAATCGACAAGCCAATGGTTCCCACTTCAGTTTGTGCTCGCTCAAATCTCTCCTGAGCTTGTAGTTGCAGAGTCACTGCCAGTAATACCAAAAGTATGAGTAATCTTTTCAAGAAATTTATGCTTCTTTTTTAATGGGCCAACTAAGATAATGATTAAGGAAGTCAACCTCTCAGGTTATCCCTCCTTTTAACACTATCTTAATATGCGCTGCCTTTAAGTGTTTCTTTATAAAAGTGTGCGATCGTTTTTTGCTCTACATTGAAATAATAGAGGATCACTATAATAGTAAAAATGAACTGTAACTTGAAAGCGCCAATTTTTTTATACTTTCTGGCCGAGGTAACAACCGCCTTATTGTTAATAATAAAAGGGACTTCCCCCTTTAACTTCCGAACCATTTCCTGGTCTTCCATTACCAATAATTGTTCATCAAAAAACCCTGTTTTTTTAAAGATGTGCTTTCTCACAAACAGGCTTTGATCACCGAAGCGAAAATAATCTATGTCAAATTTTGTGAACCAGGAATAAAGACGAAGCATTGGGTGACTTGAATTAAACATAAGACGAAAGCATCCACAATCGTATCCCCGGTCCAGACTTGTAATAATATCTGTTATAAAACTCTTTGGTGGGAAAGTATCGGCATGCAAAAAATAGAGGATCCCTCCCCTGGCGTTTCGTGCCCCATAATTCATTTGAGCTGCCCGGCCTTGTTGAGGTGCCTTCAACAGCCGAACTCCCTGTGCCCTTGCAATTGAAACCGTGTTATCTCTGCTGCCCCCATCAACAATAATAATCTCTGTATCAACATTTTGAGTGTTCTCGTTAAGAAAACTCAACAGTTCTTCTATATGCCCGGCTTCATTAAATGTGGGTATGATGATACTTATCATTTCGAAATTAATTGCCTTTTTAGCCGGTTCCAATCCTCCATAGTGTCCACATCACTTAAAGTAGCAAGCAATGACCATTGGATTTTTTCTTTTTTTGCACGGTCCAGCGTTTGTTTTAAAACAGAAGGCGTACTCCATTCAATATTGTTAAACAGATTGGGCAAATATTGGCTCATCCCAATCAGGTAATATCCTCCATCTTCAGCTGGCCCCAGTACAAGGTCGCAGTTTTTTAACTTCTCAAGAGCTTTTTCAATAATACTGGTTGTTATTTCAGCGCAATCACTCCCAATCAATACTACCCGCTGGATTTCGGGCTGTATAAATGATTCTCTGAAAGCTGCCGACATACGTTCCCCCAGGTCGTTTCCTGTCTGTATTTTTTTGGTGAACCCTCCCGATGCCCATATATCCTCCTCTGCCTTAAACCGGCTGTACCACACCTCTTTGTCCGCCTCAGCATGCTGAGCCTGTGCATGGGTATATTTCAACAACTGTTGATAGATTTCAAGGGCTTTGTTATCCCCTTCGGAAGCAGCCAACCGGGTTTTCACCTTGCCGGCCTCTTCATTCTTAACAAAGATAATCAGTTTATCTGAAGACATTGAATTGTCCTGACGTTAGAACCATTAAAAACCTGTGATTATAAAAATTCAACCAGCGTTGGGCGAAATTCCAACTGTTCCTCTCCTTTTTCCCGCATCCTTGTTTATGTTGTAGCTCCGCCGCAACTGCTGCCGGCACCCGCTGTACATCCAAAGCAGTGCTGATTAATTCTAATATCCCGGTTATTCAGCGAAATCTCATCAAAATCTCTAATGTGCTGAACCGTATGCTCCGATATTTTCATCTCCAACATTTGATTGAAATCACAATCATACAACGTGCCATCCCAACCTACCGATATGGTGTTACGGCACATTACACCTTCTGCTGCTGCCGGATTAAACGCCTGCACCAGTTTTTCCATATAGTCATCCAGGTTACCACTCATCAATAAAAAATGCAGAAACCGACTTATGGGCAGATTGGTGATGGTATACAGCTCATTAAAAACGACATTGTGTTTTCGCTTTAGTTCTTTTTTGAATTGTGTTTCAATTTCGGTCTGATCACCTGGCAAGAATGCCCCAACGGGATTATATACTAAATTCAACATCAGCCCGGTATCTTCTTTTCCATAACCCAGTTTATTCAGAGCTTTCAAAGCCTCCACCGACTTTTGATAAGTTCCCTTTCCTCGTTGTCGATCGGTTCGGTATTTACTGTAAAACGGAAGCGAACATGTAACTTCCACCCCGTGTTTTTTGAAAAATACGGGAAGACCATTGTACTTATTAGTGGTAAGGATCGTAAGATTTGAGCGAACAATAACATGTTTGCCCATTGCTGATACTTCTTTCACAAACCAACGAAAATGAGGGTTCATCTCCGGAGCTCCACCGGTTAGATCTACCGTATCAATCTCGCTTCCATCCAGGGCATCCAGGCAGTACTGGAATATTTCTTTTGTCATAATTTCATCCCGGCCGGGCCCGGCATCCACATGGCAGTGCTTGCAGGTCATGTTACACATATACCCTACATTCATTTGAAAAATATCGATCCCGGTGGGTTTAAGAGGAAATAAATTGATATCGGATAATCTATCTGCAAAATCCGGTATTTCCTCTATTATTGCAGAATGATGATTAATAATTTTCAACTGTTCTTCAGGATCAGCTAAAGAACTGGCCTCTGCTTTCAGACTTTTCATAATAATATGGTATTTGTAAAGTGAACTGTAATATTAATTATATGGAGAGGTCTTTTACCTTGTTCATCATCTGTACTCCGTGAACCAACGAAGCTCCTCCCCTGATAGCTGTAGTAACATGTACCGCTTCCATCATTTGCTCTTCACTGGCGCCGGTTTCCAGGCTTTCTGTGGTATATGCATCTATACAATAGGGACACTGAACAGCATGCGCCACCGCTAATGCAATCAGTGCTTTTTCCCTTTTTGTGAGTGCTCCTTCCTCAAACACTTCCCCATAGTAGTCAAAAAATTTATCTCCCAGTTTTTCCTGAAATTCCCTTACATTGCCAAACTTTTTTAAATCTCCAGTTTTGTAATAAGATTCGTCCATAGATCTATCTTCGGTTAAAAATTTAATTTATAGTGGTATCAAACAACGAATTAAATAAATTGATTTCATCACAAGATAGTCACAGACCATCCGGCAATTTTTTACTGCGAAACTTTTTAACCTATTGCCTCTATAAACCAATGAATTAAAAATTCTACACAGGATATACATTATGACGAAGCTTTCTAAGATTTTCTTACCTCTTTTTATTGTATGGGGAGCAGCCTTGGTTTTGAGCACCACAGATGTACAGGCACAAGCCAATTCTCAAAATGGCGGGAACCTGGGAGTTGGTATTATGCTGGGTGAACCAACCGGAATTTCCATCAAATCATGGAATAACCAACGATCTGCTTTTGATTTAGGTATTGCCTGGTCGTTTGCTGGAAATAACGATGATATCTACTTGCATGCCGATTACCTGATACACAACTGGATTGATGATGTTGAACCCGGAAATATGGCCTTCTATTATGGTATTGGAGGGCGCATGGTTTTTTCTGATGACCCAACTGCCGGCATCCGAATTCCTCTCGGCCTTAATTATTTGGTTAAAGATGCTCCACTTGGTTTGTTTGTTGAGGTCGTTCCTGTACTCAATTTAACGCCCAATACTGATTTTGACGGGAACGGGGCATTAGGCATCCGGTACTATTTCTAAACAACCAAGCTTCGGGAAATAACCGAATCTCTTAACATTAAACAGGCAGGTGGATGGCCTGCCCTTCTTTTGCAAAGCAGATATCTTCAAAATCGGTGCGGTGCAGGCTATTCACCCGTTCATCCATTTTTTGCAGGTAATCATCGCTGTGATCCGGATCATGATGGGTTAGATACAGGCTGTGGATTCCTTCCTCTTTGGCCAGGGGAATAACCTGTTCCCAGGATGAGTGTCCCCAACCTATGCGTTCAGCGTATTCTTCATCATTAAACTGAGCATCATGGATAAGCACATCTACTCCTCGTATATACGAGCGAAATTTCTCAATAAATGTTTGAGAAGCTTCCGAGCCATCCAGGGGGAGTTCATTATCAGGGGCAAAAACAATCACTCTTTCCCCGATGGTAAATTTATAAATAGCCGTAGGCACCGTGTGATTAGCCCACATATAGTCGATGGAGAAATGCTCAAAATCCCTCTTACCTTTTACAAATGTTTCCCAGTTCAAATCGGCCTCCAGCATGTCTACAGAAACGGGGAAAAAGGTGCTGGACATATGCCCCTGCAAAATCTCTTTACAGCCCACATCACCTTGCGGAGGAATATATACCCGAAACCAATTTTTACTATTGTAGAATGGCTTAAAGAAAGGGAACCCCTGTAAATGATCCCAATGAGGATGAGTGATAAAAACCCGCCCCCGAAGCGAGCCATTTACTTTGCAAAGCCTGTTTCCCAGGTTCCGAAAACCGGTGCCGCAATCCAGCACCAATATCTCTTCAGAATGTGGAAGATCAATCTCAACACATGTTGTATTACCTCCATACTTCATGTTTTCCAGGTTCGCACAAGGCGTTGAACCACGTACTCCCCAAAATTTTATGTCGATTGATGTGTTCAAAGTTGACCGTTTCCTATCCTCTATTATCACATAATAAAATCAGCATATACATTTCCCTGGCATGAAAAATGCACATACTACCTCAGTTATTCCGTATCCTTAGTCTATTATTGATGTAAGATGCCCTTTGCTAGAGAAGTACAAGTGTAAAAAAATATCAGCAAACAAAAAACCGAAGTTATTCTTCCTCGTCAGTGGCTTCCTCTTCCGGCTCGCCAGCATCTTTCAACTGGTCAATCTTTTTATACGATTCGTAAAGCTGGTCTTTCTTTTTCTCTACTGCCGAACTTGCTTTATCTATTTTTTCCTGAAGCTCGTCTCTTAGTTTATTCCCTTTATTGGTGGGCTTAAAATATGTTTTAGCTTCTTCATACTGGATAACTTCACTTTCCAGGCTCGAAATTTCTTTCTTCAGCTTACTGGCCTTCCTTTCATGCTTAATGATCTCTTTCCTTGCCGAAGGATCTACCCCTTGAGAAGCCAGTTTACGTTCCCGCCCCAGGTCGGAGCCCAGTGCACGGTACCGCTCATATATTACATCACAGGCTTCGCGGTATTCTTTCCATACCTTATTTTTCATTTTTATAGGTACATAACCGATGTCTTTAAATTCTGCCTGTAATTTTTTGGCTTCTTCTACAGCTGCGGCCGGGTCTTCGTGACTTCCGAGCTCTTCCAACTTCTTAAGTATTTCCTTCTTTTTCTCCAGATTTTTCTTCTGATCTTTTCTCCTGGATTTAAAGAACTCTCTGCGCCGGTCGTAGAACTCATCCATCTCCCCTTTAAACTTCTTCCATATTTTGGATGATTTTTTCCGGGGAACAGGCCCGATCTTCTTCCACTGATCCATCAGGTTTTGCATCTCCTTATGGCCCTGGTCAAAGTCGTCGGTTCCTTTTACTTCTCCGGCTTTTTCGATGAGTTTAAACTTTTTCTCAAGGTTCTTTTCTTCTTGTTCCCTCAGTACATCTATGTTTTCAGACTTCTTGTCATTGAAGGCATCCGTTGCTGCTTTAAACTTATCCCACATTTCATTCTCTTCTTTCTGCGGGAGGTTACCAGCCTTTTTCCAGGCTTTATGCAATTTATTTACTTTTCTGGCTGCTTTGGCAATATTCTCCTTATCTACAAGTGCTTCGGCTTGTTTTACCAGTTTCTTCTTTTTTGATAAAGCTTTTTCAATTTGGTTGCGGTATTGTTTGTCGTGCTTAAACCGTACTTCATTAAATTTATCCTGGGCAGCATTATACCGATCCCACAAGGCTTGATTTTTGTCGGAAGGTACGCGCCCGATCTTTCTCCACTGGGTAAGCAGCTTGTTAAAACGATCGTTAAGTTCTGAAAAATCGATACCTTTTTCTTCCAGCTTTGGGATAAGGGCTTCCATCTTGTCCAGCACCAGCAGTTTCAGTTCCAGGTTTTCTTCTTCTTTCTGAAGTTTTTTAACCAGCCGATCTACTTTGTGATCTTCAAATTCACCAATCAGTTCTTTGAATCTCTCATCAAGGGCTTCTCCTTCTTCACGAGGCAGCAGCTTGACAGACTCCCATTTTCCTTTAATCTGATTTACCTGCTGAGTTGCTGTCCACTTCTTCTCACTGATAATCTCAGTAAGGGATTCCAGGAGTTCTTTCTTCTTCTCAAGATTTTCAGCCTTCTTTTTATTGAGTTCATCGTAGTGAGCCTGCTTCTTTTGTTCGAACTCTTCCCGCAACTCTTCAAATGTTTCAATCAGTGCCTTGGTTTCATCGCTACTGGTATCTGGACCTTCTGCTATATTCTGGGCCAGGTTTGCCAGTTCTGTAGTTACAAAGGTCCAATCTGTTTGTACTACCAGTTCTTTAGCACGCTCTAGAATTGACTGATAATATTCGAGTGTATCTGGTGCTTCTTCAGCATCTTCACCAGTCTCATCCGTTTCTTCGGAGGCCTCTGCCAGAGTTTGTTCTGTAACTACCTCATCGGCATCTTCAGTTTCAGCAACCTCTTCTGTTTCTTCAGCTTCTGCCTCAGTGTCTGCGCTTTGAGTCCCGGCTTCAGCAGACTCCTCTACTTGCTCTTCTTTTTGTTCAGAAGCATCTACGGCTTCCGGCTCTTCAACTTTAACTGTAGCTTTAGCTTCTTCTGTATGCTCTTCCACAGCTTCTTCTGCTTCAGGTTCTTCTGTTACTGTTTCTTCAGAATTTGCAACTGCTGTTTCTGTTACTTCTTCCTTTTCCGACTCGTTATTTTTTTGCTCCAGGTTCGACACTGCAACCTTCCTTTCCACATGGGACATTTAATTATTTCGGCGTATTGCCTTCTCAGTTATAATCAGTAAGATAATATATCTACATAATTATTGGCAATTCTCTTTAGGGATTAAAATTCCCTCTCTATTCCCCCCGATCAACGTCTCCCAATATCAGTAAAAAACAATAAGAATATCCCGCCTTATGCAAGTGTTAAGGAACATCCTTTTATGCTATTCAAACTTCAGAATATGCACTTCTCGTTGCAGAAAAGGCATTTTTATCCCTTCTTCACCCTGTTTTTCTTTAATGGCTTCCAGTTTACTCCAGTAATAGGGGTAGTAATTTTCTGTTGTTGTCCATGCCTAAACGGAAAGATCCAGCGAACGATCTCCCAAATTTGTGAGTATCACGGCGGGTTCAGAATCGGGTAATGTGCGTTCATCGGCAAACAACACATTCACAATCACTTCTCTTGCTTTCTGTACATTAGGCTTATAGCTGATACTTACTGGAAACAGAGCACGTTTTTGTGAGATTATTATTCTTTAACTGTGATTAGGTATGAGATTTGGTACTTACCCAATTAGTGTGTCCGGAGGTCTTGCTTGTGTAGGTTAACAACGTACTTATTTTTTGAGTTAGTTGGTAGCTGGCTCAGGCGGAAAAAGATTCGTGTCGTATTTAATTGGGTACTTTTCTTCGGTAGCATCGCTTGTCCATGGCTACATGCCCTAACAAAGTGATTCCGCATCTTCTCCCGATCAAATCGGGATGCGTGCGGGAAAACCCCGTCATCCCGGACAAGGCGTAACGAAGTGAAGTTGCCGATCCGGGATCTCCCGCCACATGGGTTGCCCCTGCCGCGGCCTCGTTGTTAACCACCTTGCCCGTACCAGGGAGATCGCGGGTCTTCGTATACACTTCGCCCGCGATGACTCCTTCTTTAATACCCCCGTAGTTTAGATAGGTGAACCCCGCCCGATATCTTGGTTCATTGTTTAACCCGAATTATTCACGAATGGATGCAAAATGGCGATCTACATACTTGAATATATTACCGTTGAATTGCTTTATGTAATAGCCCAATTTTGAGGTACGGATTAGGCGGCGAAATTTCCCCGTACGCTGCGTTCAAGTGAAAATTGGGGTACTCAGGGTACCACAGTACCCTTCCGTTCCCATTTCCACTTCGCCTTGCGTACGATTAAATTTCTTGGTGAATAATCCGGGTTAAGGGGGCAAATCGCCGGTATTTTCCTCGCCATTTCTCACAGACCCCTGCCAGCGCCGCCAAACCTACACAAGAAGACTTTTTTATGCTATCGGAAGACACACTTTTCTGGGAAGTACCAGTTTAGAAGCAGAAAATACCACTCATTCCCCTTTCCCCCACCTCCCCTGGGGACGTCTGCGGCGCGCAAGGAGAGGGTTTTTCAATAGATCCCAAAATCTCAAAAATGAGTAAACAATCTATTGATTGGCCAGCAAATCCTCTCCTCCAGGAGAGGATTTCCCCATAAGGGGTGCCTTCGGCAAGGTGAGGTGAGAGTACACGGCAGTTTCCCGGTTCATGGCAATGGATGGGATCAGTGTTGGTGTATATCCCAGGCATATTTTGTGAGATCGCCGCGTCGATGTGGTATTGCCGCCTTGTTTACCCACATTCCCCCAACCAGGGAGATCGCGGGTCTGGGCCCGCGATGACTTGTTGGTTAAATTTAAACAAAAAGGGCAGTCATCCCGCACGCAGCGAAGGCGAAGATGCGGGATCTCCCTGATTCAACATCCAAAACCACTTCGGAAGATATCTGGTCTGGGCCGGGGATGGCACAAACCAACGAAGGCTTTATTCCACAATTCTTCTATTATTCTATGTGTAGCATCCCAGCTGGGACTTGCAGGAATGAACTACACCGAGGCAGAGCCATTGGGGAATTCTTTGAATAAACAGACCCCAAATTTTAGTTTTATTTACGCGTTTACCGGTTGGAGATTAGCTTAAAACAGTATTGAAAGGGAGTAACCTCGCAGCGTCCGCAAGTCCTGCGAGCGTTACGGGATTCTCGCTGGAAAGCCGAACGCTACGAGGACCTGCGGACGCTCGTAGGTTCTCTAAATGGTACTTCTAACCGGTAAACGGGGTTTTATTTACAAGTATCTAATTCTACAATAGTGTTAAAAAAAAGCCCCATACGAAATCATATGGGGCTTTTTGAAACTGGTATGTTCTGCCAATTAGCTTTCTATCTCATATACCTCTTTAAGAATGCCTTTGGCATTGGCGTCATCTTCTTCCATCACGCGATGTTGCAGGTTGGTGATGATCTCTGATTCTGCCTGTTCGTAGGCTTTTTCCTTAGCTGATTCTTTCGTATTCGTACGAATCAGATCGTAAATATCGTCAGCCCGTACAATGCTGTAAATCTTGTCTTCATTAAAGGCATGAGACCGGAGTTCTTCGTATTCACGAAATACCCTTGGAAAATCTTCACTGTCTTCGGCTCGGGTTACGATTTCAACATGCTCTGGGCCTTCGGCACTTAAAGGGGTTTTGCAGAGGTAAAAGAAATTCTGTTGATATTGCATCTGGTCTTTTTAAATGGGTTGAATTTAATCTGGCTTAATATAATAACTTCACTGACAATTTTTAAGATTGTATAGCAGAGTTTTTGAAGGTTTGCACCAAAACTTTATCAGTCCATAATTTTTTTAAGCACCTTGGGGATCATCATCCACTTAATCTGGCAGGTACCTGCATTGATATCGCCCCAGTTGTTGGCAAAACTTTCCAGGCAAACTAAAGCGGCTGTAGGCATACGCAGGGCTACCTGTTCACGGGCGCCGGCCAATATACCTGAGAATGACTCCATCAAAGGATTATGACCTACCAACATAATTCTCTCACAGTCATCAGTCATCCCGGTTACGGTATTCAGGTAATCCTGAACAGAGCCGAAATAAAGATCTTTCTGCCAGCTGATTACTTCCTGATCCATCTGAGCTCCTTCAACCAGCAGTTCCGTTGTTTGCCGGGCTCGTGCGGCCGGTGATGAGACAATCACAGCTGGTTTATAGCTTGACTCTCTGATAAAACGTCCCATCCGGGGAGCATCTTTTATACCCCGTTTAGCCAGAGGGCGGTCAAAATCATCCAGGGAGTCATCAGCCCAACTGGATTTAGCATGTCGAAGTAACAATATCTGTTTCATATTTTTTTTTGATTTTGGAATTAATTTTCATCAACCCGAATATGCCGGATTGCTATTGCATATTTATTTGGAGTTATACCTTTAGCCAAAGCTTTTAACTGGGTTTTCACCAATTCAACACCAAAAAACAAGATGGCGCTGGAATAATAGATCCACAACATCAGCACAATTACGGAACCGGAAGCGCCATTCAGCTCAGTAACAGAATTCATGCTGATGATCCACCCAATAAGTATTTTCCCCTTTATTAATAACAAGGCGGTAACCAGGCTCCCTTTTAGTACCGGAGGCCATGCTGTTTTAATATCCGGGAGCAGAGAATAAAGCAGCAATACCGCAAGAAAAACAATCAAAAACACAAACAAGTTTCCTGCAATGGAAACGGTCAACACCGGAAAAAAAGTAAACTGATTGCTCAAAAATTCTGAAAAAGAAATTATCATAGAATCTAAAAACAAGGATATTATTAAAGCCAGGGCCATAATACCGATGATACTCAGAGCAGTCAGCCGGTCGATCATCTTTTTTGTGAAACCATACCCCTTGCGTAACCGCACATTAAATATCTTGTTGAATGTTCCTTTAAGTTGAATAAACAAATTGGTTGATGAAAACAGCAATACAAGAATACTGGCTACCAACGAAAAAATATTCTGCGTTTTGCTGTGAATGTTACCTAATAACAACATCAAACCTTCAGAACTTTCAGGGCCAAAATAACTGGTAAAAGCTCTGTTCACCCCGGCAACAACAGCCTCATCTGAAATAACAATACCTGCAATATGAACTGCAATAAATATTGTGGGGGCCAGCGAAAAAAGAGCATAGAAAGAAACAGCCGCACTATATTGCAAACAGTTGTCCCTGGAAAAGGAAGACAGGGATGATCTTAAGATTAATCCAATGTTCTTCAGGCTTTCCATCCCGATAGCCCCAGTGTTGTTTTAAAAATTTTAGCGGGAGCATAAATACTTAGCGTAACTCCCCGAATTATCATAAAACTGGTCATAGCCAGCCATAACGCATGAATACCAATATACGGTTCCGTTATAAAATAGACCGGTATATAAAACAGAACCGTGGCTATCAGCATGGAATTCCGCATAGCGGCTGTAGCTGTTGCTCCAATATAAACCCCATCCCAAATAAAACATATGGAATTTACCAATGGGGCTATAATCAACCACACAACAACACTCATGGCCATAGTGATCACATTTTCCTTGTTTGTAAATAAAGCAATAATCTCCCGGTCGAAGGCCCAGTACGCAAGTGTGGCTATTAACCCCAGGCCTATGCCCCACAACATACATGCTTTAATGGCTTTTCTTAACATTTGTTCGTCTTTAGCTCCGGTAAAACGCCCCACCAAACTCTCGGCGGCATAGGCAAAACCGTCTACTCCATAGGAGCTGATGTACCACATTTGCAGTAAAATGGTGTTGGCGGCAAGCGCTACATTTCCCATTGCAGCAGATTTTGCGGTAAAAAAAGCATAGCAGAAAATGAGGCACAGCGTACGGATTACAATGTCGCGGTTAACGGTAAAGAACTTTTTAAGTTCCTCAGCTTCTAACAGCTCAGGTATTTTAATATCCAATTCCAATGGTCCGTACTTTCTCCAAAACAAGAACATTGCCAACACCAGCCCCAGATAACTGGCTACTAAACTGCCTGCAGCTACCCCATCTACATTCATACCAAACTGAAATACAAAAACAAGGTTTAGAATGATATTAAGTACATTCAACACAATGGTCACTATCATAGGATAGGTTGAGTTCTGCATTCCCAGGAACCATCCATTAATCGCATACAAGGTAAGTGTAGCCGGTGCAGCAAATATGCGGATATAAAAATACAGGCGGGTATACTCCTCAACCTCAGGAGTTGCATTTACAATAAACAGGGAAAATTCGATTAAAGGATATTGCAGTAGTAGTATAAGCAAACTGCTGGCTACGGCTACAATAAGCACTCTGAGTAAAATCACTCTCGTTTGGCGCTTGTTTCCAGCACCATAAGCCTGGGCTACCAAACCGGTTGTCCCCATCCTGAGAAATCCAAATCCCCAAAAAATAAAATCAAAAATGATGCTTCCTACTGCAATAGCTCCGAGATAGTATACATGCTCGAGGTGACCAACGACAGCTGTGTCAATGGCCCCTAAAAGGGGTACCGAGAGGTTACTTACAATGTTTGGGATTGCAAGTTTAAGGATCTTACGATTCAATACGACGGTTTTTTAAGATGATATTGATTGAAATTTATGGCCCGCAAAATACAATGATCCAACTATTTATGTATTCTTACAATTACATTCCTCCTCAAAGTTGCATATCTATGGGTGTGCATGTATTTTCTTTTTCAAATTTTTAGGGAATTGACCATAACTTTTAAACGATCTGTTTTTTAGCATGAATATTGAAAAACGAAACAAGATTTTAACCGTTGTACTTGGAGTTATTATAATAGGGCTTACCTATTGGCTATACGACTCCCTGGTAACTCCGTACCAAACTGTCGTAAAAAGACAGCAAATGACAGAAAGAGTTCATAACCGAATGATGAGTGTTAAAGATGCTCTTATTCAGTTTGAAACCCGCACAGATTCATTTCCTCCCACTCAAGGTGGACTTGATACCCTCGTTCAATTTTTAAAAACAGACTCTCTGATGATGGCGATGGGAGATTCTCTCTTGGGATATGGCTTTGATAATGGATTCAATCCCGATTCCATCATTTACTCTCCCCGCCCTCCACACAATAAGTTTATTTACACTTTAAATGATACGCTACGACCTCAGCTTTACCTCCTTGAAGATCCTGACACGGAAGATGCAATAGGTCATCTTGAGCGTACAACCATGAGAAATGCTCCGAACTGGAATTAATGAATGAAGCTTCTTCTGCTAACTTAGGTGTTTGTTTTTTTTCGGATCGACTGTTCTATTCGATCAACGATCCCGAAAAAGATAAACACCTTTTTCGTATCGGTTCTTTTGACTTTAATTTTAATGTAATTGAAGCCATAACTCAGCAAAGCGAAGAACATTTTCCTCACATCCAATCTACATTTGAACGTTTCAGAACCAATCACCAGATTAAATCTGTTCGGGCACTAACACATCCCTCCCACGAATGCTGGACCGTTTTTCCTAAAATTGTATATGACAATGCCGACGAACGGGAAGACCACCTTGGCATCCTGATGAAAGGCATTGAGCGGGAAACTATAGAACCCACCTGGCATAGCCTGAGCAAAGGCGAATACAAATTTCTGTGTGTGCGCCGGCGTAACCTGATGGAAGGTTTTGATAAACTTACTACCCAGGTGGCAACTACAGAGTTTAGCAGTGATTTTGAAATGGCTCAAAAATGGTCAGCCTTTGCTAAACCCGGAGGTTCATTTATGATGATTGGCTGCCACAAAAACCTGATTTCGGTTACTTCTTTCGTATTGGGAAAATTCCGGGCAGCCACCTATATCTCCTTCGACCAGTCTGAAGACCTCCCCTATCACTGGTTACAACAGAAGCGACACTCCAGCTGGCTAAGTGGTATCCACGAAACGATTTATATGTTTGGTCATCATACCCACGATGTTGAAAAAGCATTACAAGGCTTCTGGGACGATTCAGCTGATATTACAAAGTTAAGCACCCTGGAAAGCATAGGAGTTGAGGCCAAGGAAGAAACCTATGGTTTTGATCTTGCAGCAGCCTTCCCAGCCATTTTGTTGAGCCTGGATTTTTAGTCCCTATATGAGTTCTGCATCTTGCATTATAAATGTTAAATTAGTGCTCATCTAACAAGTATAATTTAATATTCATTATTGCTGAATGCGGATTATTACCGGAAAATTGAAAGGCCGTCAGGTTAGAACAACGAAAGGGCAACAGGTACGCCCCACCACCGACCGTACAAAGGAAAGTATCTTTAATGTAATAGAAGCTCGCCTTTATATGGACGGGAGTATGGTTCTTGATTTATTTGCCGGATCGGGGAACCTGGGTATTGAGGCCATATCACGCGGCAGCAAACATCTTATTGCAGTTGATAAGAACCCAACCAATATAAAACAGATCGATAAAAATGCGGAACGTCTGGGAATTGACCATCAGGTACGAACGGTATGTACCGATGTATTACAGTACCTGGACGGTATGCCGATCCCTCATCATTTTATATTTTGTGATCCTCCTTATCAATATCCCCAGGTAGACGAATTGATAGACAAAGTACTCAATGAGGGATGGTTAGCCGACAGTGGCTGGTTCATCTTTGAGCACGATATCCGTCATGATTTTGATGACCACCCAAACTGTTTCTTTACCAAGCGCTACGGCCGCACCTATGTAAGCATATTTCAAAAACATCCGGTAGATTCTGACACTGACTCCTAAAATGGTCCACTTATGAAAACCATCGCACTATATCCGGGATCCTTTGATCCCATGACATTCGGCCACCTCGACATCCTGGAACGAGCAACAAAACTGTTCGACCATATCATAGTAACGGTAGCCGTAAATAAAGAAAAGAGTGCCGTTTTTTCTGGGGATGAGCGTGTGCAACTTATTCATGATTGTATTGCTGACAAGGAATGGAGCCAAAAAGTAGAAGTACATCAGTTTACCGGCTTATTGGTAAATCATGCCGAAAAAGTCCAGGCTAACACCTTAATTCGGGGGGTTCGGCAAATCTCTGATTTCGAATATGAATTCCGTATGGCCCTGACCAACAAACGGCTGGCTCCTGATGTTGATACTGTATTTCTGATGCCGGATGAAGAATTCACTTTTATCTCAGCTTCGTTGGTAAAAGAAATTGCTTACTGGGGAGGAGATCTTACCTCCTTTGTGCCCAAAAACGTAGCAGATGCTTTAGAAAAGAAGTATGAAAACCGGTAAAAGGAATATTACCAATAAATCAATAATGAGCGTTCACACAGAATTAGGCTCCCTTCTTAGTGGGAATGGTTGAAGAATATGAGACGGTGCCTACACGGAAGTAATCCACCTAATTCTTTCTTCGAAGGGAGACCTTCCAATCGGCTGTTACCGGGCGGAATTGAGGGGAGGTTGACAGGATGCTAAATATGTCTTTTGCACTCAATTACTAATTCTCTGATAACCACCCCTCACAACACCCACCATCTCAGCACAATCGGTGTACTAACCCGAATTATTCACGAATGGATGCAAAATGGCAATCTATATACTTGAATATATTACCGTTGAATTGCTTTATGTAATAGCCCAATTTTGAGGTACGGATTAGACGGCAAAATTTCCCCGTACGCTGCGTTCAAGTGAAAATTGGGGTACTCAGGGTACCACAGTACCCTTCCGTTCCCATTTCCACTTCGCCTTGCGTACGATTAAATTTCTTGGTGAATAATCCGGGCTAAGCCACCTCCCTTCCCGAATACCCGGAAGAGGACTTATCCTGAGTGGCAACTAAAGCTTGGGTTAAAAATAGGAATTCTCCCAAAGTAACAACCAGAAGTCATCCCAGGCAAAAGTCGGGGTCTTATTCGCCGTAGGGTCGGTAATTTGAGTTAAAGCTCGGAAAACTTTTCATTTTTTCCTTTTCACTTCTCACTCATTCTACCGAAACGCATCCTGTATATGGTTAAACTCAGGGGCTTCATTCCCCTTCTGAAGAATACCAACAATATCGAAACGCATAGGTGAACCCTCCATTTTTCGCTCATACATCCAGGCTTCGGCAGCTTTAAATATATTGGCTACTTTCGCTTCAGTTACAAATTCCTGCGGATGACCAAACTTAGTAGAAGACCGCAGCTTCACTTCCACAAAAACAATAGCCGTATCATCATAGGCTACAATATCCACCTCGGCTCTTTCAAAAAAATAATTTCTTTCCAGAATTCTCCACCCCTTACTTTCCAGGTAGGCACAGGCCAAGTCTTCTCCTTCGTTTCCAATCTCCCGTTTCGACTTTTTAGCCACTCGTAACTTTTCCTTTTAGCGATTCTTTAACTTCTACCAATTTCACCAATTGCTTCAGAAACTTCAGGTTTTTCTTATTGATGTAGGGCAACAATGCATCCGTAAAACGCTCAAACATTTCCAGGAACTCCATGTAGTTTTCAATTCGTTTTTTAAATTCCTTGCTCTCCTCATCATCCAGTCCGCCGGCTTCCAGTGTTTGTAAACATTCATCCAAATTTTCCCGAATAGGAGCAATCTCGCGCTGCTGACGCTCCCTTATAATGGTAGACACAATTTTCCAGACATCTGTTTCTGCTGAATAATAGTCCTTGCGATCACCTTTAAACTGCACTTTATGAATGAGTTCCCAGTCGAGCAGCCGGTGCAGGTTCATATTTGCATTCCCCCGGCTGATACTCAGTTTCTTCATAATTGCATCCGTATCCAGCGGATTCGATTCTGCATAGAGCAGCGCATGGATTTGCGACATAGTCTTATTTATACCCCATGCCGAGGCCATCTCTCCCCACAGGAGGACAAACTGATCAAGAGCATCATTATAAGCCTGGCTGTGTGTTTGTTCCATAGGTTAAAGAAAGGGGAATATTCGATAATCAACAAGAGCAAATGATCAAAGAATACTCAATATACCTTAGGCTCCCGGCCAAGAGGCATCCGTGATTATTCCCCTCAGCACCTTGCTGTGTTTATGCACCTGTTTTTGAGTTATGATCTGCCGCCGGCTTCACTTCAGATGCTGCTCCTGGGGCACCATTCGAAGACGACTCCGATTTCGCTGCCGGCTTCTTTCCCCGGTCTTTATAATCGGTTACATACCAACCCTCTCCTTTATACACCACTCCACTGCCGCCGGATATCACCCGCTTCACCTTTTGGCCGGTTTCCGGGCAGATCTTCAGCGGATCATCACTCATTTTCTGTATTACATCAAAAGTTGTTCCGTCTTCTCTTTTGTATTCGTATGTAGGCATCTTTTTTGGTTTTTTTAAATGCTTAAATGATACAGTTGTTCGTTTGTCGGTTATACCAATCAAACTTTATGCCATTACTATATCGTCCGTCATTTTTTCTGAGGTTTTTAGCAGGCCAATATAATTATTTGCACATCCACGCACGAGTTTTTGATAAACAATAATCCATTTAGCAGATATTTTTGGCTAAGCTGTCTTGTCTTCCTTCTTTTTTTAGCCTGACAACAGCATTTCTCCTTCGGCTATCTCTCTGGAAAACCGCTTTCATCGGCACTTTCAAAAATGCAAACAGACTTAACAATTTCTTTACTTAGAAAATTTTAAAACACCTCATAGTAAAGATGAAAGTTCCGTAATTTTGGTCGCTCAAATAAAAGAATAGTGTTCTGCCGTATCCCATCTGCATGCCCTTCTCAACCGGGCAGAACCCAAGAAAACTGAGGTCTCCATTATTTCCCCAAAAAGGATAATGCGTTTCCCCTAAAATTCAAAAATACCGTACACACTACATGAAAAAATATCTTGATCTGTTTGGACTAACTAAACACGTCGACTATAAAACTGAAGTATTGGCTGGCCTAACCGTTTCTATGGCTTTAATACCCGAGGCCGTAGCCTTTGCCATGATTGCCGGACTTTCTCCACTTACTGGTCTGTATGCAGCCTTTATGATGGGATTGATCACCTCTATCCTTGGTGGCCGCCCTGGTATGATTTCGGGAGCCACAGGCGCTGTAGCGGTGATCCTTGTAGCCCTGGCTCAATCACACGGGGTTGAATATATTTTTGCCACTGTAGTACTGGCCGGGCTTATTCAGCTATTGGCCGGCGTCTTAAAACTGGGTAAGCTAATGCGCTTGGTTCCGCATCCTGTCATTTTTGGGTTTGTGAATGGATTGGCAATCATCATCTTCATGTCTCAGCTCGATCAATTTAAAACAGCTTCAGGGTCATGGATGAGCGGAGAGCCGCTGTTTACTCTGCTTGGGCTGGTCGCTCTTACCATGCTTATCATCTGGGGGCTTCCAAAACTAAGTAAGGCCATTCCAGCATCCCTGGTAGCCATACTGAGTGTATTTGCCATTGTTGTAGCCTTTGGTATTGAAACAAAAACGGTGGGCGATATCGCGTCTATTTCCGGTGGTTTTCCTCCTTTCCATATTCCGCAGATCCCCATTAATATGGAAACCTTTCTACTGATCCTCCCCTACGCAGCCATCATGGCCGGAGTAGGTTTAATCGAGAGCCTGCTTACACTCAATATTATTGATGAAATCACAGAGACCCGTGGACGAGGCAATAAAGAGGCCGCTGCTCAGGGAGTCGCTAATATCCTTTCCGGTTTCTTTTCCGGGATGGGTGGATGTGCAATGATCGGCCAGAGTTTGATTAATGTTTCCTCTGGTGCCAGAACCCGTATCTCAGGTATTGTGGCTGCAATTATGCTCCTGGTCTTCATTATGTTTGGTGCCGGACTGATTGAAATGATGCCTATGGCTGCCTTAACCGGTCTCATGATTATGGTGGCTATCGGAACCTTTGAGTGGGCCAGCCTGCGTACATTTAACCGCATGCCGATTTCCGATATTTTTGTGATGGTAATGGTAACCCTGGTAACCGCTGTACTTCATAACCTCGCTCTGGCTGTTATTGTAGGGGTGATTATTGCAGCCTTGGTATTTGCCTGGGAGAACTCCAAACGCATCCGGGCCCGCAAACGAATTGATGATCAGGGTGTTAAACACTACGAAATTTACGGACCGCTTTTCTTTGGCTCCATTTCGGTTTTCAACTCCAAGTTCGATGTACTAAACGATCCCGATGAGGTCATCATCGATTTTAAAGAAAGCCGTGTGGTGGATATGTCAGCAATTGAGGCCTTGAACAAGATCACCGAACGCTATCAAAAGGTAGGAAAAACAGTACACCTGAAACATCTAAGCAAAGATTGCAGACGATTGCTCTCGAATGCTGATGCCATTATTGATGTGAATGTACTGGAAGATCCAACCTACAAACTGGTTGTAGATAAGGTATAAGTAACGCCGCCTCCGGTATTTAAACAATTTCGTATAGTCCGAAAGCTAAGTGAGACGGAACACAGGTATGATTCATCATCTGTGTTCCGTTTTTTAGTTTATCTTAACTGACTTAACCCTTTTTTGAGACGATCCATCGCTTCCTTAAGATCATCCATTGAAGCTGCATAACTCATGCGCAATCCATTGGGTTCACCAAAAGCATCTCCAGGCACAAGGGCCAATCCATATTCATCCAGCAAATACAGGCATAAATCGGTTGAGCTTTCAATAGCAGAACCATCAGGTTGAGATTTCCCGATGTAACCTGAAATATCCGGGAATACATAGAAAGCCCCACCAGGTGTAAAACAACTTACCCCGTCAATAGCATTGAGGGTTTCTACTAGGTAGTCTCTGCGTTTTTTAAACTCATCCCGCATGGCTTTCACTTCGTCCAGGCTTCCGGTATAAGCCGCTTCGGCTGCTTTTTGGGAGATGGAAGATGGGGCTGATGTCTCCTGGCTTTGTATTCTTGCAAACGCACTTACAATCTCTTCGGAGGCTGCCAGGTAACCCAGCCTCCATCCAGTCATCGCAAATCCTTTAGAGAAACCATTAACCAGCAACACACGGTCTTTGAGCTCAGGAGCTACATTCAAAATCCCCGTATGCTCTCCATCAAAAACGATGTACTCATAAATCTCATCCGAGATCACATATATCTCAGGATATTTTTTGAGTACATCAGCCAAGTCTTTCAGCTCATCCTCTGAGTAACGCGCTCCGGTTGGGTTGGATGGAGAACACAAAATAAGAACCTTGGTTTTATCTGTAATAGCATCTTCGAGCTGCTCCGGACTGAGCTTAAAATCATTCTCGAAGGAGGTGCGAACTGTTACCGGATTTCCCTCCGCCATACGGGTCATCTCAGGATAGGAAACCCAGTATGGAGCAGGAATAATAACTTCATCCCCCTTATTTACTAACGCCAGTAAACTAAAACCAACGGATTGTTTAGCTCCGTTTGAGCAAATAACCTGGGAAGGTTCATAATCCAGGGCATTATCCCGTTTCAGCTTGGCACAAATAGCTTCCCGCAGTTCTGGTGTTCCCGGGTTCATGGTATATCCGTGAAAACCATCCCGAATGGCTTTTATAGCTGCATCACAAATGTGTTTAGGAGTTTTAAAATCTGGTTCCCCTGCACTCAGAGAAACAATGGATTTGCCCTGTCTTTTGAGCTCTTTAGCCCGACCCGTAACCTTAAGAGTGGCCGATGGCTGTACATTTTGTGCGCGTTCTGAAATCATTGATTTTAGTTAGTGTTTAATTAAGTACTGTTAAAATTCGAATGGGAAATATAAAACCTTGCCAACTCAAAAATAAACGCATTTGCAGAATATAATTCTATTCTTTCAGCCTTTAATTAGTTCGGCTATATTCTGCCAATTAACAACCCAATATGGCAACTACTTTAACCCCATTAGAATATATTCGAAGCTTTCTGGGCATCGTGGTCTTCTTCCTGATGTTCCTGATTGCTATACCTGTTATTTCTTTATTGTTGATCCTGAGTTTTGGAAAAGCAACCAACTGGATTATAAAATACATTGGCCCGGCAATAGCATACCCGGTGTTATGGACCCTTGGCATCAACTTTAATATTGTCCAGCACGGGGAGGCTGTACGTCAGCCCGTGATCTATATTGTCAATCACAGCTCTACACTCGACCTCCTTACTATGATTGCTATGGGCCTGCCCCGTGTTCGCTTTGTAGCCAAATGGGAACTGCAGTACATCCCCATATTCTTTGTTGTTGGAAGGCTAACCGGACAGGTTTTCATTAAACGAAAAGACAAAAAGCACGCAATACCTACGCTCAAGAAAACCTATGACCGGCTTCACCGGGATAATCTCTCTGTTATGCTGGCCCCGGAAGGTTCCCGTAAACACGAAGGAATAATAGGGCCATTTAAAAAAGGCGCTTTTCGCATGGCTATCGACCTGGGTTATCCAATTGTCCCCATTTATTTTGAAGGAAACCAAGAGCTAAGCCTGGGCGGCTCACTGTTAAGCCAGGCCGGAACCATTAACGCACATATCCATCCGCCTATCGACACCTCAGAATGGTCGCTGGAAACCCTGGATGAACATATTAGTGATGTGCGTAGTCTCTATTTGGAGTGGGCTGGCATAGGGGAAAAGTGAAAAGCAGAAAGTGAATACACATTCTTAATTGTTAATTCTTAATTCTTAATTGCTTGTTAATTGTTAATTGAACTATTCACTTCTCTCTTCTGCCTTTTCACTTCTAACCTACCGGCTCAAGATACTGTACACTAAACCATCTGTTCTCATCCAGCCACACTTGCTTCACTTCAAACCAAGGGCTCACCATTTCTTCAAATTCATCCAATGTATATTTGTGGGAGTTTTCGGTATGAATAGACTCGCCCATACTAAAATGAACTGCTTCCCCATTTAACTGAACGGTGTGATCCTTATCTGCAATCAGGTGCATTTCAATACGGCCTTTTTTTTCATTCCAGGTAGCTTTGTGCCGAAATTTATCTACATCAAAATTTGCCCCTGTTTTTCTGTTAATGTGATGCAGTATATTTTTATTGAAAGCTGCAGTCACACCTTTGGCATCATTATAGGCTGCCTCAAGAAGAGGGATCTCCTTCTTCAGATCCACTCCAATCAGGAACCCCCCGTTACTTCCTGCTATATTTGCAACTACATTCAGAAAGCGGTGAACCGTTTGCAGGTTAAAGTTCCCAATCGTAGATCCTGGGAAAAACACTATGTTTCGAACATCATCATTCACCTCAGGCAGCTCAAAAGGGCGGGTATAATCGGCTTGTACCGGGACAACTTCAATACCCTCAAATTGCCGCTTTAGTTTTTCAGCTACTTTAAAAATATAGTCTCCGGAAATATCAATAGGAATATAGTATTTGATTTCCGGGAGCCGGGTCAGTAGAACCATTGTTTTTTCACTGCTTCCGCTCCCCGGTTCAAACAAGGCCACCTTATCGCCCAGATGCCTGCCAATATCTGTGATATTCCTATCCAGTATTCGGCGCTCGGTACGGGTAGGGTAATACTCCTTCAGTTGTGTAATTTCATTAAAGATTTTTGAGCCTTTTTCATCATAAAAAAATTTACTGGGCAGTGATTTCTGAGACTGACGCAGTCCATCGAGTACTTCGTCCAGCATAGACTGGTTCTTTGTGTCTGTTTGCATATTTATTATTTAACTAATCTTATTCCACTAAACTGCCAACGGGCATCGGCATGGAAAAAGTTCCGATATGTTTTTCGGATATGTGTTTTGGATGTGGCACAGGATCCCCCTCTTAATACATATTGGTTGGCCATAAATTTGCCATTGTATTCTCCCAGCGCTCCCGGCAGGGGTTTATAATTCGGATAAGGCGAATAAGCGCTTTGGGTCCATTCCCATACATCTCCCCACATCTGATGTAATTTACTCTTTGATGACTCCACCGGCCTGGGATGAAAATTCTTCTGCTCCACAAAATTACCTTTTGGAGGAAACTGATTACAGGCATGCTCCCACTCTTCCTCTGTGGGAAGCCTAAGCCCTTTCCAGCGGGCATAGGCATCGGCTTCATAATAACTCACATGTGTAACAGGTTCATTCACATCTACAGTTCTGGCTCCGCTAAGTGTGAAATTCATCCACTCCCCCTCTCGTTTAAACCAATACAAAGGAGCCTTCCATTTCTGTTCTTTTACTGTAGACCATCCCTCATCCAGCCAAAACTCCGGTCGTTCATAGCCGTCATCATTTATAAACTCCAGGTACTCCCCGTTCGTTACAAGGCGATTGGCCAGATCAAAATTCTGCACATAAATCTTATGGCGGGGATGTTCATTATCGTAGGTAAACTCTTCCCCTTTACTCCCAATTTCTACTACACCCTCAATAAATGAAACCCATTTTAGCTCCGGTATACTTTCAACCGGTTGATGTTCTATTTCTTGATACACCGGCATTAACGGACTTTGGGCAAACATATACTTCAAGTCGGTAAGGATAAGCTCCTGGTGCTGCTGTTCATGATTATTTCCAATTTCGATTATTTTTGCAGCTTCTTTCCAAGTTTTATCATCGGCCTGTTCTATAAAAGTAATAATCTGTTCATCTACATATTTTCGGTATTCAAACACTTCTTTAACCGTGGGCCGAGACAATACCCCTCTTTTCGCCCTGGTAAAGGGCACCCCCGTTTGCAGATAGTATGAGTTGAAAAAATAGGCATACTGAGGGTGTATGCTTTCAAAGTCGTCCTGGAATTTATTCAGCACAAAAGTCTCAAAAAACCAACTGGTATGTGCGAGGTGCCATTTTGTTGGGCTGGCAAATTCGGCTGCCTGTATTACAAAATCTTCGGTCTCAAGGGGTTTAACTAGAACGGTAGTAAAATCACGAATTGACTGAAACCTTTCTCGAATAACCGTTTTACTTAATCGGTTTTTGTGGTCAGTTTTGGCTTTCAACTTAGTGGCAGTGTCCATTGGCATACATTCTTAAATATCTATTTCTAAGAATGTAGCAAATGAAAACTAAAGCCAAAATTATGTTTTCAACTATTTATTTCTATAAAAATAAATCTTCTTATTATCTGCGTCCCTTCGGCTTTTCACTTTTATACCATTCTTTTTCCCAAACTGATAGACGGCTGTGCGCATTGAATTTATATTCTTCTCGTTCGTGTAACTCACTTCAATTGCTTTACCACCCGGCTTCAGATCTTCGATTGCATCAAGTAATGGCTTAAACTTGGACGTCCTTTTTTTGGAAGATTTTATATTAGATCTTTTAACAAATTTTATGTCCATGGCTCTATTATTAAATAAGATTTACTAATAAATATAATCACTGGATACCAATAAAACATTAAAAAATAGATTCAGCCTTATATCTATTATTTAACTGATGGAGTATTTGTTCAACAAAAAACTATCATATACCGTTTTGAATGAATAAGAAATAAAGCCCCATCATTTTTTGATTATGGGTTTATACTTTTATCGGCAGATAAGGTGTTATGCATTAGTATTTTTGGAAACCCGAAATACGTATGGTTTTTAACTGCACTAAAACTGAGTATGGGTTTGTATATAGAATCATCTGTACGTCGTACATTTTCTCTCTTTCTCTGGGTAAGCTATAATAAAAAGGCAGTCCTTATACAGCTCTTCCATTTCTTGATTTGTGGTTTTCTTCTTGTTCCAGACGTTCAAGCTGAATGACCAACATCAATACATACAAACAAAGAACGAGGGTGGTAGCCCACCTTGTTAAGGTCCCCGCATTAATTGCCTTGGTAAACGTAGCCTTTTGGCTGAGAAAGAGGTTTTATGGTGGTGGTTAGGTTGGTTCTCAATTCTACATACAGGTCTTACCACTCCGTTTGTGCATTTGGACTTATTAAACGGGAAGAAATAAAGAAGCTCATACATTAGGTTCCCAATAGTTCTACCGATCTGAAGTGATAAAAGTCACATCTTGCCGAATCCACACTACTTATATATAAAAACCGGAAGAATGTTTTTTTGTAAAAAATAACAGCAATAAAAAAAGCCTCCAGAACTTAATCTGCAGGCTTTTTGTGGGTGATGAGGGACTCGAACCCCCGACTTCTTCCTTGTAAGGGAAGCACTCTGAACCAACTGAGTTAATCACCCGCTTCCTTGAAGGGCGACAAATATAAGAACAATTCTAATCCAGACAAAGAAAAAAACAAACAATCCTTGATTTATTGGTTAACGCTGTTAACTTGTCAGACATACCGTTCTTGTTCTGAACTTTTTTAGGCTAAGCAATGCTCTTTATAAATAGATATTTATACAATCGATAAATTCCGGATTTTCAAATAAACCTTAAACTTACATTTGAATATGAGCTCATCCACCTCCAAAACAACGGCTGTTCTTATTGATGGTTGCCGAATTCCATTTCAAAAATCCGGAACCAACTACAAACACCTGATGGCTTACGACCTGGGCCGTATGGCAATAGAAGGACTCCTTTTCCGAAATGTTGTTTCTCCCGCTGCTATCGACCGGGTCATTATGGGAACGGTGATACAGGAAGTCAAAACAAGTAATGTAGCTCGTGAGTCTGCACTTGGTGCAGGTATCCCCAATACGGTGCCGGCCTTCACCACCACCATGGCTTGTATCTCTTCGAACCAGGCCATAGCCAGTGGCGTTGATTTGATTCGTTCTGGCCAGGCTGAAATTATTCTTGCAGGAGGAACCGAAACGATGTCGGATATCCCGGTCCGCTTTCGGAAGAAATTCCGGCAAAAGGTTTTGGAAGCCCGCAAATATAAAGCACCGCTGGATTTCCTGAAATTTCTAAAAGGTATGAACTTCAAAGATTTCCTACCCGAACTGCCTGCTATAGCTGAATTTTCTACGGGTGAAGTGATGGGTGAAAGTGCCGACCGGATGGCTGCTCGCTTTGGTGTTTCCCGGCATGATCAGGATGAATATGCCTTACGGTCTCATCATCTGGCGGCCCAGGCAACCAATAAAGGATTGTTGGATGAAGAGCTCATTCCTGCCAAGCTTCCTCCAAACTATAAAGTGGTTCAACATGATAATGGGTTCAGGGAAGACACTTCCATGGAGAAATTGAAAAAATTACGGTCTGTATTCATCAAACCACATGGAACCGTAACCGCAGGCAATGCTTCTTTCCTCACGGATGGCGCTTCGGCAAGCTTTATCATGAGTGAGCATAAAGCTAAAGAACTCGGCCTTACACCCAAAGCCTATTTTCGGGAATACAACTTTGTATCTCAGGATCCCGAAGAGGAATTGTTGCTTGGACCTGCCTATGCCATCCCCCAATTGCTGGAGAAGATGAATCTTTCCCTGAATGATATTGATGTCTTTGAATTACACGAAGCTTTTGCCGGACAGGTGTTATCGGTTCTGACGGCCTTGAATTCTGATAAATTTGCAAAATCATCATTAAACAAGAGTAAAAAAGTAGGAGAAATTCCAATTGACAAGCTGAATACTCTGGGTGGTTCTCTTTCTTTAGGACATCCTTTTGGAGCTACCGGAGTTCGGTTAGTCACTACAGCAGCCAACCGCCTGATTCGTGAAGATGGAACCTTTGCCCTTATTTCAGCCTGTGCTGCGGGTGGACAAGGCCATGCTATTCTCCTGGAACGGTATGGTAACTAAAATGGAAAGCATGGGCTTTTACCTTCAACCTCTTTTGTTTTTTCCTTTCCCGTGGGGATGTCTGCGGCACAACTAGGAGAAAGACGATTTAATAACATTGATAAATATGATTCTATCTCAGAACTATAATATATCTCGTATAAAGTCCTCTCCTTGTGGAAGGAGAGGATTTAGGTGAGGTCGAAGTAGGAGGCTATGTAGTATGAATTTTACCCTTTACATTTTGGAGAAACCATTGATAACGAAATCAAATTTATCATCCATAATCAACCATTCCCGACCTCCTCTGTCTCCTCCTTCACCAAGGAGGAGGACGCGTTGATATACAATCTAACCTTATAACTGATATAATGGCTTTTAAAAATCCTAAAAAAACAAAACAGTTGAGGCGCGAGCTTCGTCGGAATATGACGGAAACTGAAGAGCTACTTTGGAAAAGGCTCCGTAATAAACAATTGTGTGGACTTAAGGTTCGTCGCCAATATGGGATGGGGCCTTATGTGCTCGATTTCTATGTACCAGAAGTATATCTGGCTATCGAAGTTGATGGGAAAATTCACCTAAAAAAAGAGCAGATACAAAGGGATTTAAACAAAGATACCTTTTTAGAAAATCACAGAGTTGATGTAATCAGGATTAAGAACGAAGAAGTTATTAGTGATATAGATCGAGTTATAGACAGATTGGAGAATATGGTTTACAACAAACTAAAAATATGATTCTATCTCAGAACTATAATATATCTCGTATAAATTCCTCTCCTTGCGGAAGGAGAGGATTTAGGTGAGGTCGAAGTAGGAGGCTATGTAGTATGAATTTTCACCAAGTTAATTTTTGAACTAAATATTCTCAATGAATTTCAATTTATGAGATATGAACAACCATTCCCGACCTCCTCTGTCTCCCCCTTCACTAAGGAGGAGGACGCGTTGATATACATCACAAACATGAACCAATTTTTTAGATCTAAACAGTCTCGGATAAAGCCTTCTCTTTGTTGTGCCGCAGACATCCCCACGGGAAAGGAGAGGGCTGGATGAGGTCGAAGTATAAGCCTCTGCAATACTGAACTAACTCGACAATCATTTCAACCCAAAAAACCATGAGCTACCTAAACATTACCCACAAAAACTCCGTCGCCATCATCACCCTTGATCTTCCCGGTGAAAAGGTGAATAAACTAAATGAATCTTTGATGGATGAGTTTTCTGACTTTTTAGATAAACTTGAGTCCAATGATGATCTAATTGGAGCGGTTTTGATTTCAGGGAAGGAGGACAATTTCATAGCCGGTGCTGATATCGATATGTTTCAGGAAAGGGATACCGTAGAGGAAATTGAGCAGCTCAGCAAAGATGGTCACCAAATTTTGAATCGGATAGCAGATTTTCCAAAACCCATCGCGGTAGCCGTTCATGGAAGCTGCATGGGAGGAGGGTTAGAGCTTTTATTGGCTTGTCATTATCGGGTGTGTTCGGATAGTTCAAAGACCGTATTTGCTTTACCTGAAGTGAAGTTAGGATTGCTTCCCGGAACCGGAGGTACCCAGCGGCTCCCAAGAACCATCAGCCTGCAAAAAGCACTCACCTACATGCTGACTGGTAAAAACATCTACACCCGGCAAGCCAAAAGAATGGGGCTCGTAGATGAAGTCACCCATAAAGATGCCATCGAAAAAGCAGCCATCAAAGGCGTCCGCAAAATTGCAGATGGAAAATTTGATCGAAAAGACAAGCGATCCTTTGTTGAGAAGTTATTAGAGGGAAATCCGATTGGACGTAAAGTTATTTTTTCCCAAGCCCGCAAAAAGACGGCCGGTCAAACAAAAGGAAACTATCCGGCTCCCCCAAAAATCATTGATGCGGTTGAATACGGTCTTAAAAATGGAATTGAAAAGGGACTTGAAAACGAATCCCGATTATTTGGGGAATTGGGAGCCACCCGCGAATCCCGAAACCTTGTCAATCTGTTTTTTGGGATGAACGCTTCCAGGAAAGTCCCTCATAAAGAAAAAGCACGAGACGTCTCCAAAATATGTGTCCTTGGAGCAGGATTGATGGGATCAGGCATTGCCGATGTAAGTGTAAATAAAGGGGAGTATCGTGTATTATTGAAAGATCAAACAATCGAGAAAGCAGCTCAGGGTGAAAAGGAGATATGGAAACCGCTCAACAAAAAAGTACAGAAGGGTATTATTTCGGAATTTGAACGAGATCGTTTGGCCAGTATGGTTACCGGAGTTGATTCTTATGATGGCTTTGAAGCTGTTGACTTGGTTATAGAAGCTGTTTTTGAAGACCTGGAATTGAAAAAAAGTATTGTTAGAGAAATTGAGAAAAAAACGGCAGATCATTGCATTTTCGCTTCCAACACCTCCTCCCTTCCCATCTCTGAGATAGCAAAGGGGGCACAAAATCCGGAAAACGTAATAGGCATGCATTACTTTTCCCCGGTTCAAAAAATGCCCCTGCTCGAAATCATAACTACCGAACAAACCGCCGATTGGGTGACAGCCACAGCCTTCCGGGTGGGAGTAAATCAGGGAAAAAATGTAATTGTGGTAAAAGATGGTCCGGGGTTCTACACCACCCGCATTTTGGCTCCCTATATGAATGAAGGCCTGCTTTTGCTGGAAGAAGGAGCCGAAATTGAATATATGGACACCATTATGAAAGACTTTGGATTTCCTGTAGGCCCCATGGCTCTGTTTGATGAAGTTGGAATTGACGTAGGCGCTCATGTGGCAGAAACTATGGCTCCCATGTTTAAAGAACGGGGTATGAAGTACAACAACAAAGCTGAAGAACTGCTTGAAGATGAATACCGTGGCCGCAAAAACAAACGCGGCATGTACAAATATGCGGATAGCAAAAAGAAAGAAGTCAATACCGATATCTATGCTCACTTTGGCGGATCGGAACGCAAAAATCCCGACAAAGAAACGGCCCAGCAACGCATGGCCCTGATGATGATCAATGAAGCTGCCTGGTGCCTGCAGGATGAAATCATCAAGAACCCAGCCGACGGCGATTTAGGAGCCATTCTTGGCCTCGGTTTTCCACCTTTCCTCGGCGGCCCGTTTCGCTATATCGACCAAGAAGGGGTCAAACATATTACAGACCGGTTGAAGGCTTTTGCAGGTGAGCTTGGCCCGCGGTTTGAGCCAGCGGGTATTTTGGTGGAGTATGCAAAAAAAGGGAAGAAGTTTTATAACGAATAATCTTTAAGTCGACTCAGAAATTATTAGATCTCTCTTTTTCCGTTGAGATTGCAACACAGAAAAATAAATGCAACAGTTTTTTGTAGAAGAAGAATATCATGACCGACTGCTAAAACTGTTACAACGTAATTCAACCTCACTTTCACTGGTTGATGGCTATGCGAAACACCTCACAAATAAGTACCCGGATGAAATCCTGAATTCATACAAAGACGGCATTACAAACTACGCTACCCAAACCGGCCGAAAAATCTACAATGAAATTGCCACATACCTCAAGATGAAGAAGATTAAAGGCGGAGAGGAGAAGATACATCTAATCATCCGCGATTTCCACCGGCATTACAACAACCGCCCGGCCATGATGGAGGTATTAAACAGGCATTTCCCGGGACATTGGGAACGAGGATAACATCATGCAAATTCGGAACAAGGATAAAACTAAAACCTTGGCAGCCATCCCACACGAAGTGAACACGGAGATGAGGATCTCCTTGATACAGGCAACGCACCTGCCAGCGCCTCGTTGTTGAACATCCCAGGCCTCTTCGGGGAGATCCCGGTTCAGCGCTTCCGCTCCACTCCAGCTTGACCGGGATGACGGGGTTTTAAATCTATAATCCCAGAGCATCCATCACCCCGCTTGCAGTGGAAAGATGGATTTAGAGCATTATTGTAAAGCGTGCTTTTGGTTCCGGCTATGCAGAACGAGGAAAATTTATCTCAGATTACATCAACCTTTTTGAGACATCCATTCTTTGATGTAAAACCCTGATTACTTCAATATGATTTGTCTTTTTCTTGAAAAATATAATGTGATGTTCATATAAAAAGCTCATGTACCCTTTTTTTAAATCAGACCGCAACCGACCTATGGTATCAGGATTTTCACAAGTCTGTTTATTTTGTCCTCAAGGCCGGTAAGATAATTTTCTGCTTGTTCCTCACCCCATTCTTCGACCGTATATTTCCAGATGCCGCGGATATCACCTTCTGCTTTCCGCGTTAAAGTGTATGTTTTCATTTGCCTTCTTTTTCCTGATGAATGATATCAGAAATAGAAAGATCACTTTTTTCACTCTTTTCACCCTCTTCCAGCAGAGCCTTCAAATGTTCTCTTTTTAAATCATAAAAAAACTCGTCATACCTGTTCATCTGTCTTAAGGCATCCCGTATAACTTCGCTTGAATTGTTATAAAGTCCGGAGTTCACCTTTTCTTTGATCAGCTTTTCCAGTTCCGGGGTTAATGAAATGTGCATGACAAGCCTCCTTTTTTACCTCAAACATACAAACTTTGACAAAATTTGTATACTACAAAATTAAATCCGGGCGCAACGTGCATAATCCCCTGATCTCAGAAGTCTTTAGCCTGCCTGCGCGTAGCCGGGCTTGTATCTTTTTTTGGAGCAAGTAATTCCGCTTCGGCGAAGGCAGGCGAAGCGGTGACTTCTTGAGCAATAGCCCTGGGAAGTCTCTGACTTCTGTTTTCAGTGGAACCGGGAGGTTCCTCCAGGCATTCCCAACGGGGACGTTGGGAACGGGAATAAAACTAAACCATTGGCAGTCATCCCGCACGAAGTGAACACGGAGATGCGGGATCTCCTTGTTGCAGGCAACGCACCTGCCAACGCCTCGTTGTTGAACATCCCAGGCCTCTTTCGGGGAGATCTCGGTTCGGCGCTTCCACTCCACTCCAGTTTGACCGGGATGACGGTTTTTTAAAAGGGGGCATCGCTGGCCCATACCGAAGGCACTTCCTGAATGGAGTTTAAATTTATAAACCCAAATTAATTGTCAATGTACAAGTACGTCTTAATTCAGGTCCGGCTGTCTGCACCTCTTAATACTACCTGCTGTAATCTCTTTGTAATTCATCCTTATTAGAAATCGTCTTTGAGTGCATAAAGCCTTATCTTCCCGCACTCAAACAATTTAACCGACACTATTTTTATTTATGACTATGCAATATTTAGCTTTCTTATGGATGATGGGTAATCCCGAAGATCCAAACTCAGGGATTATCAACCTCGTTTTTATCGGGGCTATGATCCTGGTATTTTACTTCTTTATTATCCGCCCGCAAAGTAAAAAGCAGAAAGAAGTTCAGGAAAAAGTATCTAACATGAAGAAAGGGGATAAGGTAGTTACTTCTTCTGGTATAATCGGGGTATTGAATACCATTGATGAAGACACCGTTCTGATTGAAGTAGACAAAGGCGTAAAGGTACGTTTTAAAACTTCATCCATTACAGATGTGAACCCTAATAAACAGGATTAAAACTTTTTTTATTAAAATGTCATCCCGTACTTAGATGCGGGATCTCCTGATAAAGAAAACAAACGTTGTTATGGAGATCGCGGCTGAGACCCGCGATGACGGTTAGTTGCAGATCAGTTATCATGAATAAAGAGATCCACTTTGATACCATACCTGAAGCCATCAAGGATATCCGGGATGGCAAAATCATTATTGTTGTTGATGATGAAGACCGGGAGAATGAAGGCGACTTCCTGATGGCTGCTGAAAAAGTATCTTCTGAAGCCATCAACCTGATGGTGACTCACGGCCGTGGACTGGTATGTACTCCCATCACTAAAAAGAAGGCCGAAAAGCTTAAGCTTGACAATATGGTACCCGAGGGGGCCGACCCCGATGAGGCCAACTTTACGATTTCTATTGATCACAAAAAGCTTACTACTACCGGTATTTCTGCCCAGGACCGGGCTAATACCATCAAGGAGCTGGCCAGTGATGATGCCAAACCCCTCGACTTCCGGCGACCCGGTCATGTATTCCCTCTTTTGGCTGTAGAAGGTGGTGTTCTTCGCAGAGCCGGCCATACGGAGGCCGCCATTGATCTTGCCCGCCTTGCTGGACTCAAACCCGTAGGCATTATTTGTGAGATCATGAAGGAAAACGGGGAAATGGCTCGTGTTAATGACCTGGCTGAAATAGCCGAAGAGTTCAACATGAAGTTCATTACCATAAAAGACCTGATTGCTTATCGCAACGAACATGAGACCCTGGTCCATGAGGTAATGGATGTAAACCTGCCTACCATGTACGGGGATTTCAGTTTACGCGCCTTTAAGGAAAAACTGACCGGCGATATACACCTTGCCCTCACAAAGGGTTCCTGGACCAAAGAAGAACCGGTACTAACCCGGGTTCACTCTTCTGATTTGATCGGGGATATTTTCGGAGCCCGGAATAAGGATACCAGTGAACAGCTACATCAGGCTATGCTGCAGGTAGAACGAGCAGGAAAGGGAGTTGTGCTGTA
Organism: Balneolaceae bacterium; assembly: GCA_009711805.1. Taxonomy (GTDB): domain Bacteria; phylum Bacteroidota; class Rhodothermia; order Balneolales; family Balneolaceae; genus VEMX01. Next base: position 28,685 of record VEMX01000014.1, on the reverse strand, counting down.
TATGAACCGCAATCAGCGTGGATCGGTATTAGTTAATCAGCTTAAAACCCTGAAGGCTTTACAACAGGGGAAAATTGACAAGAATGAAGATTTTAATCCCCGAAGTGATGCCAAGGATTATGGAGTGGGAGCTCAAATTCTGCGTTCGCTTGGCATTAGGAAACTATGCCTGATGACCAATAATCCCGTAAAACGAATTGGGATTAAAAGCTTCGGACTTGAGATTGTAGATCAGGTGACCATAGATGATAACATGACCTTTTTCAATGAAAAACAGCAACCCTCTGAACAATAAATCTGGTATTTAACTCATCAGCCGGCCAGTGAACCAAAGATGAGTACTCTTTTAAGAAAAGCTTCGATTTACACACGCCCGCCACAACTTATATCGCTGATGACGATCCTTCTTTCCCACCTTCTGATTCGATATCAACGGATATATCTGGTGCATTATCAGGCTCTTTGGATGCCTCTGCCTCATTTTGTTCGTGATCTATAAAAATCCACTTATTGAATACAAGCAGTGAAATAATAGCAATCGATATAGCCACATCGGCTACATTGAAAATGTATGGGAATACCGTCCAGTCATTAATACGCAGGGAAAAATAAATAAAATCTACTACATGGCCTTCCAGAACCCCTCCATAGCCTTCGATCAAACCTATAAAAATACGGTCTGATATATTACCCAGTGCCCCTCCAATGATAAGCCCCATACAAACCAGGTATCCTGTAGTAGATTCTTTAATCCCCAACATTATATAGATAATTATCCCCAGGGTTGCCGCTATGGCAATGGAGCTTATCACAGGGGTGGATAGTATCTCGATACCCAAAGCCATGCCTGGATTCTGAGTGTAATAGAACTCCAGCCAGCCATCAATAATTGTATAGTTTTGCAAGCTGGGTGTTGTGCGAATTAACCACTTAGTGTATTGATCTATCAGCAGAACTATAAACGCGGTAATCCCCAGTACAGATATTTTTTTTCTATTCAAACCGGCGTTTTATCTGCGTTTCAGTTTAGCTTCAATACTAAGCTGAGTATGTGGAACAGCTTCGAGCCGGCCTTTAGATATTTTTTTACCTGTTACTTTGCAAACTCCATAGGTCTTTTTGTTGATGCGTGTAAGAGCATCATCCAGGTATTTTACAAATTTACGGGTTCTGTTGAACAGCATATATGTTTTCTCCCTCTCCTGAGCATCCGTCCCCGCATCGGCCATATGGTAAGAGTAAGCCGATTCATCCGAGGCGTTCTCCATGCTCTCACGTAATGTTCGCTGAAGTGCCTGCAATTCTTCCTCAGCATCCTTGCGTTTTTTCAGGATAATTTCTTTAAAATACTCTAACTCCTCATCAGTATAAGGAGAAACCCGTTCTTCACTGTTTTTTTCTGCTTCAGTCATAGCCGTTTACGTTATGAATTTATGTTCCTACGGATTGAGATGGTACATTTCTCATCTTCGATTTCCCATTCTTTAGTGAAATCAGAAATATCCAACTCTTTAATTTGAATTTCTTCAGCCAGTGTCTCCGTTTTAATATAATCGTTCATGGAAACTACGGCTTCTTTAAGTTTTTCTGAGCCGGTAAAGCCAATTGTAATTCGGTCCGTAACCTCAAAATTGGCTTCCTTTCTCATATTTTGAATTCTGTTTACAAACTCCCGGGCTAGACCTTCATTAATAAGTTCCTCACTTAAATCTGTGTCTACCGCAACACTTAAACCACCTTCGGTTTCAACGGTCCAGCCTTCAAGTCCTGCACGAACTATTTCAAGCCCGTCACTATCAAGACGTATAGTATCATCATCCGAGAGTTGAATGTCAATCCAACCTTTTTTCTCGAATTTGGTAATTTCCTCAGTTGAAAGCTCAGCAACTTTAGCTGCTACAGCTTTCATTTTCGGCCCCAGCTTTTTACCTAACACCGGATAGTTTGGTTTCGCTGATTTATGGACTATACCAGAGTCATCGTCCACAAACTGGATGTCTTTAACGTTTACCTCTTCTAATATTATATCACGCACCGATTCGATGGCCTGTCGTTCACCTTCATCTTTGATAGGAAGTATAATCCGGGCCAGGGGTTGGCGTACATTAACCTCAATTTGATTCCTTATTCTAAGCACGATATAAGAGATCAGGCGCGCCATCTCCATTTTATGTTCCAGCCCTTTATCAATAGCTGTTTCCTCAACAGTAGGAAAAAATGAAAGATGAACGGATTCTTCATCCTGCTGAGTTACATCATTCAGCTTCTGGAATAGCCATTCTCCTACATACGGGGCAATGGGACTAATCAGTTTACTCACATTTTTCAGGCACTCATACAGCGTTTGGTAAGCCGCGGTTTTGTCAAGTGTGGTTCCCTCTTTCCAAAAACGCCGTCGGTTACGTCGTACATACCAGTTACTGAGTTCTTCTACAAAAGCCTCCAGCTCGCGGGCAACTTTGGTAGGCTCGTATTCTTCAAAATATTCTTCCACCTTTTTTACCGTGGTGTTGAGTCTCGAAATAACCCATTTGTCTATTTCAGGGCGGTCTGCAACAGGGATGGGTGTTCCCGGATAAGTAAACTCATCGATATTGGCATACATTGCAAAAAAGGAATACGTATTCACAATAGTATTGAAAAACTTGCGCTGTACTTCCTTCAGGCCATCTTCACTGAATTTCAGGTTTTCCCATGGTGATGAGTTACTCATCATATACCAGCGAACGGTATCCGCTCCAAACTCCTGTATTACTTCAAAAGGATCTACCGAGTTGCCTTTCGACTTACTCATCTTCTCGCCCTTCTCATCCAGCACCAAGCCGTTCGATACTACATTCTTATAGGCTTCCTCGTTGAAAAGCATTGTGCCCAAAGCGTGCAGTGTATAAAACCACCCACGGGTTTGGTCTACTCCCTCAGCAATAAAATCGGCTGGGTAGTTATAGCTGAATTCATGATCGTGCTCAAAGGGATAATGCCATTGGGCAAAAGGCATAGCGCCGGAATCAAACCATACATCCAGCAAATCCGGGATTCTTCGCATGGTACCGCCATTCGGGCCTTCCCATGTAAGTTCATCTATATAAGGACGGTGTAGATCAATCTCGGTATCTTCGTCCAGTCCCGCTTTTTCCCGAAGCATGGCCATGCTGCCAATACATTCTACATAGTCAGGATCTTTATCACTTACCCAAAGCGGAATGGGAGTTCCCCAAAAACGCTGACGGGAAACGGCCCAGTCTACATTATTTTCCAGCCAGGTTCCAAAACGCCCTGTGCCCGTGCTTTCTGGTTTCCAGTTAATATCTTTGTTGAGCTTTACCATGCGCTCTTTAACACGGGTTGTCCGGATAAACCAGGATTCCACCGGGTACGACATCAGCGGCGTTCCTTTACGCCAGTCGAAAGGGTAGTTGTGAACCATGGTCTCATGCTTGTACATGAGATTCTTCTCTTTGATGGCGCGTGCAATATTCTTGTCTGCTTCCTTGAACCATTCTCCATCAAAATCAGGAACCTGTTCCGTAAAACAGCCTTCCCGGTCAATGGGGTTAAACATTGGGATATCAGCTTTCTTACACGACTCAAAGTCATCCGCACCATAGGCAGGCGCCGTGTGTACAATACCGGTTCCGTCTTCTGTAGTCACATAATCGGCTGGAATCACTTTCCAGGCCTGCGATCTGTCAAATTCCTTTAATGCATAGTCGAAGATAGGCTCATAACTTTTACCCAGCAGGCTGCTACCTGTCATCTCCTCAATAATGGTATACTCTTCACCAAGCGACTGCTCAATAGAATCCTTTGCAAGAATATAGAGCTCACCTTCATGCTTCACTTTGGCATACTGAAGCTTTGGGTTCACACATAAAGCCATATTGGAAATAACAGTCCACGGAGTGGTTGTCCATGCCAGAAAATACGTATTGTCTTCTCCATCCAACTTAAACTTTACATAAATGGAGGGATCCTGGGTTTCTTTGTATCCAAGACTCACTTCATGAGAAGAAAGTACGGTACCGCTGCCCGGTGAATACCATTGTATCTTGTACCCTTTATAAACCAGGTCTTTCTCGAAAAGTTTATTAAATGCCCACCACACCGATTCTATATACTCATTTTCGAATGTGATGTACGGATTTTCCTGATCTACCCAGTAGCCCATGCGGGAAGTAAGCTCATCCCAAAGATCTTTGTACTGAAGCACACTTTCGCGACATTTGGCATTGTATTTTTCTATGCCATAATCCTCTACCTGCGAGCGACCTTCAAGTCCAAGCTCTTTTTCGACTTCAATTTCAACGGGTAGTCCGTGCGTATCCCATCCGGCTTTACGCTGAACTTTAAATCCCTTAAGTGTTTTATATCTACAGAAGAGATCTTTAACGGTTCGGGCCATTACATGATGGATACCCGGCTTGCCGTTTGCAGTAGGTGGACCTTCGAAAAAGGTGTAGGGAATACCATCTTCACGGGTAGACACACTTTTCTCAAAGATGTTGTTTTCTTTCCACCACTTTAAAGTTTCAACTTCTGACTTCGGAAAATTGAGTTTTTTTACTTCTTCAAATTTTTTTGCCATAAAAGAACTTGGTTCGGCGAATCATTTTAAGCCTCAAATATACAAAATATAAAAGAAAAGCTTGTAGCTGATTCGGTTAAAAAATCCCCCATCTTCATTTAAGATTAATAAGACAAGAATGTGCCCCATTTTTAACTTTCGACAGAATACTTCAAAAAATTCTTTGATTAAAGTAGCCCCATGGTTTTATACCAAGTAACCCGGCACTGGCTATCGCCGCCTTGTTCACCCACATTACCCTAACCGGGGAGATCGCGGGACTGAGCCCGCGATGACTTGGTGGTTAAATTTAAACAACAAGGGCAGTCATCCCGCACGCAGCGAAGGCGAAGATGCGGGATCTCCCTGATTCAACATCCAAAACCACTTCGGAGGATAGCTGATCTGGGCCTGGGATGGCAGAAACCAACAAGAGCTTTCTCGTATATCATATAGAATCATTTTTAAAAATAATTATGCCCATCCGCCGGTTAAATTTCTTGGTGAAGAATCCGGGTTAGATAGCTTCTTTGGAAATTGATACCTTCACAACCGTAATCTCAAACTAATATCCATGGGATCATGTTTAACCCCTGGAAGTATAAATTACTCTAAAATCATTACTACCATATGAACGAAGCATTAGAACGAAGCATCACCAAAGACGCCCCCTATAAACTCTGCTTTGTATGTCTGGGCAACATCTGCAGAAGCCCAACAGCTGAAGGTATCTTCATTCATAAAGTTAGAGAATCGGGATTCGAAGATTATTTTTATATCGATTCGGCAGGTACGGCAGCCTATCACGTAGGGGAAAGCGCGAATAGCAAAAGTCAGGCTACCGCAAATAAAAGAGGAATCCATCTCCCCTCCAAAGCCCGAAAGTTTGAATATGCCGATCTGGAAGAATTTGACCTGATACTGGCCATGGACAATGAAAATTATTCCAACATCAAAGCTATGGATAAAAGGGATAAATATGTGCATAAAGTAAAACGCATGCGTGATTTTGACCCCAATCCCGGAGACGGGCAAGTCCCCGACCCCTACTATGGAGGGCTGCAAGGTTTTGAAAACGTCTTTGATATTGTCTCCAGGAGCTGTGAGGCCTTGCTGAATGAACTAAAACCGTTTGTTGAAAAAGAATAGCCGATTATGCTCCCTAATACGATTAAGAACGCTATACAGGAAGAAGTAGAAGAAAAGATCAGCGATGTACAAACTCTTCATGGCGGCGACATTAACCAGGCTGCAAAAGTAGTAGTGGAATCCGATAAAAAGTATTTCCTCAAATGGAATATGGATGCCCCGCCCCGCATGTTTCAGGTAGAGGCAAAAGGGCTCAACCTTTTAGCGGATACCAACACTAATTTTCAGATTCCTGCTGTTATCCTTGAAAATGAACATTTCCTCCTGCTGAGCCTGATTTCAGAAGGTGGCGGGAAAAAAGACTCCTCCTTTAATTTTGGGAAAGATCTTGCCATCCTTCATCGAGCAACCCATGAAGCCTTCGGCCTCGATCACGACAACTATATTGGGAGACTTCCACAGTCGAATACCCCTCACTCTAACTGGCTCGACTTTTTTACCCTTGAGCGTATTGAACCTCAGATCAAAATGGGAGTTGAAGCAGGAACGTTAAACCGAACGGTACTTCGGGCTGCTGAAGGTATGTATAAAAAACTGGGATCTATCTTTCCTTCCGAAGATCCGGCTCTTTTACATGGCGACCTATGGAGTGGAAACTTCATGTTTACCAAAAGCGGAAATGCCAGCATCTATGATCCGGCGGTGTACTATGGCCATCGGGAAATGGACCTGGCAATGACCCGGCTTTTTGGTGGTTTTTCAGCCAATTTCTATGAAGGCTATAATGAAGAGTATCCGCTTGAGGATGGTTTTGATTCAAGGGTTACGCTGTACAATCTGTATCCGATCCTGGTGCACGCTAATTTATTTGGCGGAAGCTACTGCCGGCAGGCCGAATCCATCATCCATAGCTATTCTTAAAAATCAGTTTATATTAAATTGCAGTCCTTAAACCCGGTTTTGTGGAAATAAATCAAAAAAACATCTGCTTTCTGTTATTTCCCTATGTGCATGTGATGGACATGGCGGGAGCCGTCCAGGTTTTTTATGAAGCTACCCAGCTTGGCAACATTGATTATAAGCTGATTTTTGCAGCAGCCAGTAACAAGGTACTCACCGAACAGGGGCTCACGCTTTCCGACCTTCAACATCCCTCCGATATCTCATTGAACCCCAACGATTTTATCATCATACCAGGGATAGATTTCCAGACATTCACCACCGGCAGCCTTCAGGCTGAAATTAAAGCTACCAAATCCTGGATACACAAAAACTACGAAACAGGGGTAAAGCTGGCTACTGTTTGTACAGCTTCAATGATTTTGGCTGAAATAGAATTACTGAACTCCAAAAGCTGCACCACCCACTGGAAATGCATCGACTACCTGCAGGAAAACTACCCTGAAGTGAAGGTGGAATCTGACAAGCTTTTTGTTTCTGATGCAGGTATCTATACCAGTGCCGGAATGACTTCAGGTATCGACATGTCTCTTTCTATTATTGAAGAAAATCAGGGGCCTATTGTCTCCTCCTTAGTGGCCCGCGAAATGGTGGTATATCTGAGACGGCAGGAAACCAGCACCCAACATTCCATTTACCTTGATTATCACACGCACTTTAACCCGCTGGTTCATAAAGTTCAGAACTACATCATAGCCAACCCTGATAAAAATCCCTCCCTGAAAGAACTGGCCAGAATAGGAAATACCAGCGTCCGAAACCTCACACGATCTTTTAAAGAAGCCACGGGGCACACCGTCACCGAATTTAAAAACAATATAAAACTGGAACTGGCCCGACACCTGATTAACAACCCTAATTACACGGTCAGCACTATTTCACAGATGTGCGGCTTTAAAGCTCCACGACAACTACAACGCCTTTGGAAAAATAAATACGGTACTCCCATTTCTGATGAGCAGCCATAATCAATTGGCCGAATATGTCGCACCCTTGTCTATAACCTGGCTATAGAAAGCACGTAATTTAGTCACCATTTAACACAAAATGATGACTATGAAACATTTACTACTCTCTGCTTTTATACTCCTTTTTTTCGACTTTTCTGCCTTTTCACAAAACAACCATTCACCTCTTGTACATGCTGAATGGCTTCAGAATAATTTAGACCGGGACGATCTTGTCCTTTTCCATATTGGAAATAAAGAACAGTACCAGAAAGAACACATTCCGGGTGCTGTTTTTATGGATGGATCGGAATACACCATAACTGCAGAAGACCGAAGCTATATCTACGACCTGCCTTCAGTGGAAGAGCTGGTTGAGTTGCTGGAAAAGAAAGGACTGAATGACGGAGATACCGTAGTTCTGTATGTAGGATCAAACTGGGTTTCGCCCATGACCCGACTTTATTTCACCCTCGATTACCTCGGATATTCCAATCACACCTTTATACTTGATGGCGGGCTGCCTCTTTGGAAGTCCCGGGGAGGAGCTGTCACAGATGCCGTCCCTGAACCTGGACAAGGAAGCTTCACCCCCAATATCAATCCAGATATCGTTACGGATATTAACTTTGTAAAATCAAAGGTTAATACCTCCGGCTACCATATTGCAGATGCTCGCTCACCTGTTTATTACCAGGGAATTGAAGAAGGAATGGGTGGGAAAAAAGGTCACTTGCCGTCCGCCAAAACCATCCCTTATACATCTATGATAAAAGAAGGTCCCCATGGTGCCTATACATTTCTGAATAACTCAGAACTACAGGCGGTTTTTAATGAACAGGAAATAAACCAGGACATTCCTCTTATTCTCTACTGCCACATAGGCCAGCAGGCTACCACCGTTTATTTCGCGGCAAAAAAGCTGGGATATAATGTCAAAGTTTTTGATGGCTCCTTTCACGAATGGGCTACCAAAGACAACCCTGTAGTGCTCGAAAATTAGCCCGGAGTCTCCTCATGTTATCTTCATTCATCTTAAAAAAAGAACACCCCGCCCCCTACTGGAACCCCTATGTGTGTGGAATCGGACTGGGGCTGGTTCTGCTCCTTACGTTCCTGGTAATGGGAAGAGGTATCGGAGCCTCAGGAGCTATGACTTCCGTAGTGGCGAGTGGTGTTAACTCTGTAGCAGAATCACATGCTCAGGCCAACGATTTTTATAAAGGATATCTTGGTGATGGAACTGTAAGCCCGCTAAAAGACTGGTTGGTGTTTGAAGTGCTTGGCGTTCTCATCGGCGGATTTATATCCGGCATCCTGGCCGGACGCACTAAAGTCAAAGTTGAAAAAGGCTCTTCTATTTCCACCAAAACCCGGTTTTTCTTTGCGTTTACAGGAGGAATCATTATGGCTTTTGGAACCAAACTGGCCAGGGGTTGCACCAGTGGGCAAGCCCTGACCGGCGGAGCCCTTATGAATGTAGGAAGCTGGATTTTTATGATTTCACTATTTGCCGGAGCCTACGCTATGGCCTGGTTTGTAAGGAGGCTGTGGATATGAATGGACCTTTCTACATTAATGGATGGATTGGAGACGAAGCCAGCCTGATATTTGCGCTGGTGATTGGAATTGCCTTTGGCTTTTTCCTGGAACGTGCCGGACTTGGAAACGCCAAAAAACTGGCAGCCCAATTTTATGGAACAGATCTCACTGTTTTTAAGATGATGTTTACCGCCATCATCACAGCCATGATTGGGTTATTCTGGCTTAACCATTTTGAGATCCTTCAACTTGAGTTGGTGTACCTTACTCCCACCTATGTCGTTCCACAACTTGTTGGGGGGCTTATTTTCGGAGTAGGTTTTATTATTGGCGGATACTGCCCCGGCACGTCCTGTGTAGCCGGAGCTACCGGAAGCCTGGACGGCTGGACGAATGTACTGGGTATGCTCACAGGCATACTGCTTTTTGGAGAACTGTATCCTGCTGTAGAAGGATTTTATAATGCTACGCCCATAGGCAACATCACCTTTACCAAATATTTCAACCTGCCCTCCGGGATTTTGGTTTTCATTCTTGTGATGACTGCCTTAGCCGGTTTTTGGGTATCCGAAAAAATTGAATCCAAAACAACTACGAAGAGTTAGTACCATGAGCTTTTCCCTAAACCAAAAACTTGCCGCCGGTGCTTTTCTGTTATCATTCCTGGCATTAGTTACGTCATTGATTTTCCCAATTCCTGTTTCCCTGCGGGGCCCGGAATATATCTCAGTAACAGAGCTTGCCCACTCCATCAAAAACAGAGATGAACTGACTCTTATTGATGTACGCCCGGAACAGGCCTTCAACGAATTTCACCTCCCTACAGCCCGGCATATTCCTACATCAAAGCTAAAAAATGAAAAATTAAGCTATACCCAAGCTGTCGTTTTCTATTCCGGGGATGACTCTCTGTCGATTCAGGCCTGGCAAGCATTCAAGAAACGTGGGCATGATAATATCTCGGTATTGCGTGGCGGGGCCCACGACTGGCACGAACGGATTCTATATCCCCGCATGCCCCTTCAGATTCCTCCCACACAAATAAGCCTGGCAAATGAAATCAAAGAGCTCTCAGCTTTTTTTGGTGGGCGGCCAAGATATGTGGAAGACCACCATGTACTTGGCTATTACTTTCGCAAACAGAACAAAACCCAAACTAAAAGATCACAAAAATTAATGCGAATGGGATGTTGATATGAAATTAATTTCTACAAATAACAATCAGAATACTATTTCCCCTGTCGGGGTTACCGGAGCAAATACTCCCACCCCCCTCGCCACAGGTGAAACCACCCGGTATATCAATCTTGATAATTCCGCCAGTACTCCTGCCTTGCAGTCGGTTACTGACTTCATTCACGATTTCCTCCCCTATTATTCCAGCGTGCACCGGGGAAGTGGAATAAAATCCCGAATCAGTACTCAACTGTATGAAGATGCACATGAAATAGTAGCCCGTTTTGTGGGAGCCAGCACCAAAGACAACACGGTCATCTTCACCAAAAACACAACCGAAGCCATCAACAAGCTTTCTTATCGCTTTCCTTTTACGGATGACGCCATTGTACTGTCTACCGGCATGGAGCATCATTCCAACGATTTACCCTGGAGAAATAAAGCTAAAACCATTCACCTGCGCACAACCCCAAGCGGTAAGCTGGATCTTGGCGATTTAAAAGAAAAATTGGAACAATACGCTCCAAACATAGCTTTGGTATGTATTAGCGGAGCTTCTAATGTTACGGGACTTATTCAGCCCATCTACAACATAGCCCGCATGGCTCACCGTGCCGGAGCAAAAGTACTGGTTGATGCAGCTCAACTCGCTCCCCATCGCAGTATTGATATCAGGCCCAACGGGCATCCCGAACACATCGACTTTCTCGCTCTGTCTGCTCACAAAATGTATGCTCCTTTTGGAACCGGGGCTCTTATTGCCCCTAAAGATTTGTTCCTGAATTCAGCTCCCGAATATTGTGGTGGAGGAACGGTACAGTCGGTCACTTTAGATGATGTTGTATGGGCGGGATTACCCGATCGGGAGGAAGCGGGAAGTCCTAACGTTATAGGAGCGGTGGCCCTGGCCAAAGCAATAACAGAGCTCGAAAAAATGGGGATGCACCAAATCGCCAGCCATGAAATGCAGTTGACTCATTATGCCCTTGAAGAGCTTCAAAAGATTGATCGGGTTACTTTATATGGAGATTTAAAAGCTGAACGGGTAGGAGTTGTTTCTTATAACGCTGAAGGAATTTCGCACTTTAAGTTAGCGGCCGTATTAAGCCATGAGTATGGCATTGGGGTACGAAATGGATGCTTCTGCGCCCACCCCTATGTAGTATCACTATTAGACCTTGGGGAAGAAGAAATAACTGCCTGGAAAAAACAGTTGCAGCGAGGAGAGAAGTCGAATATGCCCGGATTGGTACGCATTAGCTTTGGCTGCTATAATACTGTGGACGATGTACAAACTTTCGTTTCAGCTTTGAAGGATATTCTCCGACATGGCCCCAATCTTGATTATACACAAAACAAAAACACCGGAGAATTTTCGCCGGTCAATCTTGCAAAAGATTCAACAGAACAGTTTTTAAAAGTCTGTGGATTAGGCTACCATTGATACACTTTCAACAAAGAAATGTATACAACACATGTCGTATCAACGTATTGTATCCCTGGTTCCGAGTCTTACCGAATTACTATTTGATTTAGGCTTCGGTGACAAAATTATAGGAAGAACTCGTTTTTGCATCCATCCCGAAGAAAAGATTGGGGAAATCCCCATTATCGGCGGAACCAAAAATCCCCGTATCGAAAAAATACTTGGTCTGAAGCCGGATTTCATCCTGGCCAATAAGGAAGAAAACAACAAAGAAGATGTCGAAGAACTGGCCAGACATACTGAGGTTCATGTTACGGATATTAATACAGTAGCTGAAGCGGTGGAAGCTATTGGTGAACTGGGAGCTATGCTGAAGGCATCAAAGGAAGCCGAAAAACTAACTACTCGTATCTCTGAATTAGTTGCTGAAATCCCACGAGTACCTCCCGTACGCGCTGCTTATTTTATATGGAAGGATCCCTGGATGACCATAGGAAATGATACCTACATTCACGACGTAATGCAGTTGTACGCCCTCAAAAATGTATATGCAGACCAAACACGATACCCTAAAACAAGCCTGGAAGAACTCTCCAGGATAAATCCTGAACTTATTCTCCTTAGTAGTGAACCTTATCCTTTCAAAGAAAAGCATATAGCCGAAATCCGTGAACACCTCCCTTCAGCACGCATAGAACTTGTGGATGGCGAATGGTTCAGCTGGTATGGTTCTCGTATGCTCATCGCCTTCAAAAAGCTTAATACATGGAGAAGAGGATTAGACGATAGACGATAGATAAAAGATTAAAGATAAGAGATAAGAGATAAAAGAAATAGGATTACGTGCCCAGACATCCCCATGGGCGAGGGGCTCAAATGAACAAAATGCCCAACATGTGAAAAGTAAAAAGCAAGAATTCCCAATTCAATTATTCGTAATTCTTAATTGATAACTCGTAATTCTTAATTCTTAATTGATAATTGATAATTGATAATTCAACCATTCACTCTGAGATAATTTTGTGTAACTTCATCTGCCACCAATTAATCTATCCCCGCACCTTATGAATGCTGTTGAAGATTTTATATACCGTCATGAAGGAAATCAGCAAGAGGTTATGATGTATTTCCACCATCTGCTTACCTCTTTTCCTACTGTGACCCCGGTCATTAAATACCGCATTCCATTTTATGACCAAAATACCTGGGTATGTTATTTAAATCCCCTGAAAAACGGAAAAGTATCCCTTTGCTTTATCCGGGGATATGAACTTTCGAATGAACAGGGCATCCTGGAAAGTAAAGGCAGAAAACAGGTGCTTAGTGTCGACTTTGGCTCGGTAGACGAAATACCGGAGGAGGCCATCCGCGAAATTATAAACGAAGCACTTTTCCTGGATGAAACCGTTCCTTATAAACCTCATGGCAAACGCATTCAGGAATAAACTCAAAAAACCTACTCCACCAGATTAAACTGATCTCTCACCTTCCACCTCTTTCCATTGTGCTTCAGTAAAGTGATTGCCCCTGCGACAAAAGAAGCATGGTATGTACGATCCTTGAATTTCTTCCACGCCTTATGAAAGTTCTTCTTTGACAGATCTTTAAATGCCAGCGTCATATGTGGATGATAGGATCTTTCATCATAGTTATAATTAAAAATATCTCCTTTTGATCGAGTCACTTTTTCCAAGTCTTGCTGAATATTTATCAGCCCTTCAGTCTTAGAGACATCCACAAAAATAACCTTCGTGCCAAAGGTGGAAAAATTCTCCAGCTCTATCTCAATATCAGTATAACCTTCGCTAAATTCCTTTAATATGCTTTTTAGTTCCTCCTCCTTACCATCATTTAAGCTGAACGGACTTATCAACGTGACATGGGGTGGGGATTTAAGAGCGTGAGAACTATTATATTTTTCACTAAAGTGATGCCGCAACTCCTGAAGTTCACTAAATACCGGTTCGGGAGGAACAATAGCAATAAAGTACAGATCTTGAGGTACAGACATCACAATCTTTTTTTATTTTGGTATTCAAAGATGTTGAATCAATGAAAGCTTATCAATTTTATGTATTGCATTTTTTTAACAAATTAAAACGTTAAAAAGGATAGTTGATTCCCGCCTTGTCATCATTATCGATATATTTACGGCCTATCTTTTAACTTAATTATGATTATATCGTGAAAAAACTGTTATCAATATTGGTTTTGTTTGTTGTGGGGTACAGCAGCATTTCCGTTGCTCAAACCACAGAAGAAATGGTGGAACGCTTTGTGCGGGAAGCTAATGAAAATTCTCAGCTAAAACCTCTTGCGCATGAGATGCTGGATGTTATCGGGCCACGCCTGGTGGGCACGCCTCAACAGGAAAAAGCTCATAACTGGGCGGTAGAGAAATTCGAAGAATGGGGTATATCTGCCAAAAATGAACAATGGGGAACCTGGCAAGGCTGGGAACGAGGAATCACACATATTGACCTTGTCTCTCCCCGTGTAGTTTCACTAAGTGGAATGCAGCTTGCATGGAGTCCTTCTACTCCCAAAGGTGGAGTTGAAGCCGAAGCGGTAATTATTCCTGAAGTGAAAGACTCTGTCGATTTCCAGGAGTGGTTACCTAACGTAAAGGGAAAATTTGTGCTGGTATCGATGCCACAAATTACCGGCCGGCCGGATTACAATTGGGAAGAATTTGCGACCGACGAGTCTTTCGAAAAAATGCGTAAGGAGCGTAGTGAACTAAGTCGCGAATGGCGAGCAAATATAGGGCGTACCGGATATAACTCCCGTTCCATCGTAAAAGCACTTGAAGAAGCAGGAGCTGTGGGAATTATTCAATCTTACTGGTCTCGCGGTTTTGGAGCTAATAAAATATTTAGCGCCCGTACCGAAAATATCCCCATGGTGGATCTATCCCAGGAAGACTATGGCCTGCTGTACCGCTTGGCTGACTACGGAGATAAACCTGAACTCAGAATTGTAGCTGAATCTAAAGACCTTGGACGCGTACCCACTTTTAATACCATTGCTACAATTGAAGGAACCGAAAAACCCGATGAATATATCATCCTTTCTGCGCACTATGATTCATGGGACGGCGGCACCGGTGCTACTGATAACGGAACCGGATCTATCACTATGATGGAAACAGCCCGTATTCTCAAAAAGCTCTATCCGAATCCAAAGCGTACTATTATTGTGGGTCTTTGGGGAAGTGAAGAACAGGGTCTTAATGGCTCCAGTGCTTTTGTAGAAGATCACCCTGAAGTAGTTGAAGGCCTGCAGGCACTCTTCAACCAGGACAATGGAACCGGGCGTGTGGTCAATCTATCCGGACAAGGTTTCCTTCATTCCTATGACTACCTGGGTCGTTGGCTGACTGCTGTTCCTCGCGATATCAGCCGACATATTGAAACGAACTTTCCTGGCACTCCCAGTGGTGGAGGCTCAGACTATGCTTCGTTTGTATCAGCGGGTGCTCCGGCCTTTTCGCTAAGCTCACTAAGCTGGAGTTACTGGAACTACACCTGGCACACCAACCTGGATACTTATGACAAGATTGTGTTTGATGATGTTCGAAATAATGTAATTCTAACCGCTATCCTCACTTATATGGCCAGCGAAGATCCGGAATCTACCTCCCGGGTTAAGGCGGTACTTCCTGTAAACCCAAGAACAGGTGAGCAACGAAGCTGGCCTACCCCCAGAAAAGCGAATCGGGAAGGCGGAAAATAAGTTTATACCACAATTAATTTGTTGATATGAAAGGCACATTGTTTTCAATGTGCCTTTTTGTATGGATGTACATATTAAACACAAATTTTTTCTATAGTTACCTGAATTCAGGTAATAAGTGCAGCACAACGAAATATCAAAAAAACCAAGAACACGATCTGACGGCTGGTCTTACCTCGTTACCCCAAATCCTGCAACGTGCCGTCTGATCGATTGGTTAAAGCACGGGGGGCGAATCCACCCATCGGTCAGACGGGCTTGGAGCCGTCAGACCGAGGAGGTAGCAGCGACTCGAACAAAGTCTGCAAATCGCCCCGGGAACTATGCTCCCACAAAATCCCTGTTTTGTGCCGCCGGTTTAACTGATCAACGTATTCCTGAATATTCATATCAGCAAAATTCTTCGTTGGCTTAGGCTAGCAAAATCAGGGGTTAAAGACAATGGGGGTTTTTGAGGGTATATAACTTACAAAACTCGATCTGACCGATTGCCGGTCTGATCGATGGCTAAGGCACAGGGACTCGAATTCACTCATCGGTCAGACGGGCTTGGAGCCGTCAGACCGAGAAGGTAGCAGCGACTCGAACAAAGTCTGCAAATCGCCCCCGGTAAATATGCTCCCACAAAAAACCAACAGTGCCATCGCGAGGAGCGCACACGCCTTGGGGACCTGATGGCAGGCAAGGCCCATGGTCCTCACCGATCGTGCAAGGTGCTCACCCGCCTGAAAAAGGGTACCAGCCGCCGGGCAGATCGCACCGAAGCAGCTATTGAGCAGATGCTGGCACGGATTCCAAAAGCGTTTATCAAAACCCTGGCGCTCGATAATGATAAGGCCTTTGCTAACCACCAGGCGATCACCGGCAAATTAGACGCCGATGTGTACTTTACCCGCCCTTATACCTCACAAGATAAAGGCACGGTGGAAAACAGGATTGCAGTGATCCTCCAGTTCTTTCCTAAGGGTCCGGATCTGCGGGAAGTATCTGAGCAACGCATTAAAACCGTCGAACGACACATCAACAATAGACCTATGCGAAAGTTTGATTATCTTTCACCCATTCAACAAACCCTAAAACACCGCGCTGTGGAAAGGAAAATTGAAGTGGTTCCATGGTTTTATATCAAGTGAACCACCCCTGTCCCCTCCGGGGAAGTCATTGTCAGGTGGGTAAATAATGCTACCAAAACCCTTTCCTATTCTTCCCAGTCCAAAACCATTTCAGACATCACAGTACTCTCATTCAGGTCAACATTCTGCAAATCAGATACCTTTTCCCGGAACCAATCTGAAAATTCGGAATTATCATTCTTAAACCTTTCCAGAAACTGCTCGTCATCCGCTTCGGTATATACTACAACTAAGTATCCATCCTCCGTATCCTGCAAGTGCCAGCTTTCTTTGGTAACCCCAATACGTGCATGCATGGCGCTAAACTCTTTCCTTTTGGAAGTCTTGACTTCTTCTGCAAATTGTAGCCATTCGTCAATATTATTTTTTGGTATTGGGAATGTATAGGCGAATTTTTTCATGGGTATCGTTTTTAATGATCTCTAAATAATTTCAATATAATGTTTTGGCAGAAGCCAGCAGCTATGACCTTAGCCTAAACAAAAAAAGCCCTGTTCACTTACATGAACAGGGCTTTAATTTATTTATCCTTCTTCGGCTAACGAAGTATAGCTGAAGTGATTAGTCTTCGGTTTCAGCGACTTCATCGCCTTCGCCATTTTCACTTCCGCCAAGTTCTTCAAATACCTTGGCGATTTCTTCGTCTCCTTCTTCCATGTCTCTCTTAGAGCCAACGACAATATCGTCGTAGTCTCTGAGACCGGTACCGGCAGGTACTTTGTGTCCAACCACCACGTTCTCTTTGAGTCCGCGGAGGAAGTCTTTTTTGGCTTCGATAGAAGCTTGTGTAAGTACCTTCGTAGTTTCCTGGAAGGAAGCAGCTGACAACCAACTATCGGTAGAAAGAGCAGCACGGGTAATACCAAGCAGTATAGGCTTGGAAATAGCCGGATCGGCTTCGCGTGTTTCTAACTCTTCTTTGTCTTCTGCAATCAATTGATTATTCACATCCCGCACTTCGCGACGGTCGAGGATCGTCCCTTTCTTAAGTTCACTACCTCCCGGATTGGTTACTACAAATTTACCAATCAGTTCATCGTTTCTGCGGTTTACTTCAAAGCGGTCTACCTTGTCACCTTCGAGGAACATAGTGTCGCCCGGATCGGTGATTTCAACTTTCTGCATCATAGTGCGCACAATAACTTCAATATGCTTGTCATTGATTTTCACACCCTGCAGTCGGTACACCTCCTGAATCTCGTTTACGAGGTACGACTGTACCGCATAAGGACCGAGAATATTCAGTATATCCTGAGCTGGAATAGTTCCATCAGATAACGGTTGGCCTGCCCTTACAAAATCATTCGATTGAACAAGAATATGCTTACTGAGTGAAATCAGGTATTTTTTCTCATCCGTACCGTCTTTTGATTTAACAAAGACTTCCTGGGAACCTCGTTTACGGCCTCCCATTTCAACGATACCGTCAATCTCGGAAACTACAGCAGGCTCACTTGGCGACCGTGCTTCAAACAGCTCGGTTACACGCGGCAGACCAGCAGTAATATCCTTCGATTTGGATGTTGCTCTTGGAATCTTGGCAATTACCTGTCCGGCTTCTACGGCTTGGGCATCGTCTACTACGATGTGTGTTTCCACCGGAAGCGTACTTTCTCTGATAATATCGGTGTTACCCTTTACAACCAATGTAGGCACCAGGGAACGATCCTTTGAATCTACAATCACTTTTTCACGGTGACCGGTTTGAGCATCCGTATCTTCAGAGAAGGTGATTCCTTCAATAATATCTTTGTACTCAACCTTACCTTCAATCTCAGAGAAGATAAGAGCATTATATGGATCCCACTTACAGAGCACAGCTCCTTTAGGCACCATATCGCCTTCTTCAACTAACATCTCCGAACCATACGGTACGTTATAGTTGATGAGTACTTTACCATCTTCGTTCACAATCTTGATTTCACCGGCACGGGAGAGCACCACATTATGGTCTTCTTCACCGTCGTTGTAAACCACAACGCGAACGTTTTCAAATTCAACTTTACCTTCGAATTTGGTTTTGTGCTGAGACTCAGCCTCCAGTCGCGAAGCAGTACCACCAACGTGGAATGTACGCAATGTAAGCTGTGTACCCGGCTCACCAATCGATTGTGCAGCAATAACACCTACAGCCTCTCCTTTCTCCACGGTAGTTCCGCGGGCAAGATCTCGGCCGTAACACTTGGCACACACACCTCTTGGAGTTTCACAGGTAAGTACTGATCGGATTTCTACATCCTCAATAGAGGTCTCAGCAATTTTACTTGCCACTACCTCATCAATCATCTGATTAGCCTCACAAATGAGGTCATCTGAGATTGGGTCATAAATCTCGTGTAGTGATACACGTCCGATAATTCGATCTTCAAGACGCTCGATAACATCTTCATTATCTTTAAGCGCCGACATCTTAATACCCCTCAGGGTACCACAATCATTTTCAGTGATAATCACATCCTGAGACACATCAACCAAACGACGTGTCAGGTAACCGGCATCGGCTGTTTTCAGCGCGGTATCGGCCAAACCTTTACGCGCACCGTGAGTTGAAATAAAGTACTCGAGAACAGTCAGTCCCTCTTTGAAAGAAGAAAGAATCGGGTTCTCAATAACCTCATTCCCTTGTTGCATAGAACTTTTCTGAGGCTTTGCCATCAATCCACGCATACCGCCCAGCTGACGAATCTGTTCTTTCGAACCCCTCGCGCCAGAATCGGCCATCATAAATACCGGGTTAAATCCTTTTCGGTCTTCAGAAAGTGCCTTAAACAGGGTTTCTGAAACACGGTTCGTAGTACTTGTCCACTTATCAATCACCTGGTTATACCGCTCGTTGTCGGTAATGAAACCCATCTCATAGCGACCCTGAATATCGGTCACTTCTGATTTGGCTTTATCAATCAGGTTAGCTTTCTCGTCCGGGATAATGATATCCTCAAGACTGAAAGAAAGACCACCGATGGTAGCATTTTCATACCCAAGCTTCTTCATTTCATCCAGGAAGCTTGATGTTTTTGCTGTACCCACTAATCCGTGAATATCACCAATCAGTTTTCTTAATTCTTTTTTACCAAGTGTCTTATTAATGAAATCAATTTCTTCAGGGGTAATCTCATTAAAGATTACGCGTCCGGTAGATGTTTTAATGACTTCATATTCAACTTCTCCTTCCTCATTTCTAAAAGGAACCCGAACGTTGATCTTGGCATGAGCATCCAGTTGTCCCTGGTCAAAAGCTACCAGCACTTCTTCGGTATTAGCAAAGGTCTTTCCTTCACCTTTTTGCCCTTCTAAAGGCTTGGTTAGGTAGTAAAGCCCTAAAATCATATCCTGAGAAGGAACTGCAATAGGGCCTCCACTGGCAGGAGATAGGATATTGTGCGAACCCAGCATCAGCACAGATGCTTCCAATACAGCATCGTGGCTCAATGGGAGGTGAACCGCCATCTGGTCACCATCAAAGTCAGCGTTAAAGGCTGTACATGCGAGTGGGTGCAAACGAATCGCTTTGTCCTCAATTAGAACGGGCTGGAATGCCTGAATACCCAACCTGTGCAATGTTGGAGCACGGTTAAGCATTACGGGGTGTCCGTCAATTACATTTTCAAGCACTTCCCATACCACAGCATCTCGCCGGTCAACTACTTTTTTGGCGCTTTTCACCGTTTTCACATACCCGCGTTCAATCAGTCGGCGAATAATAAATGGTTTGTAAAGCTCAACGGCCATTTCTTTTGGAAGGCCACACTCGTGCATTTTCAGCTCGGGACCTACCACAATTACAGAACGGCCGGAATAGTCAACACGCTTACCCAGCAGGTTTTGCCGGAAACGTCCGCTCTTTCCTTTCAGCATATCTGAAAGTGATTTCAGCGGGCGGTTGTTGTTACGAACTGCGTTCGATTTTCTTGAGTTGTCATACAGAGAATCAACCGCTTCCTGCAACATACGCTTCTCGTTACGGAGAATTACATCAGGAGCCTTGATATCAATCAACCGTTTTAGCCGGTTATTACGGATGATAACTCTTCGGTATAAGTCGTTCAGGTCGGAAGTCGCAAACCGGCCACCTTCGAGAGGTACCAGCGGGCGTAATTCTGGTGGTATTACCGGAATTACACTCTGTACCATCCACTCAGGGCGGTTTTCAGTGTGCTTGTTAGCCGCACGGAACGATTCGATTACCTGAAGTCTTTTCAGCTTTTTCTTTTTACGCATCTGTGAGGTTTCATTTCTCACTTCATAGCGTAACTGGTAAGCTAACTCATCGAGGTCAAGATCAGCAAGAAGGGCTTCAAGTGCATCGGCTCCTTCTTTAACGATGAATTTATCGTCGTCATCGTCATCAAGATCCTGGTTGTCCTCAGGAAGTTGTTCCAGGATATCGTACTTCTCTTCCTCGGAGATCATATCACCCTGCTTGTAACCAAGGTCACGAGCAACACCCGGATTGATGATCACGAAAGTCTCGTAATACACAATCTTATCCAGGTTCTTGGATGAGGTTCCGATCAGGTAAGCAATTTTGTTAGGTAAAGATTTGAAGTACCAGATATGCACTACAGGAACGGTCAGGGTAATATGCCCCATGCGCTCTCGGCGTACGGCTTTTCGGGTAACTTCTACACCACAACGGTCACAGATGATACCTTTGTATCGTATCCGCTTGTATTTACCGCAATGGCATTCGTAATCTTTAACCGGACCAAAGATCTTTTCACAGAAAAGACCATCCATTTCCGGCTTAAAAGTTCGGTAATTAATAGTTTCCGGCGTCAAGACTTCTCCGTGTGAACGAGATAAAATCGTTTCAGCGGAAGCCAGGGAAACCCCTATGCTGTCAAAGTCTTTGGTAACTGTTAATGTTTTTGTTACTGGCAAGGATCTTCCTCCAATTTATTAACAGTGAAATTATTCAATGTGCATTTCAAGGCCGAGCCCCATGAGCTCGCGTAGTAATACCTTGAATGATTCTGGTACGTCGCCATCGGGCAGGTTTTCACCTTTAACAATAGCTTCATAAACTTTAGATCGACCTTTTACGTCGTCACTCTTAACTGTGAGCATTTCTTTCAGGATACTGGAAGCACCATAAGCATATAGTGCCCAAACCTCCATTTCACCAAGTCGCTGGCCTCCAAACTGAGCTTTACCACCCAATGGCTGCTGCGTAATTAATGAGTATGGTCCAATAGAACGTGAGTGCATCTTGTCCTGAACCAGGTGATTCAGTTTCAACATGTAAATGTACCCTACGGTTGTTTTCTGGGCAAATTCTTCACCTGAACGACCATCATATAGATTAACACGGCCATCTTCAGGCAGTCCTGCTTCATTCAGCTTAGATTTTACATCATCCATAGAAGCACCATCGAAAATTGGAGAAGCAAATGTCACTCCCATTTCCTTAGCAGCCCATCCAAGGATGGTTTCATAAATCTGACCAAGGTTCATACGAGAAGGCACACCCAGTGGGTTTAGACAAATGTCTACCGGAGTACCATCTTCCATAAACGGCATATCTTCAACAGGTACAATTTTAGCAACTACACCTTTATTACCGTGCCTACCGGCCATCTTATCACCCACCTGCAGCTTACGCTTCTTAGCCACATAAACTTTGGCTTTCTGGATGATTCCGGGTGGTAGTTCGTCTCCTACCTGAATGGCAAACTTACGGCGCTTGGCTTCGCTGTCAATCTCACGACGAAGGTCTCTGTAATTGGCAAATAATCTCCTCACCATCTTAACGAGTTCCTTGTCGGTAGCCCAGTCAATATTTTCGTTGATATTTACAGGATCAAGTTCTTCAAAAACTGATTTTCTGTATTTCTCACCTTTTGGTATAAGCTCTACATTACTGTAATCGTATACTCCCGGAGAAGTTTTGTCGCGCAATAGTGAGTACATCTTGTCGGCCCACTTCTGATTCAGTTCAGCAAGCTTTTGTGAATGCCGTTCTTCTTCTTGCTCTACGCGTTTCTTCTCTTCTTTACGGGATACCAACTCATCGCGCTTTCTGCTAAAGAGTTTGGTATCGATTACCGTACCCTGTACTCCCGGTGGTACTTTCAGTGATGCATCTTTTACATCACCTGCTTTATCACCAAAAATAGCCCGCAGCAGTTTTTCTTCCGGAGTAGGATCGGTTTCTCCCTTAGGAGTAATTTTACCTACCAGAATATCGCTTGGGTTAATCTTGGCGCCCACACGGATAATTCCTCTTTCGTCAAGATTACGTGTTGCATCTTCACTTACATTAGGAATCTCACGGGTTAGTTCTTCTTCTCCACGCTTGGTATCCCGAACCTGCTGTTCGAATTCCGTTACGTGAATGGAAGTATAAATATCGTCCTGGACGATACGTTCAGATACTACAATAGCATCCTCAAAGTTGTACCCTCTCCATGGCATGAAAGCCACCAGAAGGTTACGTCCAAGGGCAAGTTCACCACCATCGGTTGAACAACCATCTGCAATGGCTTGTCCCTTTTTAATTGTATCCCCAACCTTTACAATAGGACGCTGATTAATACAAGTGTCCTGGTTGGTTCTGGTAAATTTCTCGAGTTTGTATGATTTCACTCCGCCATCAAAGTAGCAATGCTGCTCGTCTTCTGAACGGTTGTACTTAACACGGATTTCAGTAGCACTTACATATACCACTTCGCCATCCGCATCAGCGGTAATAATAGCGCGTGAATCTCTCGCAGCTCTGTGCTCCAGTCCGGTACCCACAACTGGGGCTTCTGGACGCAGAAGCGGAACTGCCTGGCGTTGCATGTTAGATCCCATCAATGCACGGTTGGCATCATCGTGTTCAATAAAAGGAATCATAGCTGCAGCCAGTGATGTAATCTGGTTTGTTGCAACATCCATATATTCTATTTCATCCGGCTTCACACGCAGGTAGTTACCTTCGCGTGTTCGGGAGAAAATAGCCTCACTTTCGAAAATACCTTCATCGCTAATCTCTGCATTAGCCTGAGCAATAACGGTTTCGTCTTCCTGCTCGGCAGCCAGGTAATCAACCTTATTGGTTACTTTACCCTCTTTTACCTGTCGGTAAGGAGTTTCAATAAATCCAAAGTCGTTTACCTTTGCATGAATACATAAAGAAGAAATCAAACCAATGTTTGGCCCTTCAGGTGTTTCAATCGGGCAAAGACGACCATAATGAGTGTAGTGAACATCACGAACTTCAAAGCCAGCCCGTTCACGTGTAAGACCTCCAGGTCCTAGTGCCGACATACGGCGTTTGTGAGTCAACTCAGCCAATGGATTGGTTTGATCCATAAACTGTGAAAGCTGATTGGTACCAAAGAAAGTGTTAATAACACTTGAAATGGTCCGGGCATTTACCAGATCCTGTGGCGTTAGCTGCTCGGCATCGCGAGAGTTCATTCGCTCTTTAATAGTTCTTGCCATACGTGCAAGACCAATAGCAAATTGCTGCCCCAGCTGTTCGCCTACAGTTCGAACCCGTCGGTTACTCAGGTGATCAATATCATCAACCTGAGATTTTAAATTCTTGAGGCGAATAACCTCTTTCACTATTGCTACAATATCTTCTTTTGTCAGATACTGTAAATCAACGTCATCATCTCTCTTCAGACGTTTATTTAGTCGGTATCGTCCAACCTCACCCAGGTCATATTTTTTGTCGCTGAAGAACAGACGTTCCAGGATAGAACGGGCTGTTTCAGGATCTGGCATTTCACCTGATCTGATTTGCTGATAGATTTCTCCAAGAGCAGAGCTTTCGTCATATGTTGGGTCTTTTCGGAGCGTATTCATCATAACAGAACGCTCAGATTCCTCAGCCGTAATTTGCTGAACAAGCACTTTATCTACCTCAGCTTCATCAAGCATACCATAATCATCTTCCGTTAACTCATGATCTCGTTCGAAGATGATCTCTCGGTTTAATGCTTCGGTCACTTCGCCGGTTTCGTCGTCGACGACTTCTTCCATTTTTTCGACTACGATATTCTCAGCAAGACGCTTACCTACAAGTTTCTTCTTATAGTCGCTTTTCTTTCCGAATTTAATTTCTTCTGAAAGTTCAAACAGACTAAGCAGTTCAAGATCAGAAGAATATCCAAGAGCACGTAAAAGCGTGGTGGCTGGCACCTTCTTCTTCCGGTCAATATAGGCCCAAAGCACATCTCGGATATCGGTTGTAAATTCAATCCAGGATCCTTTAAACGGAATAACACGGGCTGAATAAAGTTGAGTACCATTTGGGTGAACGTTTTGGCCAAAAAATACACCAGGAGAGCGGTGCAACTGGCTCACAATAACCCGTTCGGCTCCATTCACAATAAAGGTACCCCGATTGGTCATCCAGGGAAGGTCTCCCAGGAATACCTCTTGCTCAATAGTTTCACTGGCTTCATCACTTTCATCAACCGATGAGAGTCTCAGCTTAGCCTTGAGAGGTACAGAAAAAGTTAATCCACGGTCTTGGCATTCGCCAATGGTATAGCGGGGTACATCTACATTATAATAGAGGAACTCAAGGATATGAGTTTCTCTACTATCCTGGATGGGGAAATTTTCATTGAATATTCGTTGTAACCCTTGACTCTCGCGCTCATTCGGCGCAATATCAAGTTGTACAAATTTTTCGAAAGACTCTAACTGGATGTCCAGAAAATCTGGATAATCCAATACTTGTTTGGTTTGACCAAACGATAAGCGTTCCGTGTTTGGAATAGTTTGCATCTTCTTGCTCAAAAGGAACCTCTCCTCTTAGATTGAAGGTAAATTATATGGGCGACCCCAAGGATATGGGGCAAATTTCATATAGACGCCAATAGCCAATACCGTTTCCACGATATCGGCTACCAGCATAAATAAAATGTAGATTACTTGAGCTCTACTTCAGCTCCAGCTTCTTCAAGCTTGTCTTTGATTTGCTCAGCTTCGTCTTTAGATACAGCTTCTTTCACTGCACTAGGAGCGTCATCAACCAAACCTTTAGCTTCTTTCAGTCCAAGGCCAGTAATTGCACGTACTTCTTTAATAACGGCAATTTTCTTAGCGCCTGCACTTGTAAGCATTACGTCAAACTCAGTCTGCTCTTCAGCACCGCCGCCTTCTCCGCCACCTGCGGGACCCGCAACAGCTACTGCTGCCTGAGCTGGTTTGATGTCGTATTCTTCTTCAAGAACTGTAGCCAGTTCGTTTGCTTCTTTAATTGTTAGGTTGACAAGCTGTTCTGCTAATTCGTTAACGTCAGCCATTGTTTATCTCCAGTTGTTTTGATAAGTAAAATTCTAGTTGTCTAAATAAGGGTTATTCTTCGCCTTTTTCAGCGATAGTCTTCACAGCACCTACAAGGTTTGAACCTTGAGATTCAAGCGCGCCAACAACATTTGACAGCGGCGCCATCAGTAATCCAATGATATCTCCAATAATCTCGCTCTTAGACTTCATAGCAGCGAGTACGTCAAGTTTATCTTCACCGTAAAAGTCACCATCAACGATGGCAGCTTTAAACTCCGGCTTGTTATGTTCCTTAACGAAATCTTTTAATACCTTGGCAGGTGCGGCCAATTCTTCTTCAACAAAAGCAAAAGCATTCTGCTCATAAAGGGCGGGGATAATTTCTTCATATCCTCCAACTTCCTCCATTGCGAGCTTCATCAGTTTATTTTTGTATACTTTGAAGAATACATCTCCCTTACGAAATGCACCACGCAGTTCATTAACATCAGCTACAGACATACCTGAATAGTTCGCGATATATACCGCTTTTGAATTTTCCAGGTTTTCTGCAATCTCGTTAAGAACTGCTTGCTTTTCTGCAGTAGGCATGATTTAATTCCTCCTAATTATAGGGATGTAACTGAGTTTCTGCTTATCGGTATGCTTGGTCCCATCGTGCTGCTCATGAAAACACTTTTCACGTACAGCCCTTTGGCGGAAGCTGGTTTCAAGCGCATTACGGTTTGTAGAAATGCTACTGCATTATCTACAAGATCGCTTGCTTCGAAACTTATTTTACCAATTGATGCGTGCAGTATTCCGTATTTATCGACACGGAATTCTATTTGACCTGCTTTAACTTGCTTTACAGCATCGGCCACATCCATTGTAACTGTTCCACTTTTAGGGTTCGGCATTAGCCCACGAGGACCAAGAAAACGTCCAAGTCTACCAAGTTTCCCCATTACGTCGGGTGTAGCGATTATAACATCGATATCAGCCCAACCTTCTTCAATTTTCGTGATGTAATCATCCAGACCAACATGGTCGGCACCAGCTTCTCTGGCCTCATCTTGCTTGGCTTCGTTAACGAGCGCCAATACTGTAATTTCTTTACCTGTACCGTGAGGCAAGCTCACTGTACCGCGGACCATTTGGTCTGCATGCCGCGGATCTACACCCAAACGGATGTCGATGTCCACAGAGGCATCAAAATTAGTAGTTGAGGTTTTTTTAACCAGATCGCATGCTTCTTCCAATGTGTATTCCACCTCAGAATTCACAAGTGCCACAGCCTGTTGATATTTCTTTCCTCTTTTTGCCATGATCACAATTCCTTACTTTTCGCGATTTACTCTAAGACCCATACTGCGAGCCGTTCCTGCAATCATCTCCGCTCCAGCTTCAATATCGAAGGCATTTAAGTCTTCCATCTTCTGCTCGGCAATGTCTTTGCATTGGCTCCAGGTTACCGTACCTACTTTTTTTCGGTTTGGCTCACCAGATCCGGACTTGATTTTCGCTGCTTTCTTGAGAAGTACTGGTGCAGGAGGTGTCTTTGTTTTGAATGTGAAAGACTTGTCCTGGTAAACAGTAATCTCAACAGGAACAACAGTTCCGGCCTTGTCCTGAGTCTTAGCATTAAAGGCTTTACAAAACTCCATAATGTTGATGCCCGCCTGACCGAGTGCCGGCCCTACAGGTGGCGCAGGATTTGCCTGCCCCCCAACGATCTGGAGTTTCAGGATATTTTCAACTTTTTTAGCCATGGATTCTCAGGATCCTATTGTTAATAACTTCAATTTAATTTGCGTAATAGCTAGTGTGCATCAACTAGGTTCTTTATGTAGCGGATTCTACCTGGTTTACATTTACCTCAACTGGTGTTTTCCGGCCAAAAATACTAACCAACACTCTCAATTTGAGTTTTTCAGCATTCACTTCCTGAACGGTACCATCAAAATCTTTAAATGGTCCCGATATCACTTTAACCAGGTCTCCCTCGCTGTACGGAATTTCAATATTCCGTGCTTCTTCACCACCATCTTGCACTCGTCCTATGATGCGTTGGATTTCGTGCTTCTTTAATGGGGTGGGCACCCGCTCTGTTTTGCCTTTCAAAAAACCAAGACAAGAAGGGGCACTTTGAATTAAATTATTTACTTCTTCATCATAATGAGTTTTCAGTAGGATATAGCCGGGAAAAAAGTTCTTCTCTCGAGTCCGTTTCTTACCTGAACGAATCTCTACCACAGTTTCGGTTGGAATAAGAATTTCTGCAATCTTATCCTCCAAACCCTGATCTTCAATTTCGCGCTCGAGAAATTCTTTTACCTTTTTTTCATGACTGGAAAAGCAGCGAACTACATACCAGCCGTGGCTTAATTCTTTACTCATTTAATTATATATAGCTTCTAATACAGTCCTGTATAGCTGATCTACTCCAAAGATGAATAAAGAGATTATGATCGAAAATACAACTACAATAATTGTGTTATCGATTAACTCTTTTTGAGTTGGCCAAGAAACTTTCTTGAACTCAGCGACAACTCCATCAAAAAATTTATTAATCTTACTCATATCTCAGATTTATTTTTGCACGGGTGGAGAGACTCGAACTCCCAACCTGCGGTTTTGGAGACCGCTGCTCTGCCAATTAAGCTACACCCGTATAAACCGCACAAGAGCAGACGCCTCAGCGACTACTCTTCGCGCAATTTGATGTGGATAGTTATCTTAATCCAGAATTTTAGTTACAACACCGGCACCTACAGTACGGCCACCCTCACGGATCGCAAACCGCAGTCCTTCTTCCATCGCTACCGGCTGAATCAGGGCCACATCCAACTTCACGTTGTCGCCCGGCATCACCATCTCCACTCCATCCGGAAGCTCACATG
>VEMX01000028.1 GCA_009711805.1 Balneolaceae bacterium | reverse complement strand
ACTTATCGAAGAGGTTGCCAGTTGGAATCCGGTAAGAACAGCAACAACCGCCTAAAGCGAACTCAGATAACTATACATGTTGCTCATTTATGAAATCCCTGTTGAAAAGATATTTTCTCACAGCCTCCTGGAGGAGAGGACTTGCTGGCTAACCAATAGATCGGTTACTCATTTTTGAGATTTTGGAACCTACCGAACAACCCCGAATGCAATCCGGGGTACGGAATTTTCCGGGGAGATGATAAAACCGATGCTTTTCTCCAAAGGTTGGGCTATGGATTGGTTGAGAGGAAGAAATAAAGAAGCTTCATTTTCTTCTTTTATAAAATCAATGTAAAGGGTAACTTTGGCTCTCAATAAATACAGGCTTAGATAGATGGATTCAAATACGGTAATAGAATATAATAGCACAGAATACCAGCAGTTTTTGAAAGACTTTCGTTCTTCAGATGAAAAGAAGAATCAGCTTATTGTTTTTGCAGGTGTTTTCTCTACCAATCGTAACTATGCTATTGAGGAGCTCAAAAGGGAAGTAATTGGAGAAACTCTTATATTAGATCTTTCTGAGATTATTACACCTTATGAAGAGGAAAGCTACCAAAATATCGATACAGCCCTGGAAAAAGTAACCCCTGATACTCCCCTGCTGCTGTGCAAAAATGCACAGCAACTTTGTGGTGCTTATACGGGTTTTACTTCTTCAACAGTAAAATATGCAACCCCACAGGAAAAGCATTTTATTAAGCAAATAAAAGCATTGGAGTGCCCGGTATTGATAGACTTTGAAAATGAAGACCAATTAGATAAAACAATTGTTCGAAGTGCAGATACTGTTGTTCTTTTTAAAGAACCTACCTCCTTTTTTGAAAGGATTGCCTGGAAGATCAAGCAAATAAAAGTACATGGCTCAAGTCTTCCTTCTCCCCGACCTGTTTAACCAAGTAATTTATGAATGATGTATTAGAGGAGACTGACTCCTCTATTTGGGAAGACATAAAAGCTTCCCTTGCTGGCAATGATCTTGACTTCACATCCGGAAGTATAGGCAGAGCTATACTTATTTTATCGGTACCTATGGTGCTGGAAATGATGATGGAGTCTGTTTTTGCCGTTGTGGATATCTTTTTTGTATCCAAGCTGGGTGCCAATGCTGTAGCAGCAGTGGGTATAACTGAATCGCTGCTTACCATTGTATATGCCATAGGTATTGGTTTCAGTATGGCTACAACAGCTATAGTCTCCCGGCGAACCGGCGAAAAAGACGCTGATAGTGCCGCCCGTGCCGCAGTACAATCTATTATAGTGGGTTTTTTGGCTTCATTCCCTATTGCGCTGACAGGCATATTATTTGCTCCTGAACTCCTTTCCCTGATGGGAGCCGAAGCCGAAATTGTGGAAGACTTATATTCCTACACCGCAATTATGCTTGGAGGAAATGTAGTGATCATGCTGCTTTTTGTTATAAACTCCATTTTCAGAGGGGTTGGTGATGCAGCTATATCAATGCGGGTGCTTTGGCTTGCTAATGGTTTTAATATCATTTTTGACCCTATTCTCATATTTGGCCTTGGCCCTTTCCCGGAATTGGGCATTACAGGAGCTGCCATAGCCACTACTACCGGCCGCGGACTGGCTGTTGTCTATCAGTTTTATAAACTGTTTGAGGACCATGGAAGAATCAGGCTTTTAAAAAAGCACTTGGTTATACAGCTCGATATCATAAAAAAACTGGTCCGTGTTTCTCTGGGAGGCATTGGGCAGTTCCTTATTGCCACTTCAAGCTGGATTGGCCTGGTTCGTATTATTGCTGAATTTGGAAGCATAGCCCTGGCCGGATACACCATAGGAATCCGAATTTTTATTTTCTCTATTCTCCCTTCATGGGGAATGAGCAATGCCGCTGCTACACTGGTTGGGCAAAACCTCGGAGCAAAAAAGCCCGACCGGGCTGAAAAATCTACCTGGATTACAGCCGGAATAAATATGCTTTTCCTGGGGCTGGTAGGAATCATTTTTATTATCTATGCAGAACAAGCGATACTTCTTTTTACCAATGAAGCGGCAGTGGTAGATGTAGGAGCTCAATGTCTTCGCATTATCAGCTATGGCTACCTTGCCTATGCTTTTGGCATGGTTATTATACAAGCTTTTAATGGTTCAGGGGATACGGTAACCCCAACAATGATTAATTTTTTCTGTTTTTGGGTGCTTGAAATACCGTTAGCTTATTTTTTAGCAATTACTTTAGGTTGGAACGAGGAAGGAGTATTTTATTCCATCATTATTGCAGAAAGTGTTCTTGCAGTTATAGGATTTATCCTTTTTAAACGCGGGAACTGGAAAACAACAGAAGTTTAATCACATTTTATTCAAGAATGAAAGTATCAGTGAAATTAGAAACAGCCGGAAGACGCGGTAAACAAGTTTCAGTAATCAAAGGTATTACCCATAATCCCCAGGTGATTGAAAAACTCGAGAAAAAACTAAAATCCCAATTAGGTACCGGCGGCACCACGAAAGGAAAAACCATTGAGATCCAGGGAGATCATGTAAACCGAATCAAAAAGATCCTGGAAAAGGATGGATATGAAATAAAGGGGTAATTCCTGAACTTACTCCTTCAAAATAAATATGGGAGTACTCCCCTTCCCACTTATGAAGCTGGCAATAAAGTATAATGCCCATGAATGCAGAGCCATTTCCCGTTCTCTTTCACAAAAATACGGGTTGATTTGCCTCTGGATGAAAAAGGTTCGCCATTGGTAGTCCCTGAATCTGACCAGTAATAGGTAATCCAGCCAACATTACCTTTGATCGTAACCTTGGGTTCATGCATTTCAGTATGAATGTTATCACTGTCGGCTATCCAGTTTTTTACCCCTTCAATTTCATTTTTCTTACCAATAGAGATGGTACTGTCCGTTTCCCCAAACTGGGTGAAATCGGGGTGAATATAGGTTTGATATCTTTCGATGTCTTCCTGTTCAATGGCATCCCACATTTCAACTAAGGTATTCTTTATGGCTTCTGCTTCCGCTTCCGCCTGTCGATTTTGCTGCACCGCAGGAACCTGATTCTGGTCCTCCATATTATTACAGGAAAGCATTAGCGTCAATATAGCAAGAAAACAGAGTCTGATGGTTAAGTGATGGTATACGGGAAGTAGATCTAAGTGGTAATTCATTGCGGCATTTCAATTGTTATTTAGTGCCGAATATAATCAAATATGTATAACATCTGGAAAGACAGAAAAAGATGGCTCCAAAAAAAAACGCAAGCCCGCATATATACAGGCTTCCGTTCTATCAATCGTTATTACATCCGTACTTTGCTCTCCTGTTTGGGGTCAAGATCGTACAGGGAGGAAGCGGTGGCCTGAATAGTTTTGTACCATTCATTGCCAAATTTGTCGTTGATGGTATAAAAATCCGAAAAATCCGGTTTCCTGATTTTCATTACCCATTCATTATTTTTGGTTTTGTAGGTAGGATCAACCTGCAGCAACTCATGATACAGTAACATCTTTCGGGAGTTGTTATCAAGCATATCCCACAGCTCACCTGAAATTTCTATCAGGTAATCATTCCCCGAGTAGTACTTAACCTCGCGGTTGGCTTTCATACACTTGGCTGCTCTCTGCTTAGAGATGTTCGGGTATATAAGAAAGTACCCAATTTCGGCCGGGCCGAATTCAAGTTTATGTTCTTCAATTACATTTTTTGCTATTTCTTCTACTTCTGGAGATTCCATCAATTGTTTATCTGATTTGATGACATTCTCCGGGCTCAGTAATTCGTTCTCTGGCATAAATAATTATTAAATTTATGTATTCTGATTACTTTGATTTGGGAACAAGAACGGAAGTGGCAATTATGGAGTATTCCTTAACAGGACCTTCCACTGTATCAGGATTTTGACCTGCATCTTCGGCAAAATGTTTAGCTTGTTCCTCGCTTAGTTCTTTTACCTCAAACATACCCACCAGTTTTACTTTTTTACCTTCAGAATCTGTAGGCACAAAAAAGCTATAATCCTTGAATGTTACTCTTGCGGTATGCTCTCCGTCTTTTGCTATAAAAAAACATCCTTTCTTCTGGCACACTTTTCCTACTTCGGTTTCTAAAACAATTGTTTTACCCGAATAGTCATCACTTGATTGAATGATGGTATTCAGTGTCTCTGCCTGCTCCCAGTTTCCCTCATTGGCTCCAAATATTTCATAGGTATCAGTTGCCGCAACCGGTTCCGACAAGCGTATAATTTCTTCATTTTCATTCTGTGCAAAGGCTGATGCGGTAAGCAACAGGCTAAATATAATAGTGATTTTAAGTTTCATCCCGATCTTTATTTGTTGATAATTTCAGTCTCTAAACTTACAAATATTGCTCGCAATTTTATATCCTCTTTTTGTCTTTTTTGAGACTTCATTTTTGTGCTGTGGGACAATAATATACCTTTCGCCCGCCTGTTTTCACTACCTGTATAACTTCCCCGCATTTATAGCATCTCTTTCCATTTCTGCCATATACATAGTGTCGGTATTCTTTTCGGGATGCCCCCTCCCTTTTTAACGACTCCACCAGTACGTCTTCTGTCGTAATTCCTCCGGTTTGGTACGACCTTCTGGGAAGTTTCAGTGAGTAGCTCGCCAGTTTTTCTATTTCGCCAGAACTGCAGTCTTTGCACTTAAGATCGGGATCAACACCTGCACAAAAAAGTATTTCACTTCTCAGGTAATTACCAATGCCGCTTAAAAAACCCGGATCCAGTAAAAGCGTAGTCAATTTTCTGTTTCTGAATGTTTCACTGTTAAATCGGTCAATAACCTCCTTATAAGTAGTATCGGGATGTACTACATCGGGGCCCAGTTTTTTTATATAACTATGAGCTTCTACCTGATGATGTTCAAGTACCTGGATCTCTGAAGCAGAATAGAGAAATGCTGATGCGTCCTGGGTATGAATAGCCAACCTTAAACTGCGGTTGGTCTCCGGCTTTTCACCCTTGCTGCGAATCATCCATTTCCCATAAAGTTGATTATGAGAATAGATATTCAAGCCATTATCGAAGGAAGTTATAAGAGCTTTACCCCTGGGTTCAACCCCTGCCACAGTGCATCCCTGTAAGACATCTTCATACTCTTTAAGCTCATCGAAAGCAAAAAACACCTGTTCTGCTTTCCGTGACTGAATAGCATCGTTTAAAGTATCTGCTGTTCTCCATATTTCGGGTCCTTCAGGCATAAAAAATATATTTGGTTAACTGTGACGAAGTGATTACAATCATCATCAAAAATACGTTCATTAATGAAAACTTTTTTAACCCATTTTATAGGGTTTGTCGGTTATTTTTTTCTGGAAGGTTTTATACGACTTATCATTATGTTTTATCATAGTGATGAATTTCACTATTATGGAATAGAGAACCTGCCCGGAGCCTCATGGATTACAGTTATTTACATCTCCATGTTTGTGAGTACATGGCTCATTACAATGATTATACTTTCTGTACTTGAAAAAACCCCCTTTAAACACGCTGCTATCTTTTTCGGAATTTTCATATTCTGGAGGATTATTGAAATCATAAACTCTATACACTCTGAGCCAAGCTGGTATCTATTCACGGTTCCGCTTGTGCATCTAACAGCTATATACACCGCTTATAAATTATATACGAGCCAATATGAAAAAATTACTACTTCTTAGTTCCTGCTTAATAATCGGCTTGTTTGGGTGTGTATCCAGCCAGCAAGAAAGCTCAAAAGCTATCACCAACCCTGCAGAATCAAACAGTTCGTTCCCACGGCTGACCACCGATAACACCGGAACTGTTTTTATGAGTTGGGTTGAGGAGAAAGATAATATTGCCACTTTAAAATACGCTTCATTTCAAGAACAAAGCTGGAAAAGTGCCGAAGAAATCGCTTCTGATTCTTCCTGGTTTGTAAATTGGGCTGATTTTCCGACCATCGTTTCTCAGAATGGAAAACCAATGGCTGTACACTGGCTCAAAAAAGTTCCAGGGAATGCCTATTCCTATAACATTAAACTTACTTCTTATTCTAACACTTGGTCCGCTCCTATGAATCTTCATGAAGATAATACGGCTACGGAGCATGGTTTTGTAAGCATGACCCCTGCAGGAGATTCCAAAATACTTGCAACATGGCTGGATGGAAGAAATACGGCAAACCGAAAACAAGATGAATATTCCGACATGTCGAAAGCGATGACGCTCCGAGCGGCCTTTGTAGATAAAGACAGCCCTGAGATTATAGAGAAATTTGAGCTGGACTCCTCGGTATGTGATTGCTGTAATACTGCCATTACCGACACAGATGATGGATATCTCGTCATATACAGAAATCGCACCTCCGAAGAAATACGGGATATCTATTACACCAAATATTCGAACGGAACATGGACCAACCCCCAACCTTTAAATGACGATGGATGGCATATTGCAGGCTGCCCGGTAAATGGACCTGCTGTAGACTCTAACGGACAAGATGTTGCTGCCAGCTGGTTTACAGGGGCAAATGGCAAGGCTATGGTTAAAATGGCACTATCCAACGACAATGGAACCACTTTCGGTTCCCCTATAATTGTAGATGATGTTTCCCCTACCGGTCGTGTAGACCTGAACTATTCGGATAGTAAAATTTGGGTATCCTGGTTAGGAGAATATGAAGACGAAGCGGCATTGATGATTCGATCTTATGCCCCGGATGGAACTCCATTAAACACACATTACCTTACTGATATTTCAAAAAAGCGATCCGCTGGCTTCCCTCAAATCACTCCCTATAAAAATGGGTTAATGATTGCCTATACGGATGTCTCCGGAGAACAACCTGTGGTAAGAACTAAAATTATACCATAAAAACCTCCTTCTCCCGAGGGGATGGGACATTTTTTGTAAATGAGGGTCCTTTTATTTGTAAGTCCTTGGTCATCCGACCTCACCTTGCTGAAAACATCCCTTCGGGAAACCTTCTCCTTTCCCCCCCGTGTGGATCTTTGCGGGACCTTCAGGGATGGTTTTAAACCAATCTTGAGGCATCTTATCTCATTCATCCCCCTCATAAAAATGAAGCTAAAACGTCGCTAATTATAGCAGTCCTCAATGAATGAAGGATCCAATACACACACAAATCAACATAGAGCCGGATATCTTGGGCTTCACTTCATCTTAAAATGAAGTGAAGTGTTTTACACCAACAGTTTATTCTTCAATAGAGGGAAGTGTACCTACATCCAGCAGTTCTGCCAGTTTTACCCCTATATACGTATTATCTCTCCATCCCATAAACTCCAGAGCTCTGGGGCCATACGCCATTAAAGGGACAGGAGTAGCGGTATGGTAATCAGTAGGCCAGTAGATTTCCATCGCCTTGCCTTCTTCTTTCTGATTGGTTAAAGTCATTCCCCCTGTTTCATGATCCGCAGTAAGGACAACCAACGTTTCGCCGTCCTTTTGGGCAAAATCTAACACTGCTTTTACAGTTTGATCAAAATCTCGTACTTCTTCTAAAACATAATTAGCGTCGTTTCCATGTCCGCCCCAGTCAATTTGACTTCCTTCAATCATCAGGAAGAAGCCGTCTTCATCTTTACTTAATCGATCAATAGCTATTTCTGCCATCTGTGGGAGCAAAGGTTCCGAGTTATTTCGCTCCAGGCCATCTTCTGCAAAAAGTCCCAGCAGTTTATTTCCTTCTGCGGCTTCAAGTTCTGCTGCCGTACTCAAAATCTGGTATCCAGCTTCACTGAATTCACCAAGCAGATCTCTGCTATCTTCCCGGTAGTCTGAAGCAAAAAACTCCATCCCTCCTCCCAGTAAAATTTCTGAACCTGACGCTAACAGTTGAGCGGCTATTTCATTTTCCATACTTCGGCTTTCAACATGAGCGCCAAAACTGGCTGGTGTAGCGTGTGTGATACTTGACGTAGCCACCAAGCCAGTTGCAAGCCCCTTTTCTTCGGCCATTTCAAGAATGGTCTTACATCTTTTTTTGTCGGGAGTAACTGCAATAGCACCATTATACGTTTTGATGCCACAAGAATAGGCCGTAGCTCCTGCTGCGGAATCTGTGATTAAATTATCCGAAGAATGTGTTTTTACGATCCCTGTGACCGGCATGGTCTGTATGTGCAGCATTCCATCTTTACCAACTAAATTGAGCTGACCAGAAGTTATTTGAGCTAATCCTGTTCCATCTCCAATTAACAGGATAACATTTGTAATTTTAGTTGACTCCACCAGCGATAGTCGTTCAGGATTTTGAATTCCCCCAGTATGCACTGATATTTCTTCTATAACAGCTTGCTCTGTTTCATCACCATCTGGTTTCTCACAAGCGGTAAAAATTAAAAAAAGAACTAAAAATACGGTATAGCGATTCATAGATTTATTTTTTTGATCTAAGTTAATAAGTCTAATGTTAGATTCTCGTTAAGAAACCAAGGCTATTCTACTTTCCTATTTTGGGTAAAAAGCTCTTTACCAATCCCCATATTCCTTTGGCTGGTTTAGGGCTGTTCTGGTTACGTTTGGTAGCCTTTTTAATTCGTTCTGCCGGAATCACATTACCTGCTGAAGATTGTTCTTTACTTTGCGAAGAAACGGGCTCCTTTCTTTTATTTTCCCTGGCCTTCTTTTTCTGATCTGGTTTAGGCTTTTTCGCTGAATCCCGTTTGGCTTTTTTCTCCTGCTTTTTTTGTCCCTTGGATTGGGGGGATGCAGGTTTTCTTCGTCTTCTGGGTTTTTGAGATGAAGAAGCAGAAGTATCTTTCGACTGCTGTTTATCCGTCTCAGTATTTTGATGCTTCTTTTTACTCTTAGGTTTGGAAGATGTATGCTTTCGCCTGGATGATTTCTTCTTCGAATCCCCTCTTTTAAGAGCATCAGGCAAATCTTTTTCCTTAAGCTGGTCTTTTACCTTCGCCCGTATATCATGAAAGTACTTGCCATCATTTCGGCTAACCAAGGTAATGGCGATTCCTGATTTATCATATCTGCCGGTTCGCCCAATACGGTGAATATAGTCATCTACGGCCCGGGGCACATCAAAATTAATGATCACAGAAACATTGGCTATGTCTATTCCCCGCGCCAATACATCAGTAGCCACAATTACCGGGGTGGTTTTATTTTTAAAAGCATTTAAGGCCTTGTTCCGCTCATCTTGGTCCCGGTCGCCATGTATACTTCCGGCATTAATTCCCCTTTTATTCAGGGTGCGTTCCAGTTTATCGGTTCCCCGTTTGGTAGCTGAGAATATGATGCACGATTCCCACTCCAGTGTTTCCAGTAAATGAACCACCAAGTCCACTTTTTTATTGGGATGAAGTTGATAGGCGTGTTGTTCCACGCTTTCAGCCGGAGTAGATACTTCAAACTCAATTTTAACCGGCTGCTTCATGATTTTTTTAGCCAGGTTTTTTATCTGAGCCGGCATCGTTGCTGAAAAAAGTAACGTTTGGCGCTCTTTGGGAAGTTTGTCAATGATTTTAGTTACATCTGGTAAGAACCCCATATCAAGCATGCGATCTGCTTCATCCAGCACCAGGTATTTAATATGGCTAAAATCAATATCCAGCACCTTTGTTTGATCAATAAGGCGTCCCGGAGTAGCTACTATTATATCTACCCCCGCCCGAATGGCTTGAGCTTGTTTAGAAAAGTCAGCACCACCAATCACGTTTGCTGATGAGATTCCGGTGTGGTAGCCTAAAGCAAATATTTGTTCATCAATTTGCTGAGCAAGCTCGCGGGTAGGCGACAAAATCAAAGCTTGTGTGTGTTCAGATGGATCTTTTAAAATTTGTTCAATAATAGGAATTACAAATGCACCTGTTTTTCCTGTACCCGTTTGTGCGGCACCTATTACGTCTTTTTGGTTTAAAATTGCAGGTATACTTTCTTCTTGAATAGGTGTCGGTTCCTTATATCCTATATCTCTGAGCCCGGATTGAAGCTCGTTGTGCAGGTCAAAATCGTTAAAAGTCAAAATTGTAGTCTGTAGTAGAATTTTAATTAGTCTTTAATATACATAGATAAGCAATTTATTATTCTAAATTGCCACTTTTTACTCTTATTTTAACGCGGATTGAATTTTAAACACTAATCAACAATATCAATAATGAAATTTACTAATCTCTATTTAGCAATAACGCTTGTTGCTTTATTTTTTGTTTCTGCATGCTCAAATAATTCTTCAATATCAGACCCAAAGGCAGACTTATCTGCCGAAATTGACAGTGTAAGCTACGCATTGGGGCTGCAGAGTGGAAAATATTATTTACAGCAAGGGTTAACCGATCTTGATTTGCAAAATTTTGCTGCCGGAATCAAAGAAGGACTTGACGAAAAGAATGATACCCTCAATATGTTCTCTGAGAGAGAGGCTAATTTAATTATTCAAACATATTTAATTAGTCTGACAGAAGAACAGAACAGTGAGAATATAGAAACCAATAAGGCCTTTTTAGAAGAAAACCGTGAAAAAGAAGGTATTCAGGAAACCGAATCCGGCCTTCAGTATAAGGTTATTGAAGAAGGATCCGGTGCTTCTCCAGATGCTACCGATAGGGTTCACGTACACTATACAGGCCGCCTGATTGATGGTACCTTTTTTGATACCAGCCGCAAAGAAGTAGCCCAGGAAAATGGAGCCTATAATGCACAACGAGAGCCCTATGAGGGAGCCAAATTCTCGCTCAACAGAGTGATTCCCGGCTGGACCGAAGGTCTTCAGTTAATGAAGGAAGGTGCCGTATATAAATTTTATATTCCTTCTGAGATAGGTTATGGAAGTAATCCTCCCCAAGGTTCTCCCATTAAACCCGGTTCTGTTCTTGTGTTTGAGGTTGAACTTATTGAAGTAATTGATTCTGAGTAATTCCGTTCAATAATATTGTAAGAGCACTTTACAAAACCAGTCTTTTGCCCAATGTCTGCGTTATCCGTTGTTTGAAATCCTCGAATATGGGGTATATGCTGCGGTTTCAACCTCCTTCTGGCCTTAACATTGAACAAAATCCTTGGTTTTATCAAAGCACTCTGTAAATAAAAAAGCCCGGATCTTAAGATCCGGGCTTTTTTTATGAATTGTCTTTGTATTTAGGAAGCAAGATTAATAAGTATGAATAATTTAGACACTGATTCAACTTTAGCCTGACTCATATCAGAGGCTTCACTTTCCACTTTTGATTTAATGTTCGCAAAGAAATTGGAGTAAATATCTACAACTACATCCGATTTAAATACTCCTGAAATCGAGGTTTCAAATATCGACTTGAATCCTCCTGAAGCATTGATAGCGGTGTCTACATTTACTACCAATGTTGCGCTCATTGAACTATCATTTTCCATAGTTGCTCGCACTTCGTCATGATATGCTTTAAAAGCGGCCTCTATATTAGATTCTACTCCTGCACTGGCCTTTATATCAGATTTAAGTTGAGCACCTGCATCAATTATTGCCTGAATTGAACTGTCAGACATTCCAGCAGCTTTAGCTTCAGTTTGCACTGCATTATCAATGGCCAATGATGCTATTATGCTTGCATTAGCTCTTGCATCATTTTCTATCTCTGTAGAAGCAGAAATAACACTATTGGTATAGATGCGTCCCCACATTTCAACAACCTCTGCGGTCTGTTCTTCATTTAAACCAGCCGACATAAAAGCATTTATAGTAGACTCGAAGAATACTTCGTAGGAAGCTTCTTCCTGTTCTACAGTTGTTGAGGATTCAAGTTCAGACTCGAGTTGAAGCTGAGCATCAACCAACAAGTCGTATGTTTGTTCAAGCGAAGATTGTGCTTCACTATCCATCTTTTCATTATAGTACTCAACCCGGGCTTCTGCTGCGGTCTCTAAACCTGCTGCTATTGTTGAAACCGCAGAGCTGGAAGACATAATACTTGCTGAGGAATTACTGCTAACAATTGCTTCTATATCAGATTTTTGAACAATATCTGCACTTCCTGAAGCCACTACCTCTGCAAAGACCTTAGTCTCAGCTGTAGATTCAGAATCGATAGGTTTGATGGTAACAAATTGGCCATTACTTACTTCAGAAGTAATATAACCTCTCCATTGCTGCCCTTCGTTTTCAGCTACGATTGCTATATGCTGAGCCGCTTCAGCATCAACATGAAGTTGAAA
Organism: Balneolaceae bacterium; assembly: GCA_009711805.1. GTDB lineage: Bacteria > Bacteroidota > Rhodothermia > Balneolales > Balneolaceae > VEMX01. Next base: position 167,426 of record VEMX01000028.1, on the reverse strand, counting down.
ATTACCTGAAGCATCTGTCTCTGTTTGTGTTCCTTCAATAGTCTCGAAAGAACCACTGGAGGTAACTCGCGCGGCAGTTACAATTGTACTTTCCGTATTAGCAACCTTGGCCTTTTGGGCGCCATCGGCACCGTCAACTCTTCCGTTTACTGTTAGTTGTGAATCTGTTTGGCTGCCGTTATCTGAACATGCGAAGCCCAGTGCGGCAATCATTACTGTAAGTATCGAAAGTTTTAAACCGTTCGTAAATCTCATAATTCTTTTTTTGTTTGGAATTCGCCCATTTATAAAGTCGAAATGATTTTATGTTCCAAACAATCAGATAAGAGATCCGGTTTTAAACCAAATAAAGCCTTCTTTAAAATCTTCTAATACTTATTAATGATTTTTAAGAGGAATTGCAGAAAAAAATAGCCAACTTAGATAAGAGAAAAAAAAGAAAGAGGAACGGCTATCAACCGTCCCTCCATATTTACGTTGGCTTTTTCGGGGTACGAAAAAATAGTTATCCAAGTCGCAGCATTAAATGCTGTGACTTTTTTGCGTTTAATACTCAAGTTTATCTAAAATTTATCTTTTTTAAAAATTAGAAGAGCTTTTTACAGCATTTGTTCCCAAATCCTTTGTTTTAAACCACTGTTACGATATACTGACGCTTCAATAGTTGATTTTATTACCTCTTCATCTCCTATTACAAGAACAGAATGGCGAGCTCTTGTAACGGCTGTATACAACAGTTCTTTTGAAAGCAATGGATTTATGCGATTTGGAAGCACAATGGCTATATCATCAAATTCGGAGCCCTGGCTCTTATGGATTGTTAAAGCATAAGCAGGTTCATATTCGCTCAATCTGCTGGCAGAAACCGGTACCTTGCTTTCCCCTTCAAAATAGATACGGTACTCTTCACCATCATTCTTGCTAATCCCAATTTCTCCATTTCGAATTTTAACAATCGGATTATTCCGTTTTGACATGACAATCCGCTCGGGGTACCATTCCTGTCCGGCTGTTATTCCCTCCCTTTTCTTTATTTTCTTCTCTCCTAAAGCATTAATACGCTCTACTCCAAAGGGCCCTGCTCTTAACGCACATAATATTTTTTTGCCATTACTGGAACCTAATGCATCATTGTGGGAAGAATATTGTTCATAATGGTGCAGTACATACTCATCAATGACGGACTGGATATTCTGAGTTGAGACCGAAAGCAGCTTTAAATCTGCATAAGATTCACTTTTTAACAGCTCAATAGCTCCCGCTGCATTTGATCCATTGATAGCTTTGGCCAATCGCTTAATCCCACTTGTGTGATCAAAGCGATAACTTTTGGTTAAAAACACCATGTTATCATTTATGACTGGCAGATTTTCATTTACCGGTGCCTCCATTCCCAAAACTTCCAGTAAACACCGGGCTGCCTCTACAGAAAAAGAATTCTCTCCCATGCATACATCCCCCAAAATTGAACCTGCCTCAACAGAAGCCAACTGGTCTTTATCACCCAGAATAACGAGTTTGGCTGATTCGGCTATGGCCCGGACTAACCTCATCCACATATGAATATCAAGCATGGATGCTTCATCCACAATAATCAAGTCATATGGAAGCTTATTATGTTCTCCATACTTAAATGTTGAACCCTGGTAGTCGGAGCCCAACAACTTATGAACTGTAACGGCCTCTTCAGGGATGTCTACTTGGCTTGTAATGGGGTTTTTCCCTTTTTGGATAGAATCTGAAAGCCTTCTGGAAGCTTTGCCGGTAGGAGCAGCCATGGCTATTCGATAATCCTCGCCTCCTTTTGCCGTTTTCAAAGCTGTAATTATGTTAAGAACCGCATGGGTTTTACCGGTTCCGGGCCCCCCTGAAATAAATAACAGATCCCGCATAAAAGACAAAGTCAGGGCTACCGATTGCCAATTAATGGGATCAAAAAGAGTTTTGTTTTCCAGGAAAGATTGTATAATCGCTTTTTCAGCGTCTGAGATGGAGTGAATAACCCTTGATTTAGCATTCAACCATTGAGCAAGTTCATATTCATATCTCCACAGTTTCTGGAGATACAATCTGCCTTGCTCCAGAATAAGAGGTTTGGTATCTCCGGCCTCCCCAACCAATTTACTCTCAGCAAGTCTGGCGATAATTTCATCTACATTTTGGGGAATACCACAATCATCATGTAGTGCTGTTGATGCCAACAATCCTTTTTCAAAAGACCGTGCTACATCCAAACAAATATGACCGTTAAGTTGAGCATTTAAAGTAGCGATGCCCGCTACAAGAACCACAGGGTCCAGCTCCCCCTCCAATGAATACAAAAAACGGCCGTATTCGATTTCCACTTCTGAAATCAATTCCTGGTGCAATAGCTCATCTAAAAAAACGGGCATAGCAATCATACCGTCCCCTCCTGCTCAAACACCTTATTAAACTGCCGAATGACAGACAGAGACGGCTTGTCAAAATAAACACCGCTGCCTGGTTTATTCTTTTCGATTCCCCTCAGGTAAAGATAAAACACTCCCCCAAAATGCTCCCCATAGTTATAGGAAGGCTGGTGGACCGTTAAAAAGCGATGCAAAGCAGCTGTATAAATATGATATTGTAAATTGTAAGCAGAGTGCATCATTTCTTCTTTAAGCACATGCTTGCTGTAATCTTCCGGAGCATCTCCCAAATAATTCGATTTATAATCCAGGATATAAAATTTGCCATCTGCCTTAAAAGTTAAATCGATAAAGCCTTTCATATACCCGGATATAGCCTCCCTGTGGTTTGCTGAAGGGGGCTTTTCCCTTAACAATGCCCATAGTTTATCGCTCTTTAGTTCGTGAACGGGAAAATGAAATTCCATTTCTTTTAAAAGCTGATGTTCCTTCAGATTGGCCAGTTTCAGCCCCTTCTCATTCAGCGGATGGTGTAAAGATTCATCCATCCATTCGGACACTATAGGTTTCCATTCCATATCAAAGCCATGGGCTTCCAATTCATTTTCCACAAGATTCTCCAGTTCATCAGGATCAGAAAAATCCACATCTTCAAACAATTGATGCAAAAATGTACCTGCTTTGGCTCCTTTGGGAAATGTAAACCGAGAACGTTGGTCAAGCAATTGTTTAGAAGGCAATGGGTCTATGGTTTCATCATAATCATGCCCGTCATCATCCTGATTTTGCCGGTTTCTGCTCAATGCTGAATAGCTTAGTAATCTTGGAACTTGATCGAGGTTTTTCCTTTTGGAAATAGCAGGTATTAATTTCGCTCCCCTCGTATCCTGTTCCGTAGCCATATATTCTTCTATGTGATAGTCTGGCTCCCGGACTTCCACAAATTTGAATTGTTTTAATTGCTTCAGGAGCTGTTCATACGAAAATGCCGCTTCATTATCCTCTTTCAGAACCTTTGTCCGGATCTGTTTATTCGTTTGCTTACCTCCTTCCAGTATACCTGCAACAGGCGAACGCTCTATTTCTTTTGCATCGGGGAAGTGAATATAGCAGCCGTACGCGGCCCGGGTTAATGCTACATACGATAAACGAATACTCTCGGCCAACTCTTCTTTATAGTCTAAATAGGTGTGATTTAGCCGCCGATCGTCCTTGATGCCTACATTAAAGTCGAGATACACCTGTTCATTTTTGCTAAAACGGAGCACCCGGTTCCGATCTTTTTGTGTGGGAGCATCCCATAAAAACGGACAAAACACAATGGGATATTCTAACCCTTTGCTTGCATGAATAGTAGATATCTGGATAAGGTTTTCGTCGCTTTCGAGCTTCAGCTCTTCTTCTTCAGTCTCTTTATAATTTCCTTTTATCTTTCGGTACAACCATTTAAGTAAGTTTTTGCCATATATTTGTTGCCTGCTTTCAGCTGTAGCCAACAAGTCTGAAATATGCCGCACATTGGTGATGCGTCTTTCTGCATCGGCTTCTTCAGCCAACCGGATGTGGGTGTTAAAGGCGGAAAATATGGCTTCTATAGCTGCCTCTACTCCATTGTCTTCCCAAAGCTGTTTAAACTCCATGAAATTATGATAGACCTCTGCCCACTGTTGTTCATCCTCCAGTAACTCTTGAATCTCGTGTGCATTATATCCCACCAGGTCGGTAGCCAGAGCAGCCCGTATGCCCGGTTCATATGATATATGCTGTATGGATTTTAACAGGAGAAATAATTCATCGGCTTCCCGGCTTTTAAAAACACTGGTTTTAGATTTGAGGACACTCTTTAATCCATGCTCTCTTAGTTTATCCTGTATGAGTTCTCCCTGGGCAGTCTTTCTCACCAAAATGGCAATATCTTCTTCCTTCACTTCATCGTCTCCAATACGCACAGGCTCATTTAGTATCTTCAATACTTCTGAAACTACGGATTCAATTACGGCCTGGGTATAATCGGGTTTATTCCAATGATCTTCGCCGGGAACCGAGATCAATCGCATGGGCTTATCTACGGTTGTGCCATTCACACTTAGTGCAGGCTCTGATGATTTACTTTGGGGAAATTGAGCTGGATTAAATTCAAAATTTTCCAGCAGAAAAGAAGACGGTGCATGCCCAAATATTTCATTTACAGCTTCAATCATTTGTTTAGAAGAGCGATAATTCGCACTCAGGGAGTATATCTGAGAAGCATGAGCATCTTTCCTGGCCTTAAAATAGGTATGGATGTCAGCCCCCCTGAAACCATATATCGCCTGTTTGGGGTCCCCAATCATAAAAAGAGCTGCCTGCTCCCGCTGACCATAGATACACCTGAAAATGCTGTACTGTACGGGATCTGTATCCTGAAATTCATCCACCAGGGCTACCGGGTATTTGTTACTTAGTTTCCGGGGCAGATCTCCTGAACTGCTTTGAACAAGGGCATCGTTTACCCTGCTAAGAAAATCATTGTAGGAAAGCAGGTTGCGGGATGATTTAATCTGATCTAATTGCTCCTTCACTTCATTTATGGCCTCAAAAATAAATGCTGCCTTTAGCCGCTTTAGCTGTTCGGCAATACCTATAAACTGATCAATAGCCCGGCATAGTTTTAGTTCCGGTATATTCGTACCCTTTTTTCCGGACCGGCTTATTTTTAACCCAAATTGGCCGAGCTTCTCAAAATGATGTACCGACGGCTGTTCCTGTTTTAACCAATCCATCAACAATGCCCAATACTGGTCTTCTACCTTTTTCTGGTAGATATTTCTTTTAAGCTCATCTCCCCGAAAAATTTGCTCTAATATTTCCCCTTCTTCCTTCCAATAATAAGATACCTCTTTGAACTTATTGAACAACTCATCCGCAAGATTATAGATACGCCTCATATTTAATTCCTTAGCCGGCGGTTCTAAGTTTGCATAAGGTCTGCTGATAATCTCATAGATGATACCCTGCAGTTCATCCGGGCTAAATCCTTCGTCAACCAAAAACTCGTAGATTAAAGCCCGGTATGGATCTGTTTTAGCTGATCGTATATAATTCCTCCAATACTCATCCACGCATTCCTGTATAAGGTCAGACTCATCTTTCACCACTTCGAAATTAGCAGGCACCCGGAACTGAAGGTTGTTTTCGTTCAATAACCGGTTACAAAAACCATGGATTGTAAACACAGCAGCTTCATCAAAGTGAATGATGGCATTTCTAAGTTTTATGTCCGGGTTTATATAGTTCTGTTGCAACAATGTATTCAGAAAAGCATCACTCCCTTCATATCCCTCTGTCAGGGCTATATATGCTTCCCGAAGCCGCCTTCGCAACCGGAATTTAAGCTCAGCAGTAGCTGCTTCAGTATAGGTAAGTACAAGTATATCGGCCGGAATCAGGCTCTTTTCTATGATGGCCCGGACGTATAATGAGGTAATATTGTATGTTTTGCCGGTACCGGCACTTGCTTCCACTACACTGATACCCTGCAGAGGGGCCTCAAATACACTTAAAGGTTTTACCATTAGTTGCCTTCCCCCTGTGTATTCAGGTATGGAGTCCAAAACCGAATAGCCCGTTCATGGAAAGATGGCAGAGCTAACGGATGTTCTCCCTTCCATACCAATTGGTTGTAAAAGTCTTCGGCATCGGCATCATAACTGTATTTATCTGGTTCCCATTCTTTGAGAGCTTTTTTCATTGCGGCCTCTGTATCCTGATGCTTTAAAAAATGAGTGGCATATGCCAGTGAAGTTTCCGGGAAAAAATTCAAGGAATCTATTAAAGGCTTCTTAGTGGTAAACCAGTCTACATAATCCGAAATGACTGTAGAATCAATATCTCCCGATTTAATAGTGAGCGTTTGTATAAAGCTTCGTCCATATTTTCTTTCTTTAGAAACAAACAGGCTTTGGCTGCACTGCACTCCCGATTCAATCAACAATAAATGCTTAATCCAGTGCTCAATAAGGGCTCCTGCCTTACACCTTCCAGGCTTTATGGTTAGTAATGTATCATCATATATACCGCCTGTGACACCGGAAAGATGGATTCCGTTGACCGAGCATTCAATGTTCTCATCCCGCTCCTCTCCTTTTATATAGGGTTGAACTTCCTGCCAGAGTTCATCAACCAGTTCCTTTTCTTTGTGGAATGCTTTTTTACCTGCCAAAGCTTCCGGTATAAGGTGAGCTGATTTTGCGTAATTATATATGAGCTTTTCGTTTTTATTTTGTTGTAAACTCTCAAAGAGAAGGTGATCTATATAATAACGGTCAAGCCCCTGAAGTTTAAACGGTTCCCGGTCTTCCAACTCCTGAATATCATCAAAAAATGAAATATCTAATTTATTGGCGGCAAAATACTTACATGGATGACAAAAGTATTGGATCAAGTCATGTGTTCCCAAACTCCCGGGTTCCTCTTCTTCAATCCGGAACTCATTATTTATGAACCTTCGCCCTGATTTATCAGAAGCATGAAGCCGGGATGCTACCGTTGCATTATAAGCTGAATACGACTTTTCTCCATTATCATAATAGGACGTATTAAAAGGATGCAGCGAATGCTTACAGACCTTAATTTCGGGCTCCGGTATATCCAGCATCTGTTGAATTAATATGGAAGGAAGTTTTTCGGTATCCGTTTTCTGGTCTCTCCCCTCATAGCTTAGATGCAGATGAGAACCTGCTGCTTGCAGAGTTTCGGCAAAAAGCCAGGCATCATCCTCTTTAAGAATACGATCTCCTGCCTGGGGATTTTGATTAATTAAATCAAAAGACGGACGAACCACCTGGCGGGGAAACACCCCTTCATTCATACCCAGCATGGCTATAAATTTGAATGGAACAGATCGGTATGGCACATAGGTACTTACGGTAATTCCCTGGCCAAATCTACCTGAGCTTGAACTAAAGGAATTGAATTTCTCACTCAACCATGACCTCATAAGTTCAAATGATACTTTTCCTTCAAATCCACTTAACGCAAGCTGTGTTTTAAGTTTCTTAACCTTGTTATGCAGCACAGTTAATTGCCGCGCCGTCGATTCTGATTCTCCGATAAAAAGCCTTATCAGCTGTTGAATTACCTCAAGCCATGCTTCCGGGTGTTTATGACTTTCGGTAAAGGCATGAGCCTCTTTTAGCGCATGCACAAACGCTGAAAGCCTGGAAGCCAGTACGATTTGATCTGTACTGCCCACGCCCCTGTCGGGTACCAGCCCCCGGTATACCTCCAGTGAATCTAATTCCATTGAAAAGCCTGAGATTAATTGAGAGATTCCTTTTTTCCAGGAATAGGCATCCTGAACGGAGTCTCCCAACCCAAAAAATATTTTATTCCTGATTATCCATTCTTCCACAAGGTCGAGTTCAGAATCTGTGATACCAAACTTTTCTTTTACCGGCTTCAGTACCAGTAATTGTAACACTTCCGTTACTTTAAAATCTGAACCTAATACATCCAATAGCTGCTGAATGGTATACTCAACAGTATCCGAGGCATAGGCATTAAGGTTCGTTATCGGTAAAGCAAGCTCTTCCTTCGATTGCCCAAAGATGGTAGACAAAGTAGATGCATAAGCATCGGCATCAGGTACTAATACCAATACATCCTGCAAGTTAAATTGAGGATAGTCGTCCAAAAACCGGAGCACTTCATCTTTAAGTACTTCCACCTCCCGTCTTCGGTTATGGCAGGAGTGCAACCGAATAGACGGCATTTCTTGTGTTTCTTTTAATGCATCCTGTTCTATGGTCTTCAGTTTCTTAGTGGCAGCAAGCTGCGATAATAACTGTGTTTGATTATACTTACAGCGATTCCACCTTTCCAGGAGCTCTCCAAATTCATTCTTTACAACATCCTGAGAAACTAAATTATAGTAGAAAACCTCGCTGTTGGCCGAAACAGAAGTAATGATATCCAGGAATGGTTTCGAGCTTTGTGATAACCCAAACACATGCAGGGCTTCGGGAAGAGAGTTTTTAAATGCTTCGTCATCTTCAATCCAGCTTAACAGCTCCTGCAATGCCTGGGAACGCCCCGGATACAGTTCATCAGAAAACCGTTGTGCCCAGTACTCCTTTAGTTTATTCCAGATTAAAGCCTGCCACTTTTCATCTGCAGATGGGGTCATTAAGTTCGACTGAGCCCATCCTCTAATCATATCCGGGCGATATACCTGGTAGAGATCAAACACGTCTGCCAACTGCCCACAAAACTCATACAGCTGCCGCTCGCTCTTTTTCTCATCATCCAATAAAGGCACTTGTTCCCATAGAGCCGGCTGATTCCTGAATAAATGCAGAAGTGTCCAACGCATGGATTCAAGGTCGCTGGGCAGTTCATGAGGCACATTAGGTTTCTTGAGCCGGTAAAGCAGCCACAAAAATTCGGAGGGTAGAATAAAATTGAAATTAGCAGCTATGCCTTTTCGCTGAGCATACTGTAACGTCAGCCATTCCCTTACTTCATTATTCTGCACTACAATCCATACCGGTTCCAGGGTGTTGGTTGGGTCTGTTGTCAGCTGCTTTGCAAAATAATCAGCCAGATCCGATAAAGAATGAGATTTAAAGTGATGAAACATATCAGCCTTTTGGTTCGGCTAATAATAACAAATGAGGAATCCTTTTGAAGGGTTAATTTTAATTATCCGTTTCCTCATTCATACTCTTCTTCAAGAGCTCATTTACATAGGCCGAATAGGACTTTTCTTCTTCGTCTGCTTTCTTTCGTATTCGGCTAACAAGAGGATCTTCCAGGTAATAGCTCACCACACTTTTTTGAGGTTTTTTAATTTCCTCTTTTGCTTCCCGTTTTTCTTCAGAGCTTGAAATAAAATCAAAAGACGAATCTCCAAACGTACTGTACGCCAGTGGATTATGTCCTAAACTCTTCTTTTTACTCATGGTATTAATGACCGTTTTTTATTTCTTTGGCAAGCGCCAGATAGTCTTTAGCTCCATGACTGTTGCCATCATATTCAAATATCGTTTTGTGATGACTGGGAGCCTCCGCCAGTGCTACATTATCTCTTATAATAGTGTTGAATACCTTGGGCCCAAAATAATCTTTAATATGGCCTACTACTTCTTTATTCAGGTTTTTTCGTCCATCGTATAATGTACATATAATTCCACCTACCCTAAGATCGCTGTTCAGGCGTTGGTTCACTACTTTAACCAGGTCAAGTAGCTTCGATAAGCCATGTAAAGCCAGGTATTCTGACTGGAGGACAATAAAAATATCGTTAACGGCTGTAAAAGCATTGAGTGTTAACAGCCCAAGGTTTGGGGGGCAATCAATCAGCACATAGTCATAATCTTCTTCCTTAATCTGATCAATGACATCTTTCAAAAGACGTTCCCGGGCGGGTTCACTGGCCAATTCCAGCTCAGCACCCGATAGTTCCAGCGATGATGGCATAAAATCAAACCCATTATGATTTATGATCACCTCTTCAGCTTTGGCGATTCCCCTCAAGGCGTGATATATGGTTTTATCTAACCGATGAGAATGCATCCTGAGGGAATAAGTCAGATTGGCCTGGGGGTCCAGGTCAACCAATAACACTTTTTTGCCCAATTTTGCTAATCCAGCACCTACATTAATAGTAGTCGTGGTTTTACCAACGCCGCCTTTTTGATTTGTTAAAGCAATAGTTTTCATTGTCCTTATGTAGTTATATAATTACAGATGTATAGTCAGAGAGTGAAATGTCAGCCCATTGTTACAATTGAGGTAGAATTTAGCTGCTGTTAATCCTTCTGTTAAACGGTGAATGATTTATAAAACCTAATAGTTACTCTGTGATCGAACCTGTATATTTAAACCAATAAACGAATTTCAATGAGATTTTTCAGTAGAAAACTTATAAAGCCCCAGGATTTAAATGCACATGGAACTCTTTTCGGCGGTTCTGTACTCAGCTGGGTGGATGAAGAAGCCGCTATTTATGTATTGTGCCAATTGGGAAAGGGTAATATAGTTACTAAATATATGTCTGAGATTAACTTTGTTAACTCAGCCAAGTTAGGTGAAGTCATAGAAATTGGTATGGAGACTGTTAAATTTGGGAAAACATCCATCACTGTTAAGTGCGTAGTACGAAATAAGTTCAACAAAGACCCTATTATCACCATTGATGAAATCGTTTTTGTACACGTTGATGAATTTGGAAAACCTACTCCCCATCATATCTCTGAACCTGCTAACGAATAAATTATTTTGGATACAGAAAATAAACTTGTTGATTTCACTTCCCTCCAGGATATGTTATATGGAGAAGAGAAGTATATTATAGAATTTGCGGAAGCAGCTATTATCTCTTTCACAGAATTCTCCCGGAATTACACTACGTATTTGCACCAGCATAATGAGACTGATTTCAGAAAAGCAGGTCACAAAATTAAACCCGTAGCTAAAATGCTGGGTATTGAACAAATTATAGATGAATATGAGCATGGTAAAACTCTGATTTGGGATGAAAAACCGGAAGAAGACTTAAAAGAATCTTCCGAAAAAATTACCTGCATTTGTGATGAAGTGATAGATGAACTACAACAGATCATCAGCAACATATAAATGTTATTATTCTGTGATACATTTTAACCTGTAACTCGCTTTTTTAAGGAGCATAAAATCAATTATATATGGAAGCTCCTGAATACCCCGTCCTTATTGTTGAAGATGACTCGGATATTTCCGAGCTCATCAAAATACACCTCAGCGACCTTAACTATCCCATTGAACAATGTGGAAATGGCACAAAAGCTTTAAAACTCGCCCTTAATAATAACTACTCTCTGATTATACTGGACATTATGCTGCCCGGTAAAAACGGTTTCGATATCTGCAAAGAGATTCGGAAACACAATGTACAGATCCCAATCCTGATGCTAACAGCAAAAGCCGAAGAAGTAGATAAAATTATGGGGCTCGAATTTGGAGCCGATGACTACCTCACCAAGCCTTTCAGCATTCGAGAATTAACTGCCCGTATTAAAGCTCTTCTCCGGCGTGTTAAGGCCGCAGAACATGCAAGCGGAGAAAAAGCTGAAGTTTTAAACTTTGGGAAGCTCAAAGTATATCCCCAAAAGCGATCTGTAGTATTGGATGGCAAGAATATAGAACTCACGGTCAAAGAATTTGACCTTCTTCTGCTCTTTGCTCAAAACCCAGGTAAGGCATACAGCCGACAAAAGTTATTGGACCTGGTTTGGGGCTACCAATATAACGGATACAGCCACACCGTTAATTCTCATATCAACCGGCTTAGAGGAAAAATTGAAGAAACCCCCTCTGAGCCAACATTTATAAAAACAGTGTGGGGAATGGGATATCGTTTTATAGAAATGGAAGAACTTGAAATATGAAAAGCCTTACCAACAGCTTTTATGCAAAGCTTTCCCTCATTTTTCTGGCGCTTATTTTGATCCTGGGATTTTCCTTTTCCTATATCAGTGTACGCTCGTCCATGAAGTTCATGGAAGAAACCCAGCAAAAGGTCAATAGATCTTTGGCCGAGGAAATGGCCGTTGAGTTTCAACCTTATCTTATGGATACCATAGAGGCCGATAGCATCTGGTCAAAAATTATGTATTTGAATGGCATCAATCCACAGGTCGATATTTATTTGCTTGGCTCCAATGGCATGATTAAAGATTACTATCCCAGCGAAGACTCTGCTACAACTCTGGCCATCAATTTTGTGGATGTACAACCACTGGACCGGTTTATGGAGGGCGAACCCCTTCCCATACTTGGGCAAGATCCCTTAAACAAAGGAGTGAAAAAACCTTTTTCCGTAGCTCCTATTCAGATCATGGGAGAAAATGGCTGCTACCTGTATGTTATTCTGGGGGGTAGAAAGTATGATAAAACCGCAGGTATGATTGAAGAAAGTTACATCTTAAAAAATGCGCTTTCGGGAATTGCTATCATCCTCATACTTACCCTTTTGGTAGGGTTACTTCTTTTTCGGCTGGTAACCCGAAGAATCCGGTCTATGAGTGAGACTGTAGTTGCCTTTGAGCATGGACAGCTTGATAAACGAATAGAGATAAACTCCAATGATGAACTTGGACAACTGGGAAGTTCGTTCAATCAAATGGCAGACACTCTGGTTGCCAACCTCGAAGAAATAAAGCAAGTTGATAAACTCCGAAGGGAACTGGTTGCCAATGTATCCCATGACCTTCGCAGTCCGCTTGCTTCCATCCAGGGATATTTAGAGACCATTCAACAAAAAGAAGATACCCTTTCCAAAAAAGACCGGACCAAATATTTTGATACGGTACTTCGCAATACACGCAAGCTCAACAAACTGGTCATGGAACTTTTTGAACTATCCAAACTGGATGCAAAGAATGTACAGCCAGAACTGGAGGATGTATCGATGGCAGAGCTAATTCATGATTTGGTTATGCAGTTTAAACCATTGGCAGACAATGAACAAGTTAATTTAAAAGCTCAAGTCCCTGACACCCCTTTAAATCTCGTGCGTGCCGATATTGCCTTAATGGAACGGGCCCTTTCGAACCTTATCGACAATGCCATAAAGAATACTCCTCAAGGTGGACAAGTGATTATAAAAACCATTAACCAGGGAGAAAATGTAAAACTCAGCATTACGGATACCGGAACCGGAATATCCAAAGAAAATATCAATCGCATATTTGATCGTTTTTACCAGGCCGACACCAGCCGGAGCGAAGAAATAGGTGCAGGACTTGGGCTCTCTATTGCCCAGCGTATCATAGAACTTCATGGAGCTACCCTCTCTGTCGACAGTATTCTTAACCAAGGCACTACATTCCGGTTTACCCTTTCTCCCCGTCCTCCCATTAATGAATAACCTTGTTATGCCCTGATTTTTAAATTACACGATAATTAAGTAATTATTGAAACATGCTAAGAAAGTATATTTTACCAGAACATAATAATTGATAAGGAATGCTATGAAATATAAACCTGCTTTATTGTTTGTTTGTCTGTTTCTATCAGCTTGCGGAGCTTCTGTTTCAGATGGTGGAGATTATGTTATTCTAAGTTTTGAAAATCTTCAACCTCTTCAGGATGGGTTCCATTACGAAGGATGGATTATAGTAGATGACAACCGCATCAGTACAGGAAAATTTAATGTAAGCGAAAATGGAGCATTAACCAGTTTAACCGGTATACCTATTGGAGATAGTCGGTTTGAGGTCTCTCACGAATTAAATAATGCTTCTGACTTCATCCTTACCATTGAACCCGCAGGCGACACTGATGCAGACCCCTCCGACACGCACCTCTTGTCTGGTTCTTTTGATGAGATTAGAGCTACATTGTCAATGAGCCACAGTTCTTCATTTGGTAATGATTTCAGTGAGGTCTCGGGATCTTATATTTTAGCAACCCCAACAGATGGTGAAAACGATACCGAAAAAAGCGGGGTCTGGTTTTTAGATCCTGAAGGAGGAGCCCCTACAGCAAGCTTAAACCTCCCTGATTTACCTGTTGGCTGGAAATATGAGGGATGGGCCGTTTATAATGGTACTCCTGTTAGTACTGGAACATTCACCACTGTTTCTGGTCCCGATGATGAAGCTCCCTACAGTGGTCCTCAAACAGCTCCCCCTTTCCCCGGAGAAGACTTTTTAATGCACCCTCCGTCTGGGCTAACCTTTCCTTTAGATCTCTCAGGAGGTAAAGTAGTTATCTCCATTGAACCCAATCCGGATGACAGTCCCTCCCCTTTTGTTCTTAAACCTTTAGTGGGAGACATACCTGATCCTGCAGAAGATCATGTCTCTTATAACCTGAGTAGCAATACCGATTCCTTTGTCTCCGGTTCTGCTTTAATTAATTAATCGTATATACACCCTCATAAACCCTGTCCCGAATATAAGATGGGGGTTTATGTTTAGAATATCGCTTTTGCGTTTCTGAATCGTTGTATTTCCCTTTTAAATGTCCTCCTTTTTAGTGACTTTGTATTTAGTAAATACATTAATCCTTATTCTAATTCTATGAATGTACTTGTCACCGGTGGAGCTGGATATATTGGGAGCCACACAGTCCTTGAACTCCTTAATGAAGGTCATGAAGTGATTGTGGTAGATAATCTTTCGAACAGTAGTGAAGAATCCCTTCGAAGAGTCAAAGACATTACCGGAAAAGACCTCACTTTTTATCAACAAGACTTACTTAACAAAAAAGCCCTCGACCAAATATTCAGTGATCACTTTATAGACTCTGTCATTCATTTTGCCGGTTATAAGGCGGTGGGAGAATCCGTTGAGAAGCCTATGAAGTACTATTACAACAACCTCACCAGCACTCTTTACTTGTGTGAGATAATGAAGAAACACCAGGTAAAGAATATTGTATTCAGTTCTTCGGCCACCGTTTATGGGGATCCGGAAACCGTTCCTATAACCGAAGATTTTCCTTTGTCTGCCACCAATCCCTATGGGCGCACCAAGTTGTTTATAGAATACATTCTGAAGGATTTATACCAGTCAGAAAACTCCTGGAATGTTGCGTTGCTGCGGTATTTTAATCCCGTGGGAGCACATAAAAGTGGCCTTATTGGGGAAGATCCCAATGATATTCCCAACAACCTGATGCCTTATATCTCACAGGTAGCTGTAGGTAAACTCGAACAACTTTCTGTGTTTGGAGATGACTACCCCACTCCCGATGGAACCGGAGTCAGAGATTATATTCATGTGGTAGATTTAGCTATCGGCCATTTAAAGGCCCTGGAAAAGTTAAACTCAGATCCCGGCCTTGTCATATACAATCTGGGCACCGGCAAAGGTTCCAGTGTACTGGACATGATAAAAGCTTTTGAAAAAGCTTCCGGAAAAAAAGTACCCTATACCATTACAGAACGCCGCTCCGGAGATATTGCCTCTTGCTATGCTGACCCCTCCAAAGCGGAAAAGGAGTTGGGATGGACGGCAAAACGCGGTGTCCAGGAGATGTGCCGTGATGCCTGGAGATGGCAATCCAAAAACCCGGAAGGATATCAAAAATAGAATTCTTATCAATTAAAATTTCTACACGAGAGCTTTGCAAAACCGGTCTTTTACAAAGCTTTATATAACAAAAAAGCCTCATAAAATCTTTATGAGGCTTATTGTACCAAAGGTGGGACTCTAAATTTAATATCTGCATTTCTACTTAATCCCAAAAGCATTGTTTAAAGCATTATAACTGTATTTAGGTTCATTTACTAAACTATCTCAATTCAGGATAATGTTTTACCAGTGTTTTACCATTTCGTATATTACGCATGAACTTGTAACAAACTTCCTAATTCATGCCTGCAACATTTAAGTTTTACCTAAGAGAAGACCGACCAGATAATCGGGGTTATTGCCCTCTCTATTTACGCATCACGGAAAACAGGAAATCAAAGTATGTGAGTTCTGGCATTCGATTGAAACCTAATCAGTGGAATGATGGAAAAGAAAAAGTAAAAGCTAAGCATCGCACCCCCGATAAGCTCAATGATGAACTGGCTATCATTAGAGCAGATGCAGAACAAGCCTATCGAGATCTTAAAAGGCAGAAACAATCCAGTGCGGATGCTATCAAAAAAAGATTAGAACATTCGAGTAAGGATAATTTTTTCAAACTTGCTGAAGACTATCAAAAAGAAATTAAACAGACCAGTTACTACACTTGGAAACAGAATCGTGTAGCTATCAAGAAATTAAGAGAGCATCATGGTTCCGATGACCTACCTCTCAATTTTATTGACCCTGTTTTTCTCAATGAATTCGTCAGTAAATTGCAATCTAAGTACAAAAACAAAGCATCGACGATACATAAGAACATAGCATCTATTAAGGCTATTCTGGATAAGGCGGTTCTGTATAAGCTAATTCCTAAAAATCCCGTTGAAGACAAAACATTCAATTTGCCTAAAAAAAATCAGCCGTCATCTAAAACTAAGCTATCACTTTTGCAGATTGATAAACTGGAAAATCTTGATCTGGAACCTGATAGTAATTTATGGCACGCCCGAAACGCTTTTATTCTGTCTTTCTATTTTTGCGGTATGCGTGTAGGGGACTTAGTAGGATTGAAATGGAAAAACGTGATAAATGACCGTTTAAAATATAAAATGAATAAAACAGGCGTCAATATTGATGTTAAGATACCCGATGACTGTAAGAAATATTTAGATTTTTATAGAAATGATGACAGTAAAGACGATGATTTTATACTTCCTTTTCTTGCAGATTTAAGCCCTGAAGAGCTAAAAGATTCTGTAATAATAAAGAAGCAAACTGAAAGCGCAACCACTACAATTAATGGTAAAAACACTGATAAAAAAATCTCTGGACTTAAGAAGCTGGCAAAGCTGGCTGGCATAAAAGAAAACTTAAGCATGCACGCATCACGGCATAGTTTTGCCCAATATGCCATCGAGAAGAAAAAAATACCCGTTTATAAATTGATGATCTTATTAGGGCATCAAAACATTAAAACTACAATGCAGTATCTGAAGACTATTAACGTACAGGCAGCGGATGAAGCAATCGACGAAATCTTTTAAATAAAAATACCCCAGCCCTGCAACGGAACTGGGGTAAGAACTTGTAACGAAATAAAAATACGATGACTAAGGATAAAAAGAAATTTAATGCAGAATTGAGTTTTGAAGGTGGTATCGAAAGGGATGACAGAGGAACTCTTCAAGAGCAGTATCAAAAAAAGATACCTGCAATATTTGATATTGCCGACCCTAAAAAACGCCTTTTCCGTTTAAGAAAAATTAAGGGGTGGATAATACAGGATAGAGATAAAAATCAGGTTAGAAGTAGTTGGGCTAATGAATGGATTAATTTAATTGACCTTGAAATATCGAAGGCTAATAAAGAAAATGTATCAGGTATCATAAAAACGCCTAAAGACCTTTACGATACAAGAAAAAAACGTGTTGATCGTGTTGAAGAAATTAGAAGATCAAATCAATGTACTTATCCTGAAGCGATAGAAAAATTTAACAGTGAAATGGAAGAGATAATTTATTCCAGTTACGCTTCATTTAACACCCAGAGAAACAAGTTAAGGTAGTAATTAAAAAACCATACCTACGGTACTATTGCTGGTATCGTTAACCGCCTTTTATCATACGGTCGAAGTTAATTAAAACTAAACATTCGACCTTATGCAGAACGAAGTATTCATACCCACCCAGAGTAAATTTGAGGAAATCATTGAGCGTAAAACAGCTTCTGTTTTAGAAACGCTTATCCCTCAATTAATCCGACAAGCTAATCGAAAACCATACCTGACTACTTCTGAATTTGAAGAGTTAACGGGAATGAGTTCACCCACTCAAAAATATCATCGTGATGCTGGGAACCTACCCTATATCCAAGAAGGCAGACGCATTTTATACGAAACAGTAGATGCAGAAAAGTTCCTTCAGGATAGAAAGACTAAAAGGTCGGTTTGACTCTATGCTATGGTATAAACTAAAAAGCGTAAACAATGATAAATCAGTTATTTGTAATGATAATTGATGATGATAGGTAAAACACTGGTAAAAAAACTTGTAACAATGATGACTCAGAGCAAAAAAAAGAATCAAATAATATTGACCATAGAGGAACTGAAGAAAGCCCCAGCAACGTCTATGATGCTAAGTGTAAAGACTGGCATTATACGGGCAAATCTGACTCGCTATCTGGCTAAACTCGAAGAGCAAAACAAAGTTATAGTTGTTTATGAAAAGCCCTGCAAAATCACAGGACACAAGGCGAAATATTATTCTGCAAAACCTGAAGATCTGCCAAAGGTAAGCACACCCGATTTATTCCCTACAAAGGCTTGGGGGGTTTAGATGATTAAGCAACGTAAACGCTTTATGGACTCTGCTTTACTGGATGCAGGACATTTTTTGAAACTAAATCCTGATGAACGCCTTTTCTGGATGTTCTTACAATTAAAGTGCGATACCATAGGGCAATTTGAGATGGAAGGTGAACTTCTGTATGCAGAACGGATGCACGGTTTAAACGTCAATCCTGAAGAGCTACAAAAGAAAGTTAATTCAGGTGAAGAGCGTTTAAGAAACTTGGGCAATGGCAGATGGTTCCTTACTCAGTTCATTCGTGAACAATATGGTAAGCTAAATCCTAATTCACCCCCACATAAGCGCTACATAAAGGATTTAAAGGAATCAGGACTCTGGAATACATTTATTCGTGAAAACCCTGATTTAAGCCCTGCCAATAGGGTAAGGTTAGACTATCAAAGCACTATTGATACCCCTGAAGAAGAAGAAGAGGAAAAGGAAGAAGAAAAAGAAGCAGAAAAAGAAAAGGCTCAAGAAAAAAAAATGAGTAATTCAGATTTAAAAGCGTTTCAGAATTTTGCCCCGTGAATAGATTAGATGTTAAAATATCGTCTTTCCCTTCAGTGCGGAAACCAGATGCACCTACCAGTGTGAACTTGCTGGACTGGCTAAGGAATGATAACAGTGATGTTATTCAGCAATTACGTTGTTTATCAGGTGAAGCGTATCAAGTTAAGAAGAGATCTTTATCAGGTATCACACCTTCAGGTACTTTTAGCAATAGAGGTGAATCGGGAATGATTGAACATTCTGGACTTATTCAGTTTGATATTGATAGCAAAGATAACGCTGTCAACATGGATGACCTGAAGTTTAAAATTCAGCATATCCCATACGTCGCATATTTGAGTTACAGCACGTCGGGCAATGGATTGTGGGGTTTGATACCAATTAAGCATAAAGACCAGCACAAAGCCCATTTCAGAGCTATACAGAAAGCCTTCAGCAATACAGGCATAACCATTGACCCCGCACCCTCGAATGTAGCATCATTTCGTTTTATCAGTTATGACCCCGACCCTTATTTCAATGTAGATGCTGAAGTCTTCACCTATACGATTGACAATACCAGCACCCGACCGACTGGAAGAAATAATCGGGAAAAAGTGGAAGAGCTTGTCGATAAAATTTCAATGACTCACACCGATATTACAGATAGTTACGATAACTGGCTTAAAGTTGGTTTTGCCTTATCTGAAGAGTTTGGAGAATCTGGCAGATCTTTATTTCACAGGGTTAGCCAATGGCACCCCGACTACAATTCCCGTGAGTGTGATGTTCAATACAATAAGTGTTTAAAATCGAACCGCAACGGCATCACGATTGCTTCATTTTTCCACCTATGCAAGGTTCACGGAATAGAGCTTACTAAAAGCGACCCGATACACTACTCACAAAAAGATAGAGCGTTACAAGGCAAATATGAAGCTCAAGAAAATGCACCCTATGGATACAATCCCTATACAGGTGAAATTTTTGATGAACGTGGTTATCCGTCGGAATGGGATTTTCATCTTAATTAATAACTAAACCAACACACATGAATTACGAAACTACTAAGCAAAAAAAACAGGAATTAAGATCGAAGGAACGCAACGCACGTGAGGAACTGAAAGCACTTCAGGATAGGCAGTCATCAATTGATAGCGACCTTCAGAACGCATACGATAACTACCTACAAGCCCAAGCCGGTCACAAAGCAGGTGAATGTACCGAAAGTGATGTTAGCAAGGCAGAACGGGCATATTTGAAGCTGAAGGATGAGAAAGACAGCCTTAGCAAAGAGATTGAAGCATAGGAATGTGGGGGGTATCAAAAATGCCCTTCACAGTTCTTTAAATGCAGATATTAACAAAAAACTAAGCCGAAATAATGGGAACTTACAAACAACGTCGAAGCAGAAAAGCCCTAAACCTAAAGGATGCAGAATTAAGACTCACCGACTGCATAAAACAGATTGAGCGTGTTATTCTTGACGATGACATCGACCGTGATAAGATGCAGTTAAAAATACAGGCGACGTATGCCATGAGTAACGCAATCGGTCGTCTTTCTAATTTGATCGAACAAAATGAAATTATCGAGAGAATCGAAGCTCTCGAAGAACACCAAAATTTACGCAAAGTAGGATGAAAGCAATAAACAACCGACTTGACAGGCTGGAAAATGAACTTCCAAAAGATGATACCGGAAATAAAAAATATCGGTTAAAGCTGGAGGGCAGAACGCTAATTGTGAATGATGTACCTGAATTTCTTAAACCTAATTTTAAAGGATATGAAAGCACTTAATAATAGACTTGATAAAATCGAAGCAGTAACCAACCCCGAAGCGTTACCAACAATTGAACGTGTTATCTTTGATAGCAGTGAACAAGTGAAGCACCCCGAACGATTTGAGAAGATCTTAATATCTGAAAATGTTTCAGAATCAGGATGCAGATCTAAGGTTTATGAATTGAAACGTAAATGAGAATTGTTTTTCGAACGCTATAAAAAAGGCTAATTCCTGCCTAAACCCCGATTTTAGCCAATACCTTACCCTTACTCAATTCGAGATGACCGCTTACATGGAAAATATGAAGGCGGTTTTTTATGCTTATCACTATTTTATCAGGAATGCCGTATCAAGTGCTTTCACATGTGCTTTATCAAAATTTGATAGGGCAAAACTTCACGCACAGGAACGCATACCTTTGAGAGAATTATTTTTTGTAGTATGTGAGAGTAAAGCAGAATAAGTACCCTATTTAATGCCCCGATTTATAGTCATTATTCAGCATCAAGAAATGGTACTAAAAGGCATAAAAAAGCCCGATTGTTTTACCAACGATGACTTTACAATCAGGCTAAATCATTGCTACTCAATACATTAAAAGATATTAAGCAGTCTTATGTAGTACCAAAGGTGGGACTCGAACCCACACGAGCGTTGAAGCTCAATGGATTTTGAATCCATCGCGTCTACCAATTCCGCCACTTTGGCTTTTTTGAGAGGCACAAATATAAGAGTTTACTTTCTACTTCCACAACGTTCTTTTAATATCTTTTTAACCTTTTTGGTGTGACATCATATAGTTACCAATATTCCGGAAGCCCTACAGAACGAGCAGAAATAATGTATTAAACTGTTCTTCTTGAGATGGTCTTTGAAAGGCAGAATATCTTAGTCTTTGCGAGTGTAAAAATGATCCTTCACACCAGATCGGGACAATTCCTCTAAGGTTCGATTATCCCATAAGCTGATGAATGCCTTCGGCCAAATATACCTCGTCAATGTGTTTCTCGATACGTATTATAAATTCCGAGAAATCGCCAGCGCGGCCATCATAGTGTTTTAGGTTCTGCAGCATATTATAGGCTGAGCCGGGTGAAGTATTTATCGAAGTTGATGACTTTGCGGTTAAAATTTGGAATAAAAAGGCTGCCTTTGCGATTGTATTTTTGTTGTAGGCTTGGGCATAGCCATTAAAAAGATGTAAAAATTGCTGACTAACTAAATTGGACAACCCCCAAGGGTTACCAACTCTTTTAACCCGAATTATTCACGAATGGATGCAAAATGGCGATCTATATACTTGAATATATTATCGTTGAATTGCTTTATGTAATAGCCCAATTTTGAGGTACGGATTAGGTGGTGAAATTTCCCCGTACGCTGCGTTCAAGTGAAAATTGGGGTACTCACCGTTCCCATTTCCACTTCGCCTTGCGTACGATTAAATTTCTTAATGAATAATCCGGGTTAAGGCAAAATATTTTCGACTTACTTAGTAAGAGCGCTTAAAAACCAATATCTTACAAAATATTTAAAAAAATCATCTCCCCTTATATATTCTACCTTCATATTACGTACATTTGTAATTGACCATGACAAAAAATTATCAACATATTCTGAAAGTTTGCCGGCAAAACTCGACTTTTACCGGAACCGTAATTGACAATTTTTTAATTCACTATGCGGCACGTACATCCAAATTAGCCAAAGAAAGCAAGCGAAGGCTTCAGCCGTTCCGGCATATTATTAAAGATATGCCGAAAGAATGGAGAGGAATGTTAACAAGCCAGTATATTGCGCACCGTATTTTTAAGAAGGGTGGCCTGATTCGCAAATACCTGAACCATTCTGGTTTGAATGTTCTTTCGGCCAAAGAAAAAGCGTTTCTTGGTGCACAAACCAAACATCCCTGGCGGTACAGCTTCGCCAGTATTACCGATCAACCCGCACCGGATTTCTTTGAGATGCGCGACATTTTAACCGAAGACCGCTACCTGCTCTACTCGCCCAGCATCACGTCTATCCTGCTAAGTGAGACGCCATTGCTCTGGTTCAACCTCATCGGATTTAACGGTGAATGCTGGCAAACCTACGGGCCCATACTGCACTTTAACGGTTTTGAACCGGAAGATATCTTCTTTTATGCCAACGAGGCTAACGGCGACTGGTACGAGACCGGCGAGGAGGTGATGGAAGATCTAGAAGAAAAACCCATTGCTTTTAGTATGCTTATTGCAGGCAGTAACTCACCCCTTACTTTTCATAACGAACACCAGTTGGTAAACAACAATGCGCTATATAAAATAGATGGAGCCTTTAATTCCGAACTGTTTAGAAAAAATTTCCTGGTAGAGTACAACCAGGGCGTATATAAACTTTCCCTGAAAGAAGGAGGAGAGTTCCCTCACTACAGTGCGGCTTTTTATGATGAAATGGACCGGATGATGTATCTCTTCGCCATGACAGATTCCGGCTTCCGCCAGCTCCTGGATGTACTTAACCACCTGGGCTATACTTTTTCGCATACTCCGGATGAACGCGTAAATGTGGGGATGATAGCAACGGCTTCCAACATCCTGAAAAAGGAGATTAAGTTAAACCCATATGATCATTTATTTGCTAAAGACTCCCAGCCGGTAGAACAGCCGAACCTGGACCAAATGAACGGGCTGCTTGGCGAGCTTATCCCATACATCAACAACCGTGAAACACCCGACCTGGATACCCTGTCTGCTAAATATGGAGTAAACCCAGAGAAAGTAAAAGAGCTGTATGAAATGGTAAAAAAGAAGGTGGAGTAGGTTTGATTTGCTGATTTGCTGATTTGTTGATTTGTTGATTTGCAGAATTCATCAACTCAAAAAATTCTTTAATACAAGAAGCCGAACAACCAGAGAGGGATTCGATTCAGGAAAGCATGTTCCAGGTCATCCAGGGCCAGCCAGGCGTTATCCATATTTTTGATTTAATGATCGTCTTTGGAGGGACCGCCGATTTCAAACGTCCATTTTCCATCCACTATGAAATCCCCTTGTTTAGCCATTGCTATGGAATGACCTGCATTTCGCAACTGGTTCAGGAAAAAGGTTACGGCCTCCCGTTTTGCCGATTTTATGGTGGATGATACCTGGACATTCGAAGTGGACGGCCCCTCCAAAACCCGCGAGCAAATCCATGGAGTGCCCAATGCATTTATTGCCGCCGACGGCCTGGAAGAGGCTTCCGGGGATAAGATTCCGCTTTGGTTGTTTGGGTTTTTGTATTGAGTTGGGGATTGAGTGATTTGCTCATTGATTCATTGACTCAATCACTATATCACCCAATCCAAAAACCACATCCAGGAGGCTCATTAAACAAACGATCAGCCCTCATCCTCCCAAATTTCCAGGCATGGGCAAAACTCTTTCAATTCGCAGCCAGGGGCGTAGCCGGTGCAGAAATCGAATACAAACATTCCGGTATTTACTGGAGTACATTCATGGTCCAACAATCCTACCATCAATTGGTACTCCCTGTGCAGGGGTAACCCATCGGGCAAATCCACATAAAATCCCCAGGAATGGAGCATGGCCGTAAAGGCATCACATATTTTCTTGACCTCTTTCTCACGGAGTTGATCATGCGGTGGAAAGGCCTCCGCATCCAGTCCACAATAATAGCTTAATGCATGTTCAGCATCTCCGGAAGTCCACCGATCAACTTCCCTGAAATGATCTTCCAACGAGTCGGGCTCCGGTTTTTCTCCCCTTGAATCATCTGCACGGTGAGCGGCGCGAATGTCATCCAACAATTGGGAAAGATATGATGGCATGGTTTAAAATGTGGTTATGATTATTTAGAATAACCCTCCTAAGGTTTGAAACCCTTGGAAGGTTGATTGATAATAGCATCGGCCAAGGCTTTAATCTATTGTATCCAAAGTTCCTGTGGAGATATTAAGCAAGGGCCAAATACATTTTTACTTTCTCCCCAGCCATTTTCTCTCAGTTCGGTTTCTGTTTCGGAAGTATTTTCTGGTTCAAAATCTAATAAGAACCTTAAAAATATGGAATTCTTACAATCGATAGATCTTTATTCTCATCATTGCACATATTACTTAAGTAAAAACTGTTTTCTTTTTGCCTCTTTTTCACTACTCTCAGCATATACTATTCTTACAAGGGAGGCGGCTGCCGGAGCATTAACATTAACTAAATGTTTCCTGCTATGTCTGAAGATCAAAAAATTAAGATTCCAACCTGGTTTTGGGTGGTGGGTTCTATCGCTTTAATATGGAACCTGCTTGGGGTTATGGCTTATCTCATGGAAGTATATATGAGCCCTGAAGCTTATTCACAATTAACAACTACGGAACAGAATCTACTCAACAATCGTCCGGCCTGGGCTACTGCGGCCTATGCTATTGCCGTGTTTAGCGGTGCTGCCGGATGTGTGCTGCTTTTACTCAAGAAACGTTGGGCTCGCCATGCTTTTATACTTTCTCTGGTAGCCGTCATCGTACAAATGTATCATTCTTTCTTTGTTAGTAACTCATTTGATGTGTACGGCCCGGGAGCAGCTGTGATGCCGCTGCTCATTGTACTCATTGGTGTCGGTCTTATCTGGCTTTCCGGCTATGCCAATAAAAAAAGCTGGACTGCGTAGGATGTGGCTTTCCCCTGTCAGCAATTAAGCTGGCAGGATTCATTTCTACATATTCTCCTGCATAAGTGCTCTTATTACAAGTGCTGAGAAAAAACTTCATAAAAAATGAAGTTGGGGGTTTACTTTCATCGCTAAAACAAATAATCTTAGGGCAGTGAAATTGACTACCAGACATAGCACTTTAATTCCTACTTCTGAAGAACTCACTTCAGGCGGAATTGCTATATCTGCAACCACTACCATCACAACGATTATTACAACCCCTTAGGGGGTGCTTTTCTACATATCGTCCATTGGGCAGCTTTGCCATTAACTCAACTGAAGTCAATACTCACTTTACGTATCAACCTTACACATGAATGTCTTAAAATTTGGCGGTACTTCCGTCGCTAACGCTCAAAACCTTAAAAAAGCTGAACACATCATCCGCCAGCAATCGGAACAGGATAAACTGGTTGTTGTGATTTCTGCTCTTAGCGGTATCACTAACCTGCTGGAACGGTGTGCCATCCTTGCCTCTGCCGGAAATGAAGAGTACCTGGAACTATTAGCACAGATTGAACAACGTCATCTTGAAATCTGTACGAGCTTACTGCCCGTTAACACGCGCAGCAATTCACTGGCACAGGTAAAACTGGCATTAAACGAACTTGAAGATATATGCCGGGGTGTTTTTCTGATTGGCGAGCTCTCCCCTCGTTCCAACGATCATATAATGAGCTATGGAGAAGTTATTTCCTCTATGATTGTGACAGACTATTTAAAATCTACCGGGCTGGATGCCGAACTATATAACTCCAAAGCATTCATAAAAACAGATAGTCAATTTGGCAAAGCTACCGTAGATTTTGCTCTCACTTATGAGAACATCCAGCAAACATTTAAGGAATCAGCTGCCATAGCTATATGTCCCGGTTTTGTAGCTTCTTCCAAAACGGATAATCACATCACTACCCTGGGACGTGGCGGGTCGGATTATACCGCTGCACTCATTGCCGCAGCCGTAGAGGCCTCTGAACTACAGATATGGACGGATGTTAATGGAATGATGACCTCCGATCCCCGGCTGGTACCTAATGCCCATACCATCAAAAGTTTATCGTATGAGGAGGCTATGGAACTTTCTCATTTTGGAGCCAAGGTGATTTATCCGCCTACCATTCAACCCGTGTTGGATGCCGATATTCCCATCACTATCAAAAATACCTTTGCGCCAGATCACTCCGGCACCAAAATATCGGTGGGAGCATCTGAAAATGGCAATTTCGTAAAAGGCACCTCATCTATTGATGACATTGCACTGCTTACGCTCTCCGGCAGCGGGATGATAGCCGTACCTAACATCTCGTATAGGCTTTTCGGATCTCTGAGCCGTGAGGGAATTAATGTCATTCTGATCACTCAGGCTTCCTCAGAGCATACCATCACCGTCGGGATTTCTAAGGAAGACCTTGAACAAGCCCGGAAATCGGTAAGTAATGAATTTGCCCGGGAGATAGAGGCTCATAAAATCAATCCTCTTGAGGAAGAGACCGGATTATCAATCATTGCCTTGGTTGGATCACGCATGAAGCAGCAGGTGGGCATCAGTGCTAAACTGTTTGATACGCTCAGTCACAATGGGGTAAACGTGCGGGCCATTGCCCAGGGATCTACCGAGCTGAACATTTCCGTAGTGATTGACAAAAAGGACCTTAAGAAATCCCTAAATAGTATTCATGAAAGCTTCTTCCTCTCCGACCGTCGTAAACTTAGCCTCTTTATGATTGGAGTGGGAAATGTGGGAAAAGTGTTCATCGAACAGGTTAAAGCACAACGGGATTATTTAGCCGAGAACCTGAATCTTGACCTCCTTGTTACCGGCCTTGCCAATTCCCGCCAAATGTATTTTGATGAAAACGGCATAGACCTCAACAACTGGGAACATCTGCTGAGTGAGCAAAGCGAAGCCATGGAAACGTCATCCTTTGTAGAGCATATGAAAGAGTTAAACCTCCGAAACAGTGTTTTCATTGACTCAACAGCTTCCAAAGATATCGCGACACTTTATAAAGAAGTGCTGGAAAGCAGTATCTCGGTCGTTACTCCCAATAAGGTTGCATGCTCCTCTTCTTATGAAACCTTCAGAGAACTCACCAATTCTGCCTTAAAGTATAAAGCTAAATTTCTTTATGAAACGAATGTAGGAGCTGGCTTACCGGTTATATCTACGTTAAACGACCTCATTAAAAGCGGTGATAAAGTACACAAAATACAAGCAGTGCTTTCCGGTACACTGAATTTCCTGTTCAATCATTATGACGGCAGCAAACCTTTTAGTGAAGTAGTGCGGGATGCCGACTCCGCAGGATTTACGGAACCTGATCCACAAATCGACCTCAGTGGTGTGGATGTGATGCGAAAAATCCTGATTCTTGCCCGGGTAAGCGAACATAAACTGGAACTGGAAGACATCACCAATAACGGTTTTGTACCAGAAAGCTGCATGGATACCAACACAGTTGAGGAGTTTTATGACAAACTGGATGAACATGACGAAGTATTCCAGAACATTTATAAGCAAGCTTCTGCCAAAGGACAACGTCTCAAATACGTAGCTACCTTCGAAGATGGGAAAGCCCAAACGGACCTCGAATCTTTTGGCCCCGAACACCCTTTTTATAATCTGGGGGGCAAAGATAATATTGTGCTTTTCTATACCAATCGATATAGTGAGCAGCCCCTGGTGGTGAAAGGAGCCGGTGCAGGAGCAGCCGTTACTGCTTCAGGAATATTCGCAGATATAATGAAAATAGCCTCAGCTTAAAATCAACGATGAATTCAATTAAAGTATTTGCCCCTGCAAGCGTATCTAATGTTGCATGTGGTTTTGATGTGTTAGGTTACCCCATGGATGATGTTGGTGACCAATTAATTATAAAGAAAACTCCCGTTAAAGACCTGGTTATAACCGCCATTCATGGCGATAATCAGCTCTCCAGGTATAAAAATGAAAATGTAGTAACTATAGCTGTACAAGCATTATTGGATCATTTGGACTCCCCTCCTGACTTTGGCTTCGGGTTTGAGCTTACCAAAAAAGTAAAGCCGGGAAGCGGGCTGGGCTCCAGTGCCTCCAGTTCTGTAGCCGGGGTTTTCGGGGTGAATGAACTACTTGGCCGCCCTTATAATAAAGAGAAACTGGTTGAATTTGCCATGGAAGGAGAACGCGCCTCATCCGGTGTTGCCCATGCCGATAATGTGGCACCTTCCATGCTGGGAGGCTTTGTACTCGTTCGCAGTTATACCCCTCTGGATCTTATTCAACTGGATTACCCCAAAGATTTATTTACTACAGTAGTACATCCCCAGATAGAGGTTAAAACCTCAGAAGCTAAAAAAATGCTCAAAAAGCAGATTGATCTGAAAGATGCTATCACTCAGTGGGGCAATGTAGCCGGCTTGGTAAGCGGTCTGGCCAAAGCGGATTATGGGCTCATCAGTCGTTCGTTGAAGGATGTGGTAGCCGAACCGGTTCGTTCTATGCTAATCCCCTACCTTGCACAGGCCAAACAGATAGCAATGGATTGTGGAGCCCTGGGATGCAGTATTTCAGGATCGGGTCCTTCTATTTTTGCCTTATGCCGGGGAAAAGAAATTGCAGATAAAACCGCCAGGGCATTTAAAGCACTCTATGACCAACAAAATATTGATTCCAATGTATATGTTTCATCCGTTAACACTAAAGGTGCCGAGGTGCTGGAATGAAATATTATAGTACTAAAGGACAAGCAAAGCCTGCCAACTTCCGGCAGGCAATATTTAAAGGATTACCCGAAGACAACGGCTTATATATGCCAGAGCAAATTCCGGTTCTCTCTCCTGCTTTCTTTGCAGAGCTGGGAAACCTCTCACTTCCCCAAATTGGGTTCGAGATTATGAAACCTTTTATTGGAAAAGAGATTCCGGACAAAGCCCTTTCAGAGCTTGTTGAAGACACATTGAATTTCGATATCCCTTTAAAGCAATTGACGGAAGAGACCTATGCCCTGGAGTTATTCCATGGTCCTACTTTCGCTTTTAAGGATGTTGGAGCCCGCTTCCTGGCCCGAAGCCTCAGTTACTTCAGCAAACAATCCGATCACAAATTAACGGTACTTGTTGCTACCTCTGGCGATACTGGTAGTGCCGTAGCACAGGGCTTTTACGATGTTGCCAATATTGAAGTCGTCATCCTTTATCCATCCGGTAAAATCAGTCATTTCCAGGAACAACAAATGACCACCCTCGGAAATAATATAACGGCCCTGGAAGTGAATGGAACTTTTGATGATTGTCAAAAACTGGTGAAACAAGCTTTTTTGGATGGGGAGTTGCAATCCCGGAAAAACCTAACCTCGGCAAATTCCATTAACATTGCCCGGATGCTTCCTCAGAGCATCTACTATTTCTATGGGATGGGACAATTGCCCCCTGAAAAATGGAAAGATGTGGTAATATCGGTTCCAAGTGGAAATTATGGAAACCTGACGGCCGGTTTAATAGCTCAGCGTATGGGATTGCCAATCGGACATTTCCTGGCATGTTCCAATATAAATGATACCGTACCCGAATATTTGGAAACTGCCACCTATCGTCCCCGGCCGAGTAAACAAACAATTTCTAATGCAATGGACGTGGGAGATCCCAGTAATTTTCATCGCATACTCGATTTGTTTAAGGGTTCGCATGCAGCAATGTCGGATCATATATCCGGATACTCATACACAGATGAGGAAACGCGGGCAGCCATTAATAAAGTAGCTCAGGAAAATGATTACGTGCTGGATCCACATGGTGCTGTTGGCTATTTAGGTCTCTCAACATACCTGGATATTCATTCCGGGACGGGTATCTTTCTCGAAACTGCACATCCATATAAATTTAAAGATGTAGTGGAAGAGCAAATCGACCATTCGCTGAATACGGTGGTTAGTTTTGAGGACCAAGAAAAAAAGTCTATCCCCTTTTCTTCCGAATATGAAGATTTCAAAGAGTTCTTATTGGAATCATAAAATGAATATCAAGATATTCGCAACAATCACACTGATTGTTGTCATTATCAGTTTTTGTGATATATGAGATAACTACTGACATTATTAATGAAGACAACAAATATAAGGATTTTAAAAAAGAGCGAATTAAAGTATCTGTGGCATTATCGCCTGCAATTGGACAAGGTTTTAAGAGCAAAATTCAATTTAAGAACGTAAATAATCCCATTTTAACCCGTTTACCGGTTAGAAGTACCATTTAGAGAACCTACGAGCGTCCGCAGGTCCTCGTAGCGTTCGGCTTTCCAGGGAGAATCCCGTAACGCTCGCAGGACCTACGGACGCTGCGAGGTTACTCCCTTCCAATACTGTTTTAAGCTAATCTCCAACCGGTAAACGCGTCCCATTTTAATCATCGGCTTGCAAAGTGATGAAAAAAAATCGACCCAAAACCCAATAGTGGTATAACCTCAATTCCCGTGGTTGTTCTCCTGAACCCAATCAACGCCCTGCTCCACCTCTTCATCGGTTCCAGTCACCATCCCTCGATAAAGCCTGGAGTGCTGATGACATGTATAGCCCTCGGGATTTCTTTGATGTTATCCCTATATTTGTTGAACTCAGCTTTATTTAAACAATTATTCTTCTGTAACAACATTAATAAAGTAAGCGTACTTAGACCCAACATTTAGAAAAAAGCTGCAATGATGCGATATATTTTAGGGATTTTCGGTTTATTTGTCATCTTTACTCTCTCTTCCACTTCTCTCAGCCACGCAAAAGAATACACCATTCCTGAGATACGCGTTGAAGTTCAAATTAATGCGGACGGAAGTATCCGTATTACCGAACATCGCACCTATCATTTTGACGGAGATTACTCATGGGCCAACTACAGATTGCCCAAAAAGAACTTTCACAATATTAATGACATCAGGATCTCGGAAGGAAATTCCTATTACCTCAACAAGAATACAGAAGAAATCGGCACCTTTCTTGTAGAGGAATCTGATGAAGCCATCAACTTAAAATGGTTTTATTCCGCCATTGATGAAGAACGGGTATTTACTATCTCATATACTCTGGAGGGTGCATTAATTACAGGCCCTTCCTGGAGTGAATTTTTCTGGATATATGCTTCTTCAGACAGAGAAAAGTCTACTGACACTTTTCATCTTGATGTCATTTTACCTCAACAGACATTGCCCGACAGTCTTCATTACTGGATAAGAGAGCCTGAAACCGGTTTTGAAGCACAACTGAATAATCAGGGATATTCCTTTTCGGGGACGGATATCAGCCGTCATCAAAGAATCCAAATAAGGACGGTGTTTCCAACTTCAGTGTTAGACAAGGATATAATAAATATTACCAATCCTGGTTATTCGCTAAGCTGGGCCCGCCAGGATGAAATAAACTACCAACAAGAACGTGAGGCAAAAGCAGAACGTGAAGCTTACCTTTTCCAGCTGGGTATAAAACTTGCCATAGTAATTGTTGGATTAAGCCTTCTTGCTTTCATCCTCATTTACCGGAAATATGGTGTAAGGCATACAATCAATCTACGAGACAGAGATAGCCTGCTTATACCGGGTAACCTAAAACCAGCCGTAGTCGGATGGTTGTTCTCCGGCCATGCCATAACCGGTACACATGTAATGGCTACCTTATTGGATTTAGCCAGGAAAGGATATTTTACAATCACCGAGAATGAGGACACGGACAATGGCCGGGGATCTGAAGATGACCACGTGTTTGAAGTATCTGCCACTGGTAAAACGCAGGAAATTTCTCTAAAAGGATGGGAAGTTTCTATGATTTCATATGTAAATGAACGCATTGCAGAAGGAAATAATAGTCTCCAGGAGATTTTCAAGTTTAGTGAATCAAAACCACGAAAATGGTTTTCTAAGTGGAAAAAAGAAGTAACCGCATACTGTAAAGCTAAGGGTTGGATCGACCGTACAAGCTATAAAGGCATCTACTGGAACATAAGTATCCAGTTGTTCTTGTTAGCTGTCTCGATAGCCACCCTTATTTTCACACATGAGATTGTATTAGGGGCCAGTATCTTTACCGTCTTATGTTTAGCCTTTTCTTTTGTCATTGTTCGCAGAACCCCAAAGGGTGAAGAAGTTTTTAGAAAATGGATGTCGTACCGAGATGCCCTTAAAACAGCTGCCGATCATTCAGTACCTGATGACCTTCTTGGGAAACATTATATCTACAGCATTGCCCTTGGGCTCAGTAAGCAAAACATCGAACAGCTCTTCAAGGCAAATCCTGAAGCCCTGCACGCATTGTACTGGATTATACTTCTGCCAAACAGTACTAATACTCCGGCTCATATTGCCTCATCGATGAGTACGCTTTCTGCATCAGGAACAACTTCATTTGGAGGGACTGGCGGTGCAGGCGGAGCTACTCCCGGTGTGGCTGGCGGTGGCGCTTCCGGTGGAGCAGGATAATACAAGTTTAGGGGGCGCTCGGGCGTAGCCGAAGGTACCCGCTCATTGTGAAAATCCTTAACGCGTTCTATTTGCGGTATATTCCCCCTCTTCCTGCTCCCGGTCAGAACGTTTCTGGATGACCTCGTTGATGATAGACAGCCCGGATCTATATTGAACACCTGCAGCAGAGCGATGAGTCTTCATAATGGTTTAGAAGCGTTGTTCCCACCTCACCTCGGTCCTCTCCTTAAGGAGAGGAGGATTTTCTTGCTTATAAAAACCAATGCAAAAACATTTTGCCCTGGCAAAATTAAAGCCCTCTCCTGAAGGAGAGGGTTGGGTGAGGTGAATGCGTTACATCACGATTCTCTAACCTCTGCAACCACCCTTTCCAGCTGCCTCTCTCTTGGAGGAAAACGGTACTTACCCAAGTAGAGTGTCTGGAGGTCTTGCTTGTGTAGGTTAACAACGTACTTATTTTTTGAGTTAGTTGATACTTGGCTCTGGCGGAAAAAGGTTCGTATCGTATTTAAGTTTGGGTACTTTTCTTCGGTAGCACCGCTTGTCCATGGCTACATGCCCTAACAAGGTGATTCCGCATCTTCTCCCGATCAAATCGGGATGCGTGCGGGAAAACCCCGTCATCCCGGGCTAGCCGAAGCGGTAGCGTAGGTGCAGAACCGGGATCTCCCGCCACATGGGTTGTACCTGCCACGGCCTCGTTGTTAACCACCTTGCCCGTACCAGGGAGATCGCGGGTCTTCGTATACACTTCGCCCGCGATGACTCATTCTTTAATACCCCCGTAGTTTAGATAGGTTGATGTGGTTGGTTGGTAATTAGATCATTGAGTAGTACTTTTGGGTTTTGGTTGGTTTAGACGCCGCAAAACCTACACAAGAAGACTTTTTTATGCTACCGGAAGACACCCTTTTCTGGGAAGTACCAGGAAAAGATTTGGTCGGGCTGTTATTTCGGTTTCTCTTTTCCCTCATTTCTGAGTTCAGTAAGTGCAACATAAAGTAAGATCCAGAGGAACTCTTGAGGTGTTTATAAAATCAGGGTTAGCTATGTGTATAGTTCTCAGGCGTTGTTTCCCACCTCACCTCGGTCCTCACCTAAAGGAGAGGGTTTCCCGTAAGGGGTGCTTTCAGCAGGGTTAGATGAGGGATAAAGGTTATTATTCTAATATAGCTTGAACTCCAGCTTCCGGGAAGTCTACCCGTATACCATTCATCATGAGACGAGCTGGAGTCGGCAGATGAGGTCCAAACTCGTTCGACCGGAACAAGAATATATTGTCCTTTATGTGTCAAAGGCGTCTCACAAAGTGATCCCTTTCGGGGGCTTCGCGAAGTCAGAAACTTCCTGTACTGAGCCTTTTCAGTCACCGCTTCGCTCAAGACTGAAAAGATTAGTATAGCATACTCAAACAATATAAGCTGGTCAAGATTGGAGTGCTCATTCAGTGCAATTGCTCGCTCTCAGAAATACAACTTAAATTTCAATTCTTTTTTTCTTCAAGAGTGATTTTCCATGTGGCCAGCGTTTTTCATTCGGTCTTCCCCCTACAGTTATATGCCGTCAAAACAGTTTTTAAAAGATTTAACAAGCTTTTTTTTGACTTTTACTTTTTCTATTTACGGAAACATACCTAACCACTAACATATTTAAGCAAGACTTTGTATTTGTTTAAGAAAGTAATGACAACGCCGATAATATGGATAGACACTTTTAGGAAACAGCAATAAAACTCTATTATTATGGGCACATTATTAAAAGGGCTCAAGGGCCGACTCATCATCTCTACGCTTGCGATTGGAATCATTCCAACGTTGATCCTACTTTTTATTTTATACCAAATGGTAGGTACAAATATTACATCCAGTGTTGAAAAGAACCTTGAGTCTGTCAGGGATCTTAAAAAGACACAAGTTGTTGGATATTTCGAAACTATAGATTCTCATCTGTTGAAATTAGGAAGAAGTGACGAGACAGAAAGTGCCATCAAAGATTTCAATACTGCTTGGCAGGCGCTTGCAGATTCTGTTTCACCCATGGATTATCTTCAGAATGCTTATATCTATGACAATCCCCATCCTACGGGTGAAAAGCACGAGCTCTTTAAAGCAAAAGACGGGAGTATCTATTCTGAATATCATGATACATATCATCCAACCTATTATCTGGCCCAGCAGAAGTTTGATTATTATGACATTTTCTTATTCAACACAGAAGGAGAGCTCATTTACTCAGTATTTAAAGAATTGGATTATGCCACAAACCTGGATAACGGAAAATATAAATCCTCCGGTCTGGGCCATGCTTTTAGCGAAGGTATTAAACTGAATAAAGATGAAACAGTGCTGATCGATTTTGCTCCTTATGCCCCTTCAAATGGAGATCCTGCTTCGTTCATCTCCACTCCTGTATTTTCAGGAAACCAAAAGATAGGTGTACTGGCTTTCCAGATGCCTTTGAATAGTATTTCAGAAATTATGACGAACCGAGTTGGACAGGGAGAAACCGGAGAATCCTATTTGGTAGGTGCTGATGGACGACTGCGTTCGGATAGTTACCTTGATTCTGAACATTATACCGTAAAAAAGAGTTTTAAGGATATTGAAGAAAGTTCAGGAATAGCCAACACTCAAGCTGTTAAAAGCGGTATTAGCGGAGAAAGCGGATTTATTGAACAGACTTCCTATTTAGGTGATGAAGTGCTGACGGTATTTGCTCCAATTTCTATTATGTCTTTAGATTGGGTAATTGTTACTGAAATGTCTAAAAAGGAAGGGCTTGCTACCTTAACACAATTCTTTAGAGTATCTATTATTGGACTTCTTGTGCTGGCTGCCATTGTGGTAGCAATGTCGCTGCTTTTGGCCAGCAAAATTGAAATACCTATACGAAAATCGATCCTATCGGTGGATGAAAGTGTTAAACAGTACACGCATTTTTCAAATCACATTAACCAAAACTCTGAAATACTTGCAAGTGGAGCCAGTCAACAGGCCTCTTCTATTGAGGAAGTATCTGCATCTACCTCACAAATCACCTCTCAAGCCAAACGAAATGTAGAGATGAGTAACACTGCACTTGAAAGTGCTACTGACCTTGACAGTATTTCCGAACAGGGACATACCGAACTTAAACAGCTGAAAGATTCTTTTGCCCGCATGAAAGAGGGAGCTTCCAAATCTACAGCTATTATAAATCGAATTGACGATATCGCCTTCCAAACCAATTTACTGGCTCTTAACGCTGCTATTGAAGCAGAGCATGCCGGCGAAGCTGGAGCAGGATTCGCGGTTGTAGCCAACGAAGTACGTATGCTTGCCAAGAGCGCTACCGAAGCCGCTAAGGAAACAGAATTGATAATTCAAGGTTCTGTAACCGCAGCCGAAGAAGGTGAAGAAACCATCCAAAACTATGAACATTGGTTCGACATGATTAGCAAGCACTCCCAAAATATCCGGGTGATGCTGCTTGAGCAAAGCCAAACTACAGAGCAGCAAGCTGAGGCTACAGATCAGGTATCAGCCGGATTGGCTGAAACCGAAGAAGTAGTACAAAAAACAGCTTCTTCAGCAGAAGAACTATCTGCTACTGCACAGGAAATGATTAACGAAAGCAAACAGATCAATCTGGCTGTTGACGGGCTTAAACGCTTAATCAACGCTGCCTGATTTGATCATATAATTTTCTCTACCGAGCACGAAAGAAGGGTCTCAGATTTGTTGAAGCAAATCCAATCTGAAGGCCCTTCTTTTTTTGGATCTCTTTTCAACAGTTGAACTAACGGAAAACCGCAGCTCTTCTGAGGGTTGAGCAGTGGGTTTTTTAAGCTGAATGTCGATAAACAGTATAGGTTCAGATCATAAGAAGATTCATCGGATATATGGTGTAAGCATAGATTCCCTAGGCTCGGGCTCAGTGTTGAGTTAGTATCCGCTTGACATCCTTAATCACTCGCCCCCTCTTCCAGTAATTTCGGGATGGTTTTATAAACAGTACTTAATTCCTCTTCGGTAATACAGTATGGGGGCATCAGATACAATACATTGCCCAGTGGACGTAAAAGTACATCATAATTTACACACCTTTTCTTGATGTGGCCGGCTACAGAATTAAGATACCCTGTCTCTTCTTCATTTTTGATATCCATGGCAGCAATAGTGCCCTTAATTCGAAACTTCTCTAACTGGGGATGGCTCTTTAGTCCTTCCATTTCTTTTATATGAAGAGCCTCCATTTTTTTAAACTCTTCTTCTTCCAACAAGTCCATTGACGCCAGGCCCGCCGCACAGCCAATAGGATTTCCGGTATAGCTATGGCCATGCCAAAAAGTTTTCATGGGATCCGATGAATTGAAAGATTCAAATATTTGATCTGAACATACCGTAGCAGCCAATGGCATAAAACCACCGGTAATCCCTTTCGAGAGACATATGATGTCAGGTTCTACCTGAGCCCGCCGGCAGGCAAAGTAATCGCCGGTACGTCCAAATCCCGTCATCACTTCATCTAAAATCAACAATACGCCAAACTGCCTGTTCACCCAATGTAATTTCTGGAGGAAGTTCTCGGAACACATGCGCATCCCTCCTGCTCCCTGCACCAGGGGTTCCATCAAGATTCCCGCATATTTATCGGGATGTTCATCCAATAGCATTTCAAGCTGTTCAATGACCGCATCTTCCTTTTCAGCTACCTCTGTGTCACCTTCCCATGTTTCAGGATAAGGGAGCACTTCAACATCAAAAAGAAGATCTTTAAACACATCAGTAAATACCGATCGCTCTCCGGCCGACATAGCCCCGAAAGTATCGCCGTGGTAGGCGCCCTCAAAACAGATAAAGGTCTTCCGTTCCTCCCCGTTATTTCGCCAGTATTGATAGGCCATTTTCATGCCCACCTCTACCGCCGTTGAACCATTATCAGAATAGAATACGCGGTTTAGTCGTCCCGGCAGCTTCTCCACGAGTTTCTCGGCAAGCTGCTCGGCCGGGTCGTGTGTAAAGCCTGAAAATATAACGTGCTCCAGTTTCTGAGACTGCTCATATATAGCATCCGAAATATGAGAATGGGCGTGGCCGTGAAGGTTTACCCACCAGCTGGAAATACTATCGATTACCTCTTTTCCATCTTCGAGCGTAAGCCAGACTCCTTTTCCTGATTGCACTTTAAGGGGAGTGGGAGCATCTTTAATAATGGTAAAGGGGTGCCAAAGATTCTTATGCATATAAAATCGCAGGTTAAATATTATTTATCATTTTGAGGAAAGCTTTTTCCAGCGCTTTCTTTCTTAATTTTTCTACAGGTTCAACTTCCCAAACAGCTACTTTGCCAAAATGTTTGATCGTTTCGTAGTTGCTACTGTGATGAGGGCCATTCAGAATAACCCCGAATACTTCTATTCCTCTTTTTTCCAATGCCTCTAAAGAAAGTAATGTATGATTTAAAGTACCCAGCTCGCTACGGGCAACCAGAAGTACAGGGATATCCAGTTGTTGGATTAAATCCAGCATAGAATGCTTCCAGTTCAAAGGTACCCAAAGCCCTCCTGCCCCTTCAACAATTAAATGCCGGCTCTGGTATTCTGGCAAAGCAAAATCTGCAAGATCAATTTCAACTCTGTCAATATCTGCAGCCGCGTGCGGAGACATTGGTGTTTCCAGGCGATACCGCTCAGAAATGATACGTGAGTTGTCTGCTTTTGAGATACGACGTACAAACTCGGTATCGGTCTCCTCATCCAGCCCAGACTGTACTGGTTTCCAGTAAGAGGCGTCCAACACCGACATCAGCATGGTTGAAATCACGGTTTTACCTATTCCGGTATCAGTACCGCTTACAAATAGTTTTTCGGGAAATACTATGTTTTTATCCATCTTTTTTAGCTGCCAGGTATACGATATGCCATTTAATGTTGATCTTTCCTTTCGATTGTTGATCCCAGTGATTGAGAAGCAGACGGAACTGCTTGGTATTCAGTGATTTTCCGGTCACATTTTCTGAAGCTCCCATCTGCTTTAAATGCCTGAAGAAAGCCAGGGCAGAATCAAAGTTTTCTTGAAGATCATTTTCATAGTAATCGATTTGGAAAGGTGCCGTAGACAATTTTATGACCACTTCTTCAACATCCGGCAGTGGGTTTGCAGTAAAGGGAAGCCCCAATTCAAGACACCGTTCATACCACTGGCTAAAGCTTTGATTACCGGGAAAAGAGCATAGTAAAAGTCCTCCCTTTTTAATAGAAGCTCCGAGTCTCTCCAGTCCCATGGCTGTATCATCAAACCACTGTGCCACAAAGTTACTGATAACCATGGCATACTGACCGGACTCTACCGTCATTCCCGTATTAACTTCCACCACTTTAAAAGTGATATTATTCAGTGGACAATTCGATTTTTGGAGTTCCGATTTACAAAACTGTAACATCTTTTCCGAAGCGTCGGTTACAATAATTGATCGCTTTGGATACATTTCTACAAGCTGTTTGGTTAAAAAACCGGTACCACATCCTACTTCAAGTATAGGTCCGGGAGGGAGTATATCTCTCCATGGGTTCAGCGAAGAAATGAGGCCGTTTGCTACTTGTTTCTGTATGTCTGCATGCTGATGATAGTATTGAGCCGCTTCTCCAAATTTATGAACTGCCTGTTGCTTTTTTTTCTCTGTTATATTCATTGTGTATAAAAATAGGAATCATTGCATTGATAAACGACCAGCAATCTTGTGTATGCGTAACCGGTAATGCATGGCCGGCTTCTTTCACGAAATGATATACCGCCTTTTGATCTGTAAGAGTTGTAAATGCCTTTCCAGCGGATCTTCGAAGAATCTTATCTTTGCCTCCTTCAAGACTAAAAATCTGTACATTCTTCCCGTTTTTTGATAATAGCTTTAGATTAAAATCTGATTCACCTAATCTTTTTAAATCATTGATCAGCAATTTATTATCCCAATCCCGATTAAATGTAATATCTTTGTTTTCCGGGTAAAATGAATTCGCCAAAAAATCTGCCAGTACCTGTTGAGGCTTATCTTCAAAACGATTAATCATTCGGTTCAGCAGAAGACGCGACTTGTTCTTTTCTCTTTTATCTTCAGGATGAAATGTTTTGAATCCATTAAAGATGATGACTATATCTGCTTGCATAAGCTGTTCTGCCGGACACCAATGAGCTCCAAAGGAGTGCAAAAAAAGCAATTTCAGGGAGCGATTGTTCGATGAAAATACCGGACTCTTTTTTTCAAAAAAATATCCGCGATCAGCCGTTTTAATTTTTACCGACGAGGGGACTGATTTCTTCCATACATCCCAAAAATCGGAACTGAACCCCCACCCATGATAGGCTATAATTTCGAGCTTATCTTTTACCCCATTCTTTAAAAGCACGTATCAACCTGTTTAATTGTTCTTTGGTATGCTTCGCTGTCAGTGTAATTCTGATCCTGGATAACCCTTGTTGTACCGTAGGAGGCCGTATAGCTGATGCCCATATCCCCTGTTCTTCCAGCCATCCTGAAAGATTCATCGTATCTTTTTCGTCCCCTATAATAACAGGTATAATCTGAGAATCAGAGTCTGCAGTGTTAAACCCAAGAGCTTGCAACTCGGCCTTAATATAGGCGGTATTTCTGAGCAATTCATCTCTTTGGTCATCCATTTTCGGCACCAGATTCAGGGTTTTTGAAATAGCTCCCACCACTCCCGGTGGTAAAGCGGTAGTATAAATAAACCCGGGACAGTGATTAACGAGGTACTCTTTCATGGGTTTGCTACATCCTATAAAAGCGCCGAATACCCCAAATGCCTTCCCAAAAGTTCCTACAGAAATATCAATCCCTTCTTTCCCATGGTTTAAACCCAACCCTTTCTCTCCCAATACTCCAATGGCATGGGCATCATCTGAAAATAGCAGGGCATTGTATTGTTCGGAGAGACAAATCAATTTATCCAGGTCATTACGATCTCCATCCATGCTAAACACTGTTTCAGTAAGTATCCATATTCGGTTATATTCTTTGCCTTCAGCCGATTTTAGCTGTTGTTCCAGGTGTGCATAGTCGTTATGATGAAATCGTTTCAATTCTGCACGGCTCAGTATGCTACCCTGAAGCATACTGTTATGGATTTTACGGTCGGCCAGAATCAGTGAGTTACGATCGGCCAATGCTGCAATTACTGTTGTGTTGGCCTGGAAGCCAGTATTAAACAACATGGCTGCGTCGAAGCCAAAGGTGTTTTTCAATTCTTCTTCCAGCTGTTCATGGATGCTAAAATTACCTGACACTAACCGGGATGCCGTGGCTCCTGCCCCATATTTTTGGGTGTACACCGTAGCCGCCTCAATCACCTTTGGATGGGTTGCTAATCCCAGGTAATCATTGGAACAAAAATTAATCAATTCTTTCCCTTCTCTGATCACCTTCATGGAACCGGCTTCAGGATCTATCCCCTTCAAACTACGAAATTGATGCTCTTCTTTTCTTTTTTGAAGAGCATCTGTAATAAATTTTTGTTTTGGCTGATCAGGTTGCACGTTGTTATATGGCTGGGCCTTCCTTGTTTTCCGAATCAGGTGTCCAGGTTGAATCAGATTCAAATGTTCTGCCCATAGCTCTGAACTGGCGAACGAAAGGAAGTTTTTTGCGAACTGAGGGAGCAAACTGGGCATACTCTATCATAAACAAGCGGTCGGTAAGAGGATCATAATAGGTGAAATTAACGAATGGACCACCCATAGCGGCATTCACCATTGTCCATGTTCCCCTGGTTTCATAGCCTATCAACCTATCTCCCGTCTCAAACTGATCTGTTTTAACGGGCCTGGACCTGGGGCTTCCATAGTACGTAGTTACATGCCTGGAGTCCTTACTTCCTTTAATATATTGCTGGTTCAGGGAATCTCTCATTTTGTTAATCCAGTCTGCATCAACAAAAGAGTCATCTTCTACGTCATTT
This sequence comes from Balneolaceae bacterium, assembly GCA_009711805.1. Taxonomy (GTDB): domain Bacteria; phylum Bacteroidota; class Rhodothermia; order Balneolales; family Balneolaceae; genus VEMX01. Next base: position 125,784 of record VEMX01000028.1, on the reverse strand, counting down.
TTCCACCAAACCCACATCCAGCGGTCATTGTGGGTTAAAGGCCTGCGAAAAGTCATAAAGTCTGTGGTATCCACCCCTTGTACATAATCATGCTGAATTCGGACTTTAAAACCATGATTGGCCCACATTGAATCTGAAAACTGAGTCTGTTCTTTTTTCTTAAACACAAAATAAGTCCACCGTTTCATCTCCTTTTCAAACAAACGTCCAACAAGCTCTTCTTCGGTATTTTCTATTTTTGCTGCCAGGGCAGAATCTGATGTAGAAGTCAATATCAGGGCAAACTGATCACGATACCATTGATCTTCCAGCGGGAATGCAAAACTATTCCCCTGTTTCACCAATTCTTCAACCTGTTCATCCAGGAATCCACGCACCTGCCGACCTACGTTGCTTTCTTCATCAAAAGGAGCTGCAAAAATGATGTTTTTTTGCCGTTTAATACGGTCCAGCTGTGCCTGTGTGTGAATATCGAGGAATGTCAGGTCATAAGAAGGCTCTCCGTTGGGGACGGTTAATACATAACGCCCAAAGGTATTTCGGATAGCATTCGCCGTTTGACTTTCCCACTTTGAGGAATCCATCACAACGACTACTTCCCGGGTGTTTCCTTTTGCTAATTCTCTGAAGTCACCATCACACCCTATCATTAACATTGAAGCAAATAAGGCTAAAAAAACAATTTTAAGTCTGCTCATAATACTATTAGTCTCCATATTTAAGCGAGTGAACAAAAGAAAAAATATTCTTTTTCCAGTCATCACCCGGATAATTTGATTTAATGTTATCAATTAAGGCACTTCCAACAATGAAACCATCGGCATTTAATGCGATATCATTTGCATCTTCATGTGTTTTAATGCCGAAACCTATCATAACCGGATTATGATTTATATTCTGCCTCACCCTTTCAATAAAACGATTTACGGATTTAGACACTTCTTCACCTTCGCGGGCTCCCGTTACCCCGGTTACGGAGACACAGTATACAAAACCTTCCGATTTCTCGTCGGCCTGTTTCATGCGTTCATCCGTTGTATTAGGGGCTACCAGGTAAATCATTGAGAGTTCATATTCCCTGGCATCATTCTCTATGATACTTCCTTCTTCAATCGGAATATCAGGAATAATAAGCCCATCTACTCCAACCTCATTAGCTTTTTGGCAGAACTTTTCAATGCCATAATGAAGGACCGGATTGATGTATCCCATCAATACAATGGGGATATCGGATTGAGTGCGCACTTTCTGTACCATATCAAAGATATGATTCATAGTGACACCATTTTTAATGGCTGTGTCACTTGAATATTGTATCGTAGGTCCATCTGCCAGAGGGTCACTAAAAGGCATGCCCAGTTCAATGATATCGGCCCCATTTTTCTCAAACCCCAAAATCAAATCTACGGTAGCGTCCAGGTCTGGAAATCCTGCAGTCAGAAAAAGACTCATCAGCTTGGAATCGGTCTCTTTCTCTTCAAATACTTTTTGAATTCTATTCATTGTCTTAATTCAATTGTTCTTTGCATGGCAGATAGCCTTAATCGATGGTGTCTGCTTTTTTAATTCCTTCTGTCTATAAATTTTCGGAAATGGTTTTCATGTCTTTATCCCCTCTTCCCGAACAGTTCACAATCACAATTTCACCTTCACTGGTTTCGGGCATCAGCTTCTCCAGCCATGCAAAAGCATGTGCGGTTTCGAGAGCCGGGATAATACCCTCTTTTTTGGAGAGTAATTTCACGGCTTCCATAGCCTCAGCATCCGTTATCGAGTAGTAATCCACTCTTCCCAAATCTTTTAAATGAGCATGTTCAGGCCCTACACCGGGGTAATCGAGGCCTGCGCTTATGGAATGAGCCAGCTCAATTTGCCCTTCTTTGCTTTGTAATAAATAGCTGAGTGAACCATGAAGCACTCCTGGACTTCCTTTGGTGATAGTGGCCGCAGTTTTACCTGAGTCTACTCCCAATCCCCCGGCTTCAATCCCGATGATACGTATTGACTTTTCTTCAATAAACGGGTAGAAAAAGCCTATGGCATTTGAACCTCCACCCACACAGGCAAGCAGGTAATTAGGGCTTTTGCCCTCCGCTTCCTGTATTTGCCTTTGGGTTTCCTTGCCAATCACTTCATGAAAATTACGCACCATGGCCGGGTAGGGATGTGGCCCCACAACCGATCCAATAATATAAAATGTATCATCCACATTAGTGACCCAGTCCCGAATGGCTTCGTTAGTGGCATCTTTCAACGTTCTGGAGCCGCTGGTAACGCTCCGCACCTCGGCTCCCAACAGCTCCATACGGTCCACATTCAGCTTCTGGCGAACCATATCTTCCTCGCCCATATACACAATGCAGTCGAGGCCGAACTTGGCGCAGGCGGTGGCTGTGGCAACTCCATGCTGCCCTGCCCCTGTTTCAGCTATGATACGTGTTTTCCCCATTCTCCGGGCTAACAGCACCTGCCCGATCGCATTATTGATTTTATGTGCCCCGGTATGGCAGAGATCTTCTCGTTTTAAATAGATTTTTGCTTTACCGTAATGCTCGGTGAGCCTGTTTGCAAAGGTGAGTTCAGTTGGCCGGCCAACATATTCTTTTAGAAGCCCATGAAATTCCTTTTGAAATTCCGGATCGTCTTTGGCCTTCAGGTACTCTTGCTCCAGGGCCTGTATAGCCGGTATCAAGATTTCGGGAACGAATTTCCCGCCATAGCTGCCGAAGTAGCCCCGGGCATCGGGAAAGTTATATGGTTTGGTGTTTGTCTGTGTCATCTTTCGTAAGTATATAGGTGACTCTGATTCATACTCTGAAGTTATTTCAGGAACATTTCAAAGTCTTTATGCACTTTATAATTCAGTCTAAGGTTGCTGAAAACAATTTCAGCATTATGTTCTGTTTTAACTACTCATCGAATCCTTTTCCCAGATATCTCTCATCTGTTCCATCAAGTCTTCAATTTTTCCAAAATCCTTGAGACCGGCTTCCGCTTCAAGGCTGCTTGAAATATCTACCGCATAAGGTTGAACTGTTTCTACCGCTTCTTTTATGTTTGATGGACTCAATCCGCCCGACAAGAAAAAGGGAAGTTCATTTTCAACTTCTTTCAGCATATTCCAATCAAAAGACTGGCCGGTTCCTCCCCACAGCCCATCTATTTTAGTATCAAAAAGCAGGTATTCAGCAACATCTGAATATTGATTAATGGTATGCTTTAACAAATACGGAACCGTTTCTTCTTCAATGTGAATGGCTTTTATGATGGGTTTTTCTACCAACTCACAGTACTCCGGGCTTTCATCACCGTGGAGCTGAACGTAATCGAGTCCTGTTTGCCTGGCAATATTGTTAACATCATCAAGCGGTTGATTTACAAATACCCCTACCTTATCAGGCCCTTCAAGCCAGTTGATGATGGCACCGGCCTCACCGGGTTCAATGTACCTGGGACTTTTTTCGTAGAAGATAAATCCGAGATAATCCACGAGAGCTCCGGCTGCAAAGCGGGCGTCTTCGAGGTTGGTAATTCCACATATCTTAATTTTCACTCTTTGGTCTGTTTGACTCATCTATACTTTTTTTTGAAACACTTCTTCAGTTTGTTCAAGTAAATCCTTTACCGCCTGGCCGGGATCGGCTTCTCTCATAAGTGATTCCCCTATAAGGGCAGCGTCTATACCTTCTTTTTGGAGCAATGCCATATCTTCAGGCGATTTCAACCCACTTTCGGATACCAATATGGTTTCGGCGGGAGCTTGTTGGAGGATGCTGATTCCCCGGTGCACGTCTACGTTAAATTCCCTGAGATCCCGGTTATTCACCCCCAGTATGTCTACCAGGTCAAAATTAACCCGGTCAAAGTCTGCCTGGCTGTAGCATTCCACCAATGCATCCAATCCAAATTCATCAGCGGCATGTAATAATTCATCTAATTGCTTTCCCTCGGTAATGGCCACAATTATAAGCACGGCATCTGCACCAAAAGCTCTTGCTTCTTTTACCTGGTAGGGATCAATTAAAAAATCTTTGCGGAGCAGGGGAAGTTGCACAACTTGAGAGATGGATTCCAAATATCCCAGTTTTCCCTGGAAAAAAGGTTCATCTGTAAGTACCGAAATGGCTGAGGCTCCTCCCTCCTCATATCTCAAAGCTATATCTACCGGTTTAAAGTCAGGCCGGATGATGCCTTTTGAAGGTGATGCTTTTTTCACCTCCGCAATGATTGACATTTGATTCTTTCCACGCAATGTTTCACCAAAATGAAGCCGTTTCTTTTCATAGCCCTGAAAAGAATTAAAATCCCGCATGGATACTTTCTGCTTTCGTCGGGAAAGATCTTCGCGGCTTTGTTCTACAATTTTATCCAGAATGGTGTTCATGGTACTACACAAAATTCTATTAATACAGTTCATCACCTAACAGAATTAATTCCCTGCCTGACAGATGATTAACAGCTATGATTCAATTTTCTCTTTAACCTCGTTAGTGGCTTCAATAAAATGATTAAAGACCTTCCAGGCACTGCCGCTCTCGATACTTTCTATAGCCAGTTCTTTGGCTTCACCCAGCTTATCCACTTTACCGGATGCCTGAATAGCAAAAGTTGCATTCAGCAAAGCCATATTCTTCTGGGCTTCGGTTGCTTTGTTGGAGAGAATCGCAGTAAGAATAGCTGCATTCTTTTCCTTTCCTCCTCCCATCAGTTCTTCCATCGTCACTTTTTTGAAGCCTATGGATTCAGGATCAAACAATATGGATCTGGATACTATGCGTTCCTTAAGTTCAAAAATCTCGGAGTAGGAAGTCAAACTCACTTCATCCAATCCATCATGTGCATTGAAGGTGTAGGCAAAATCGGTTTCCAGGTTAGAAAGGATGTGAATCATTTTATCGGCTACTTCCTTGCTGTAAGCCCCAATCACATAACGCTTAACCCCAGCCGGATTCACCATAGGTCCCAGGATATTGAAAAACGTTCGGAATCCAAGTCGCTTGCGGGTGGGCATTACATATTTCATAGCGGGATGAAACATGGGCGCAAACATGAAGCTCATCCCCACTTCCCTGTATACCTCTTCTACTTCCTCTTTACCCAGTTCAATTTCCGCACCCAGGTGTTCCAGCACATCGGCACTGCCGCATTTACTTGAAGCGCTTCGGTTTCCATGTTTAATCACAGGCACCCCGGCCCCCGCGGTTACAAAAGATGCTGCCGTGGATATGTTAAACGTCCCGGATTTATCACCTCCGGTTCCAACAAGATCAATAGCTTCGCTTACGTCCACATCCACTTTTATGGCTTTCTCGCGCATTACCTTCACAAATGCCGTAAGTTCATCAATGCTTTCTCCTTTCAGGCGCATGGCCGTCAAAAAAGAAGCAATCTGATCTTCATGTACTTCTCCATTCATGATTAGGTTTAAGGCTGCTTCTGCCTCCTCGCGGGTGAGGTCTTCAGAGAAAGAAAGTTTTCCAAGTATGCTTTTAAAATCCATTATTGTTTTAACCAGTTTGAAATGATTTTGGGTCCTTCGACCGTTAAAATGCTTTCGGGGTGAAATTGGATACCCTCAATGGGATGATCTTTATGCCGGATACCCATCACAACTCCATCGTCGGAATGGGCTGTTATTTCCAATACATCCGGTATACTTTCAGCATCCAGAATCAGTGAATGATAACGGGTGGCCGTAAAGCCCTCCGATAGCCCCCTGAATATAGAATCACCGTTATGTGATACTGATGAAACCTTGCCGTGCATGAGTTTAGGAGCATAATCCACTTTAGCTCCAAACACTTCGCCAATGGCCTGGTATCCAAGACAAACACCAAGAATGGGTGTATCCTTCCCCATCTCCCGAATCAATTCTTCTGTTATCCCTGCCTCATGAGGCCGGCCGGGCCCCGGTGAAATAAGAATCTTATCGGGATTCAGTTCTTTTACTTCTTCCAGTGTCATGGCATCATTACGGACTACTTTATAATCGTCTGTTTCTGCCGCAACCAGGTGTACCAGGTTGTAGGTGAAAGAATCGTAATTATCGATGATTAGAATCACAGCTTCAGCATATTTATAAGTTATACATGTTTAAAATGGCGTACTATTCCCGTGACTTCCCTGATGGGTTCCATCACTGTTTCTGCCCGTTCCCGGGCTTTTTTACTACCCTCACGCAGGACATCATGTACATAATCAAGATCCAGGGCCAATTCCCTGCGTCGCTCGCGGGCTTCTCCAAAATACTCTTTAATCATCCCAAGTAATTCTTTTTTGGCATGACCATATCCATACCCGCCTGCACGATATTTGTCGGCTATTTCAGCCTGTGTTTCCTCATCAGCAAAAAGCTTAATCAAGGCAAACACATTGCATGTACCTGGGTCTTTAGGCTCGTCCAGCGGGGTTGAGTCGGTCTGGATTGACATCACTCGTTTCTTTAAAGCCTTTCCCTCTGCAAAAATATTGATAGTGTTATCGTAACTCTTACTCATCTTGCGGCCATCTACTCCCGGCACCACGGCTACCGATTTTACAATATGTTCTTCCGGGATCACCAGGTATTCGCCATCATACATGTGATTAAACTTACCGGCCAGGTCGCGGGTAATCTCGATATTCTGTTTTTGATCTTCCCCCACCGGAACTACATCAGAATGGTAAATGAGGATATCGGCTGCCTGGAGGATCGGATAGGTAAACAGCCCGATGTTGGGGCTGAGTCCTGCGGCAATTTTATCCTTGTATGATACCCCTTTCTCCATCAGGCTTACCGGGCAAAGTGTCCCCAGCATCCAGGCCAGTTCGGTAACCTGTGGCACATCCGACTGGGCAAAGAAGGTTGCTTTCTCAGGATCAAGGCCTAAAGCCAGGTAATCCAGGGTAACATCGATGGTATTTTGGCGGAGCTGTTCTCCATCACTCAGTGAGGTAAGAGAGTGATAGTTTGCAATAAAATAAAAAGCTTCCCCTTCCTCCTGCATGGCTATATGCTGGCGGATGGCTCCGAAATAGTTTCCTATATGGAGTTTACCTGAAGGCTGTATTCCTGATAAAATTGTCTTGGTTTTACTCATTCTATATCTAAAGCTACGCTGAGTGCCTGTACCAAGGCCCCCGCTTTATTTCTTGTTTCTTCGAATTCTTTATGGGGATCACTGTCGGCTACAATACCTGCCCCGGCCTGTATCAATACCTTATCCTGTGCTACCACCATGGTACGGATGGCAATACAAGTATCCATATTACCGGAAAAATCGAAATATCCCACAGCTCCGGCATAAATACCACGTTTAGTGGGTTCCAGTTCGTCAATAATTTCCATGGCCCGGATTTTAGGGGCTCCGCTTACCGTTCCGGCCGGAAAACACTGCATAAGGGCATCCACCGAGGTTTGGTCTTTGCTTAAAGTGCCCACCACATCACTTACAATGTGCATCACATGCGAATATCGTTCTATTACCTGGTTACGTTCCATCTGTACTGATCCTGGTTCACACACCCGCGACAAATCATTTCGCCCCAAATCAACCAGCATAATATGTTCGGCCACTTCCTTGGGGTCATTTTTCAAATCTTCCTCCAGGGCTAAATCTTCCTGGTGATTTTTGCCCCGAGGCCGGGTACCCGCTATGGGCAGCACTCTTGTTTCCCGATCCTGCACCCGAACCAGTACTTCGGGGGATGAACCCACCAGCTGAAATTCACCAAAATCCAGATAAAAGAGATATGGGGATGGATTCACCATGCGCAGGGCCCGGTACAGCATAAAAGGGTCACCGCTCATATTGGTTTCGAACCGCTGTGACAGCACTACCTGGAATATATCCCCTTCGTAAATATATTCTTTACCTTTGGAGACGATTTCCTCAAAATACTCCGGCTTTATATTGGATTTAAGGGCTTCCGTATCAATACTGAACGAACGGGATTTGTAGTTAGACCTCAGGGCCGATTGTTCCATCTCATCCAGACTTTGTTGAGCCTTGTTGTAAGCTGTATTGAGGTCCTCTTCTTCCTCCACAAACACCGTCTTAATCAAAACCACCTGGTGCTTCACGTGGTCGAAAGCATAAATTTCATCATAAAAAGCCCAAATAGCTTCCGGCAGATTCAGGTCATCCTTCGGAGGATGGGGTAAATCTTCTACCAGCCGAAAGGTATCGTAGGCTGAAAAACCAACGGCTCCTCCCTTCAAACGAGGTAGTTCGGGAAGTACCGGTTCAGAATAAGCCGTGGTTAGTTCCCTGAGCTCATCAAAGTACGAAGCTTTCACAACCTCCTTCTTCCCATTTTGTTGAAGAGTGGTTTGTTCTCCGTCAAAAATCAATTTTTGGTAAGGATTTCTCCCCAGGAAAGAATACCGGGCCAGCTGCTCTCCTCCTTCCACCGATTCCAATAAAAACGGAAATTCGGCCTCTTCCCTAATATTCATAAAAAGAGAAACAGGCGTAAGTACATCAGCCAGCATCCTCCGGTACACCGGTACGGCTGTGTATTGTTTGCTAAGTGCTAAAAATTCTTGTCTATCCATAATTGTTGGTCTCAGAAGACATTGATGTTGAGTTCTGGTTTACAAATAATCATTAACCGGTACACCAACCACAACCTCCGGAAACAAAAAAACCCACTCTTCCAGAGGAACAGTGGGTTGGTAAATTCTTTATTAGCTATTCAACTACGCAAAGCGCCCACTGTTCTTTTGAACATAAGGCCACCACCAGTTTTGTAATTGAATACTTTGTGTAATCATAACGCGCCGAATATAAAAGCCCCTTAAAGAAAAAGCAATCCAATTCTTTAGCAATTTATATTTTGCAAGAACGTATTGGAATAAAGATACTCAGTTCCGTACCATTAGAGCACCAATTTCTAAAGAGAATTTATCCCAAACAAACTTGAAGCATCTACTCCTCTTCACTTTCATATTGATTAGTGGCTGTAGCTTTTTTTATAGCTGTGATACTACCGGGCAGCCCGATGATTTATTAGCAGATCCTCCGACAATAACTGATATTCTGATCTCTCCTTCCACTGCTGTATTTACTCAAGAGGAACATGGTTTTAAAGACACAACTCTAACATTTACGATAGAGGCTACCTTAGAATATTTACAGGAAAGCCACACTCCAATGTATGCACTCACAAATCGAAGTTCTGGAGAAACAGTAGCAGAAGACGTTTTAAGCCAGTTAGAGAACAGCAATATATATTCAACAGAAATTCACATTGAAACCTCGACCACCTCTTTTGAAGAATATACAGTAAGTGTGTTTGCCATCGGGAAAGATGGCAGAGGTAATTATGGACAGACTGTCATCAAAATAGATGGTTTTTCCAACTATCCCCCAAAGATTATTGAGACCAGTAGTCCCGAGGAGATCATCCGCCCTGCTCCGGGAGAAGCTGATAAATTAGCTCTATTCACAGCAAAAGTAACCGATCGAGACGGCCAGGGTACTATCAAAGGAGTATTTATTCGTGTGATAAATCTGGCATCCGGCGAAGTTACAGGTTCTCCATTCCTAATGTCTGATGATGGCTCCACCAATGAAGATGAAACAGCCAACGACTTTGTTTTCACCTGGTCGCAAACTGTTCCTCCCAACGAAGAGGATCCCGATCGGGATTTTGATATTGAATTCTTCGCTATAGATAAGGGAGATTTAATTAGCGACACAGTACGAACTACATTTCGAATCAGAGGTAACTAATGAAGAGCGTTGTTTCTTTTTTGATTTTTTACTTAATCACTCCTGCGTTTGGTTATAGCCAAATTACAGGAACAGTCAATTCTCCTTTTAATAGTATTCGCCAAAATAGTGTGAGCTCTATGGCCGCTTTTGGAGACACCCTGTGGGTCAGTCCCAAGTTAAATCGCCTGATTGACGGTGAAACCAATTGGTACAGTCCTGAAAATGCAGATAGTGTGATTAACGGAAAGGGACGCGCCTTCTCTATGGCTCTTAAGCGGGATACCATTGTAGCCGGATTAGGTTTTACGGCCGAAAACGAAATATCCGGGCCGGTAAGTACAGGCTATGGTTTCTACTTTAGTACGGATGGTGGAACGTCATGGAGATTTTCCGATTTCCCTCTCGACTCTAAACCGCCTGATAGGTGTATTTCCAGCAGCGAGGAATATGAGCAACCTATGGGAGTTGAAGATTATGATCCCGACTGTGATATCATATTCCAGTATGGCGGCAACATGTATACCAGAACACGCATCACTGTGCCCCAGCAATCAGTTCCCTTTAGTACCGATATACACGGGAATACAGTTTTTTCGGCTGTTTGGGCTACTGGCTTGCTCAGAAGTACGGATCTCGGAAATAGTTGGGAAAGAGTCATCCTTCCCCCATCCTACGCCTCCACTTTACACCCAGAAGGAAGCTACTTTTGGAGTTCCAGGTTTACTTTCTTCAATGAAGACATTCAGGATACTGACACTGCTACCATAAACCGGTACGACCCATTGGGAGACTTTAACCTCCTGGGTTTTTCCGTACTGATCGATTCCCAGGACCGACTTTGGTATGGAAGTGCGGCCGGCATCAATATATCGGAAAATGCCCTTACGGCTCCCATTGACAGTATCTCATGGAGACATATATCCTATGATAACTCTTCAGACGGACTGCTTAGCAACTGGATTATAGAAATTGATGAAGATCCCCAAACCGGTACCATCTGGATGACAAACTGGATTGCGGAAGGTAATAACGCTTCCGGATTTGGAGTTGTCTCCACTAATGACGGGGGGCAAAGTTTTGAACATCACCTGATTGGTGAACGAATTAACGATATAGATTTTAAAGGCGATTACATTTTTGCCGCCGGCGATAACGGGCTTTTTATTTCCCCCGACAGAGGTAAAAGCTGGATCAAACAATCCCGGATCAAATCCCCCAATACATTTATTCGTTCATCAGCCAGGCACTTTTCTTTGGCTGTAACAACGAACAAGGTTTGGGTGGGTACAAGTGATGGTATTGCATCCACCTCAGACCTGGGCAACAGCTGGGACATTATCCGAACCAACTTCCCGCTTAGCGGAGGCAACGCCTATGATCAGGAGGCACCGGACGTAGAGAGCTATGCATACCCAAATCCTTTCTCCCCCTCTACTCATGAAGTAGTACGGCTAAAATTTGAAGTTCCGAAATCCGGGAATGTTAAGATCGGAATTTATGACTTTGGCATGAACCTGGTACGTGAAATTGAAAACAACTCTTTTTCTCCAGGTACTTATGAAGCCGTTTGGGACGGATATGACAGCAAAGGCAGCAAGGTTAATAACGCTCCCTATATTTATATTATTGAAGTACCCGGCAAACAAATTAATGGGAAAATTTTGGTGGTCGATTAGTGAATTATTTTTCAAAACACATACCATTTGCTTCAGTTTTAGCTGTTATTTGCGCTTTGCTGTTTACAACAGAAGTGTTGGCACAGACGGGTGGATTTACCGGAGCCTCGCTGCGAATGGGATATAATGCAAGAAGCCTGGCTATGGCCAACGCCATGACTGCCTCTACCTCTGAGGGAACTTTTGTGTACTATAATCCGGCACATGCTGCTTTATTTTCTGAAACGAACCAGGCAGATATGACCGTAGGCGCCCTTAGCTACGACCGGATATTCCAAAGTGCAGGTGCTTCCTTTCAAATGCCTCCATCGGCAGGCATTGCCTTTTCTCTCCTTCGAACCGGTGTGCAGGATATAGATGGTCGGTCTCAAAGTGGTTATCACACCGGTTATTTTGATGCTTCCGAGTATCAGCTATTAACCAATTTTGGTATTCGTTTCAGCAGTAGGCTTAATGGGGGTATAGGAATTAAATTCAGCATAGCCGACTATCATCAGCAGCTGGATAATCCTGTAGCAGTGGGCATCGACCTCGGCTTCTTATTTAAAGCATCAGATCAGCTAAACATAGGCCTTGCCGTACAGGATTTGTTTGCTTCCTACAGCTGGAACTCTAAAGAATTATATAGCCTGGATCAGTCTCAGAATGTTGTAAACAAATTTCCTGCGCGATTAAAAGCGGGGGCTGCCTACCACAATCAGCAGTTTACGCTCTCCGGTGAGCTGGAACTATTGGTAACTGAGTCAGAATTATCCGAAGCAGATGTATTTGTAAGCCGGGGAAGGCCCACCGTACTTGTTGATGAGGAAACTATTACTAATGCTACGGCTATACTCAGATTAGGAGGTTCCTGGTATGCCCATGAACGTTTTACCTTAAGAGGGGGCTGGCGGCTTCCGGATGCATCCAACTCAGACAGCTGGGCTTTAAGCTCTGGATTTTCCATTCATCTGCCTTTTGATGTATTTTCCCCTTCAATTGACTATGCTTTTGTGATGGAACCCTATAGAATTTCTAACATGCACGTTTTTTCTTTACGACTTAACATATGAGAATCAGCTTAGCACTTTTACTGTTTATTGTTATCGGCCAGCCTGTTTTTGCTCAGGACACCGGCCTTGAAATGTTGAATATAGCCCCTACTCCGTTTTCCCTTTCCAAAGGAGAGGCTACTACATCGGTACCGGATGGGGCCGCCTCCATGTTCTCAAACCCGGCTTTATTGGTCATGAACCCGACCTCTTCCTTAAATCTTGGATATTCAATCTGGATCGCCGATGTTGACAATGTATTCGGAGGGGTAAATTTTAAAAGTAATCGCAGAGCTGCTGCATTCTCCTTTTATTCTTCGGGAAGCTCCAATTATCAACAAAGGAATCAACCTGGACCATCCAATGGGGATTTCTCTATTCAGTACCTCTCGGTCTCCGCGGCTTATGCCTACGATTTTAGTCTCTTCAGCTTGGGGGCTACGGCTCAATACCTCAATGAACAAGCCTATTCTTACCGGGCTTCGGGATATGCCTTCAACTTCGGTATAGCCCGTAATTTCCTTGATGAGAGAATCAGAACCGGCGTTTCCTTTTCCAACCTTGGTGAAATGGGAAAACTAAATAACGAAGCTACTGAACTACCCAGCAATTTTAAGATGGGTATTTCGGCAGATATTGTTCAGTTCAGTCCCCCTAAAAATAATGACCTTCCCATCCTTTTTTCTGTAGCTGTAGACTATGTAAACCCACTGCAGAGCACCGATAATAAAGATTACGCCAATTATACCAGCCCTGATCCTCACCTCAACCTCGGCTTCGAATTTACTGTTGCAGAAGTACTCTCGGTAAGCACCGGGTACAAAACACAGAACAGTGTGCGCCCCATCTCATTTGGCGCTTCCATACATTCCGAGACCATCACATTCGACTATGCATTAATCCCTTTCAATACAGGATTTGGAACTGTACATTCCATTGGAATTAAGTACAAATTCTAAGCAAAGGGGATACAAATGGAGGAACAGTCACTTAAGGATGTGTATGCTTCCCTTGACGCGGATGCATCGTTGGTATATGTTGTTCCTTTAATACGCTATTCCAACAAAGATTCAGATTACCTCTACCTTTTATACAAAGAGCTTATAGAGCACCAAGACTACACGATTGAATCACTCACCGCCATTCAGCATTACAAGCTGATACTACAGGTATTTCAGAATCAAGGTGCTATCTTGCATTACCATTGGCTGGAATTCCAGAGTTTAAAATCCCTTTTGGGGATGCCCTGGAAACTACTTTGCATTTTCATCTTTGTTACCTTTGGCGGTAAGATTGTATGGACGATCCATAACGAAGTGCCCCACGATCGAAAATTTTTGGGATTCCATCGCTGGCTTCACCCTGTTATGGCCCGCTGGGCAGATGCCTTACATGTACATTGCCGCAGAGCTGCCAACATTATGAAAGAAAAACTTAAAGTTCCCGACCATAAGTTTTTCATCTGTCCGCATCCATCTTTCCCTATGAAACAGCTTTCAAAAGAAACGGCCATTCAGAATATCAACGACTTCTATGACTGCCATATTAATACCGAAGTACCCAAACTGCTTATGTTTGGAAATATCAGCAGCTACAAACAAATGGGAGAAATTGCACAGATTATTTTGAGATTACCTGAGCCTGCTAAGCTGATTATAGCCGGACCGGTAAAAAAGGGGCATAAAAAAATCTACAAACAATTGGTGAATTTACAGCAAACATCAGACCGGTTGTTGGTTATCCCTCATTTCATACAAGAAGAGCATGTTGCCTGGTTCTATAATGCCACAGACCTGTGTGTATTCAACTATCGGGATATTTTAACCTCAGGCGGCGTGCATTTGGCGCTGAGTTACAAAAAAAGAATCTTGGCCCCCGATAAAGGATGTATTTCCGAACTATCTTCACATCCCGATGTACGTCTGTTTACCCCTGATGACCCACTTGAAGATATCCTTCTGCAGGAAATACAACGAAACCGCCATGAATAAACTCAAGCACAAAGCTTTCTGGATATTTACCGGCGATATTGTGGGGCGCGGCTTTGCTTTCTTTACTTCTTTATACCTGGCCAACACCCTGGGAAAAGAATATTATGGCTTAATCACGGTTGCTATTTCCATCCTGGGGTATGCTACCTGGTTTTCTGATCTGGGGTTGATCAATATGGGAACCCGGGAGACAGCTAAACCACCAGAGAAACGGCTGTTCAGGATTACAGAAATATTCAGAACCCGTTTATTTCTGGGTATCATCGTTCTTGTATTCGCTTCCGGTGCGGTATATCTCATCGAATTGGAAGACCTCCAAAAACAGGTGGTACTGAGCTACCTGTTTTCTATAATCCCCTATGTACTTCTGTTAGATTGGTTCTATGCAGGGAAACAGGAATTTGGAAAAATAGCCCTCTCCAAAATTTTAAATGGTGCTGCTTATTTTAGCCTGGTTATCATTTTTATACAAACCGCCGAAGACATTACCCTGGTTCCCTATCTGTATACCATAGGTATTGCTACAGCGTCTCTCATTCTCGCCGGCTTTGCTTTCAGCAGTAAGCCTTTTGCTCTTCCTACCCGCGGCATCCATATTTACCAGGATTTAATAAAAAGCAGTTCTCTGCTCGGTACAGGCCGGTTTTTTGGACAAATGATTCAGCTCCTTCCTCCCCTGGCTATTGGCGCCATTCTTTCACTGAATGCTGCTGGAGAATATGGGGTCGCTTTCAAAATTGTCATTATTGCGATGCTGATAGACCGTGTATTTGTAAATATTCTCTTACCCAATCTATCTACTCTATGGAGCGTAGACAAAACCACCGCTGTTTTACGCATCGATACAGTGTACCGCCTGGTAGCGGCCGGTGGAGCATTTATAGCCATGATTATTGCCATATGCGCCAATCATATCATCGAGCTTCTGTTTAATCCAGAATATGTGCAGAGCATCATACTGCTTCAGGTACTTTCGGTATTAATAGCCGTCACCTTCATCAACAGTCTTTTTTCTTTTGGATTGATAGCCACCAATAAAGATCACGACTACTTTACAGCCATGGTAAGCGGGGGAACCATAGCCGGGTTCATTATTCTTGTAATGACCTATTTCGGGAATGTTATTTCAGCGGCTCTTTCTGTATCAATAGCAGAAATTGTTATTACAGTTTTCACTTATTGGAAGTTTAAGCAAGCCATTCAGATTAACTTTATTCGGCCATTACTTCTTTGCTATCCGGCTGCTTTTTTACTTTTTTTGGGGAGCTTATACATGCCGGGGCCACAAATTGTAAGTGCAGTAATTGCTGCTCCGGTATTCCTGTTACTCATTTTTAAATTCAACCTGCTTGAAGAATCACAAATTCGATGGATAAAAAGTAAACTCTGGTAATGAGCAGACAACTTTGCATAGGCATACACGATTTAACCCCTTCCTGGAAGTGCCTTCTGGAACAAATAGGCGTTTGGTTTGAAGAGATTAATTACCAAAAAGAACTATTTACCAGTTATTCAGTCATTATTCTGAACCGGCAGGCCGAAAAAGAACATAGCCAACAGCTTTCAGCCTACCTCCAACTGGGAGGGGGCCTGCTCGAAACCGGAGATGCGCATACTTTCTTTAGCCGTTCGTCTACCGAATACTCCTTTAGAAGTTCGCTCTTCAACACTTCCGATCACCCGGCTTTTCAACACATACGGGGGGTAGATCTACATACAAAAGTAAATTTACACCACGATCAGAGCCTGTTCGGCGGACTAATTCACATTACAGAGTTGAATGGAGGATATGCTGCTCATTTTGGATGTGAAGCCGCTGCGTTAATGCAAAACGCACACTATATTCGTAAACGTTTTTTCAATCCATCCGGGGGCAATCCCGATGAACTTGTTTCAGCCGTATCCAAAGAAGAACTCTCGGAACTTGTTATCGCAGTACTCCGGGAATTACATTTCAAACAAACCCTACCCTTTGTTTGTAAATGGCATTCGCCCCGGAAGCAAGCAGTCTTCAGTTTTAGAATAGACAGTGATTACGGAACTCCGAAATCGATGGATAATATTCTCGAACAGGCCCGAAACTACGAACTATCGTTGAGCTGGTTTATGCATGTTAAAGCTCATGAAGATTGGCTGGAACATTTCAAAGACTGGGATGACCAGGAAATTGCCCTTCATGGCTATAAGCATGGAACTTCTACCTCCTATGACAGTGTGATCAAGAATATAGGTGAAGCTCATAACTTATTGCTGACCAATGGATTTAACTCTGAAGGGTATTGTGCACCATATGGTATATGGAACAAAGCTCTTAAGGAAGCCATAAGTGAATTTAAATTCTGTTACAGCTCTGAGTTTACCTTTGTATATGACGGATTACCACTCGGGCATGCCAAAGCCGGGCTGCCCCTTCAGCTTCCTGTCCACCCCATTTGTACCGGTAGCCTGAGGCGTCAACAGGTATCGGAAAAGGATATGGCCTCATATTTTGAATACGTATTCAACAATAAGTGCAGCCGCTTTAAACCGGTTTCGATGTATCATCACCCCATGCAGCCAGGCTTGTCTGCCGTTGAACATCTTTTCAAACTCAGTCGTGACCATGATCTCACCAATTTAACTTTCCAGGAATATGCCCGCTTTTGGAGAAAAAGAAACACTACAACATCTAAGCTAAGTTTTGAAGATGATACCATCCATATACAAAGCCGGCAGCTCTCTTCTAATCTGTTTTTACAGGTATCCACCTCGCATACAACATTTGACCTTGTTCCTGTATCAAAAAAAGAATACCCCTTAACCGATTCCCCCGAATTTGAATATTCTTTACCCTATCTTCCCTCCATCGAAGAAATGAAGCACATGAAGAAAAGAAACCTAAGTCTGTTGAAGACGACTCTTCTGGACTGGAAAAACAGGATTCGTTTATGAAGGTAGGTTATATAGCACCTATGAGTATTGCAGCCGTAAATGGAGGCTTACGCAACCAGGCATTGTGTACTATAGGTGAGGTTAAAAAACTGGGTGTAAACACTCAGGAAATTACCCCCTGGACCTCCATTGAAAACCGACCGCCGGACCTGGTCCATATTTTTGGTGCTACCGTTGAAAATATAGGCATTGCCAAGAACCTTCAGGCTCTGGAAATACCTTTTGTTGTTTCTCCCGTATTTTTTTCGAACCGTAGTGCCTCAACCATAAAACTCTCCATAAATCTTGAGTTGTTAACCCACTTTCTGGGCTCCGGTATTCGCTCTGATTTTAGCGTTAAGGCGCAGATATGCCAAATGGCAAACCATGTTGTACCTAATACACTTGAAGAGGCCTCAATGGTGGAAAAAGGGTTCTCAGTTCATTCTTCTGCAATAACGGTCGTTCCCAATGGAGTAGAAAAACGGTTTGCGGAAGCCAGTGATGATTTATTTTCAAAAACATATGGTGTGAATGATTTTATTCTTTTTGCAGGTGATGCAGGTGCACCACGCAAAAACGTGCACATGCTGCTTGAAACAGCAAACACATTTCAAACCCCTATCGTTATTATTGGCTCTTTTGCTGATAATGAATACGGCCAAAAGTGTAGAAAACTGGCTGACAAAGCAGATCATGTACAACTTATTAAAACATTGGATCATTCTTCTGATATGCTTGCTTCGGCCTATGCTGCAGCCCGCGTTTTTGTACTCCCTTCCTACTTCGAAACCCCTGGAATTGCAGCTATGGAAGCAGCTCTTGCGGGGGCGCGTATTGTTATCACGGAAAAAGGAGGAACCAAAGAGTATTTCCGCGACTTTGCAGAGTATATCAACCCCAATTCAAAAGCATCATTGGCAGAGGCTATTCAAAAAGCCCTTGCCAAGCCCACAGATCATACCCTCAAGAATCACTTGCTTCAACATTTTGGGTGGAATCAGGTAGCCAAACAAACTGTAGATGTTTATAAACAGCTTTGCCCATGAGTAGAAAAAAAATACTGATCTCTTTTGGTACCCGGCCTGAAGTGATTAAGCTTGCCCCCGTAATCAAAGAACTGAAGCAAAGCAGCCATGAAATTCGCATTCTGCATACCGGCCAGCATAGCGAGCTGGTTAAGCCTATGCTGGATATCTTTGAACTTAGCCCCGACCTGGATATGCGTGTTATGAAGGAGGGACAGGATCTGTTTGATTTAACCGAGGCCCTTACTCCAAAACTTAAAAAGTACCTTAAGGCCGAAAACCCCGATTATATAATTGTACAGGGAGATACCACCTCCAGCTACCTGACTGCCATATCTGCTTACTACTTACAAATTCCGGTTTTGCATGTTGAAGCGGGACTTCGCAGCCATCAACCGTATGATCCCTTTCCGGAAGAAATGAACCGTAAGCTCATTTCTCAAATTGCAACTGCTCACTTTGCCCCTACCCCCTTAAACAGAGACAACCTCTTGAATGAAGGTATCAATAGCCATTCCATTTATGTAACTGGTAACACCGTTATTGATGCCTTGAATTTAATTCGTTCTTCGGATGCTTTTAACGATTCACCCCTTTCTATTCTATCCCATATTTCAGAGGAACAGGATCTGCTTTTATTAACGACTCATCGCAGGGAAAACCATGGCGCTCCAATGGAGCGTATTTTTGAATCCATCCGGGAATTGTTAACCCAACATGATCATCTTGAGGTTATTTTTCCCATGCACCCAAATCCCAAAATAGAACAGGCACTAAGTAAGGTTAAAATAGATCATTCCCGTTTCCACCTGTTATCCCCTCTCGGATACCTGCCATTTCTTAAGCTCATTGAACGAGCCGACATTATTCTTACAGACTCGGGTGGAATACAAGAAGAAGCTTCTGCTCTTGGAAAGCCCGTATTAGTGCTCCGCAATGAAACCGAACGGCAAGAGCTTATTGATTCTGGTCTGGGCATTTTAACAGGCACGGATACCCAAAAAATTATTGCTGAAGCAAATACCATTTTGAAAGGATCAGCTGATCAACCCCCTCCC
Organism: Balneolaceae bacterium; assembly: GCA_009711805.1. Lineage (GTDB taxonomy): Bacteria > Bacteroidota > Rhodothermia > Balneolales > Balneolaceae > VEMX01. The sequence goes on along the minus strand of VEMX01000028.1, from coordinate 106,392 downwards.
TCTTCGGTATTTGGAGAGGGCAACGCTGCTCGTAAGATTCGGGATATTATTGAGAATCAGCTATAATCCTGGAACTCTTCGGCTCCATACATGTCATAGTCACCTTTGAAAAAGCGAATGGCCCCGGCTACGATACCTTTGAAGATAAATATGGAAAAAACTGCTATCAGTCCATATTCCTGCAGTAGCAGAATCAACAATAAATAACATATGAACAGGACAATACGTCCCTTTTTTTCCCGAATAGTCTTGCGATCAAAACGGGGTATTTTATCAAACGGAATGGTACTTACCATCAGGAATGACACAACAACAACGACTGGAATAACCACCGTAGTCACTCCATTTTCAAAAACGGAAAACAATTCAAGTTGATCTTTAAATGTAAGTACAAATGCACACAACATAATGGCCTGTGCTGGAATTGGCAGCCCAATAAATTGATCCTTCGGGGGTAGAATACGAGCATTTACATTAAAACGAGCCAGGCGTACAGCTCCGCATAAAGGCGGCAGGGCGCTCACAATAACTCCAAAAAAGCCCAGTTTCTCCAAGCCAAATGAATATATCAGGAAACCGGGAGCCACACCAAAGGAAACCATATCACAGATAGAATCCAGTTCAACACCAAAGTCGCTGGTGGCATTGGCCAAGCGAGCCATCAGGCCATCAAACACATCGAAAAGGCCTGCTAAAGCAATAAGCCAGGCTCCGCGTATCAAGTCTCCATCCGAAATAGATATGATGGCCAGGAATCCGCTAAACAGATTCATCAGCGTAAAAAAACTGGGGACTGCTATTCGTTTGTTTGTAGGCGGTTTTATCTGTTTTCTTTTCTTCCGCCTTTCTTTAAAAGACTGATACCTTTTTTGGATAGGATATTTCATGTTTGAATACTACGAATAGCTGAAGATTGTTCAAAATGGGAAACGCAGTTATATATTAATATACCCACCTTATTAAGCGTCCTGCTTAAAGCTTGCGGCTATTTTTTATTTCTTCGATAGTAGATGTTCCGGAGGTGCAATCTCCCGATGTCCATGTCCATTTTTCTTGCAGTTCAATTCGTCCATCATCCAGTATTCTGGGAGTAGAATGGCATTTACCTGTTTTAAGCTCTCCCCTCCTGTTGATATGCTGATAGACAAAATCCAGGTTATTGTCCTCATTCACCTTGCCGATAATACTTCCCCTTACAATAGCTCCTCCCGAATACTCTGCCCAAATAACCTTACCATCTTGGTGGTAATGAAAAATAGTCTCATCAGAAACTTCTCCTGTATCCGAATTTGATGATGACCGAAAGCTTCGCCCGTGATAATTAATCCTATTCATATGCCTATTGTAAAGCCTCATATTCTTTTGCTGTGGCCATAGCCTTTTGATATTCCATGGTCATTTTCCATTCCCCTTCAACTTTTACCATAAGTGCCTCAAAATGAATGTATATAGATTGAGCTTCTTCTCCTGATTTTGCCGATGTATATTTAAAAATTCCTGTGTCGTGTGCGGTAGTATTACTGTGCATTCTTTTGCTGAATCTAAACTCTACAGACGCTTCCATTTTTCCAGACTTGGTATTTTCAAATCCGGCTTTCCAACCTTCCAGAGCTTTGGAAATGGGCATTGATGAGTCCGACATTCCAACCACCAACACTGCATCTTCATGGAATAATGTTGCATAACCTTCGTAATCTCCTTTTGCTACCACTCGCGAAACTTCATCCCAAACAGCATCTATTTCGGGATTGTAGTTCGTAAAATTAAATGGAAGTATAAACGCCATTAACGGCCAAAGAATTAATTGAAGCATCATATTAGATTAATTTAGGTTTTGCGAACAATACCGATTTTAGTGGAATGAATCTAATTGTTTGGCTATCGGGATCTTATCCAGGTTAATATATGTGCTATTGCTCCCTTGGTTATCAATATATCTCTGACTCTTTTTTGGGGCGAGAAAGAAAAAAAAATAAAGCCCCATCTGCGAGGGATGTGTGAGCTTGGCGAACCAGCCCGTGGCAGTCTACTTGCTTATGGCAACGACTGTGGTCAGCGTTGATGTATATCCCAACCATATTTATGGAGATCGCTGCGTCGGTGCGGTACCGGACCTTATTTAAGATTTGGACTCCTCGCGAGTGGAACTTTTACTGAATGTCTGCATCGCAGCAAGGAGAGGGTTTTACTATACTATCACATATTCCAATTGCTTTATCTCACAGCTGTTTCGTGATTCTTTATGTAGCATCCCTGTCCAGGTCTGAGGGAATTCTTTGACTGAAAATAAAACTGCCTTTTTTATTGCAGTATCCCGCTTCTTGTTTATTTTCCCCCATGCAAAAAGGAAGAATTATACAATCAACCGGAAGCTGGTATCATGTAGACACCGGGGATGAAATTATAGAATCACGACTGCCGGGAAAGTTTCGTTTATCCGGGAAAAAGGAAACAAATCCTATAGCCGTAGGTGATTTTGTAGATTTCACCGTAAACGATGATGGTTCTGGAAATATTCAAAAGATCCATGAGCGGGAGAATTATATTCCGCGGAAGGCCACACATGGCAAACGTGGACGACACATTCTGGTTTCCAATTTAGATCAGGCGTGTGTGGTACAATCGGTTAGAAAACCACAATTCAAAGAGGGATTTATCGATCGTTTCCTGGTAACATGCGAGGCTTATGAAGTTCGGGCTTGTATCATTATCAACAAAACAGATTTAGCCAAAAAACAAGATACAGCTGTAGTTGAAGATCTCGTTGCTTTGTATGAAGATTTGGGATATTCCATTATCACTACCAGCATTCATAACCAACAATCGTTAGAAGAACTTAAAGAGCTTCTCAAAACCCGGACTTCAGCCTTTATAGGGCCATCAGGTGTTGGCAAAACCAGCCTCATTAACACCATTGACCCCGAGTATAATTTTAGAGTTGCAGATGTATCCACTTCTTCAAATAAAGGAAAACACACCACTACCTTTGCCCGCCTGGTACCTCTTTCGTTTGGAGGTTACCTGGTTGACACTCCCGGTATCCGGGAATTTGGCTTGGTGAATATTGAACCCTGGGAATTATCGCTTTTTTTTCCTGAAATGAGTGAACCAAGGGAACATTGCAAGTTCAGTAACTGTACACACGATCACGAGCCAGGTTGTGGTGTGATTGAAGCTTTTGAGAATGGAGAGATAGCCTTAAGCAGGTATAAGTCTTACCTGGGTATGCTCGATTCCCTGAAGTGATGTTGTAAGCTCCCGACGGCGTTTCATTTTTAACAATTGATATTTTATCTCGATATTGAGCCTAAACCCAAATAGTTGAGGATCGTCATGAAAGAGAATTACTCCCCCACTGCCAAGAGTTTTGCGTTAACAGTTCTTATTACTCTGTTAAGTATTGCCCCTGTTGCAGCACAGTTTACCAGTGTTGGTGCTTTTTTAAGGGCAGGAAAAGAAGATGCTACCTTATTGACAAAAGAATACTTAAAGCCTTTTCCAACAGGCTTTGGTACAGGTTTAAACGCTGGTTGGACCGAGACAGCAGCACCCAAGAAGACGTTGGGATTGAGTCTTCAGATACGCTCTTCTCTTGCTTTTGTCCCCTCCTCGGCCCGGGAATTTGATATTTCTGCCCTGACCCTTCAAAAAATTAATGTTGCCCAGGGAGGGAATCCCGTTACCCAGACCATAGCGGGAAGTAATGATGACGGCCCTCTCTTAAAAATCTATGATGATCCTGATGATCCAAACCGCAATGAACTTGGTCAGTTTAATATGCCGGGAGGTACAGGTTTGCCTGTTGTTCCTGCCCCTATTGTACAAGCTGGACTAGGCCTCATGAAGGGAACTGATATAACAGCACGATTTGTGCCTGAAACAGATATTGGAAATTATGGAAGTATTGGACTGTTGGGGGGAGCCATCAAACATGATATTACCCAGTGGCTGCCTGGTGATAAACTTCTTCCGGTTGATATTTCGCTAATGGTGGGCTTTACTCAAATGAATATGGATGGAGACCTCAGTTTACCCCCTTCACCGTCGGCTACAAGAGATCCAAATGATCCCTCATTAGTCTCTAATCCCAACCCTGATTTTAGTTCTCAGCTTGTTACCGCAACCACTAATACGTTTGTCTTTAATGCCTTGGTGGGCAAGTCCCTGCCACTGATATCTGTGTATGGCGGTATTGGTTTTCAAAAAGCTACATTTGAGCTCGATATTGAGGGCGACTACCCGGTACCATCGTTTAATCCCACTACTGTTACCCAGGATTATATTGTATTGCAAGATCCCATCTCATTTGAAATTGACAGTGAATCAAATGCTCATCTTTTGGGTGGATTTCGACTCAAACTTGGATTTTTAGCTATCTATGGTGAAGCTACCCTTGCCGAATATTTCACGGCTAATGCCGGAATTGGTATTAGTATCAGATAATATTTAATCAAAAGTGGTTTAACCTCGTTCCGGTACTTACCCAATTAGTGTGTCCGGAGGTCATGCTTGTGTAGGTTAACAACGCACTTATTTTTTGAGTTAGTTGGTAGCTGGCTCAGGTGGAAAAAGATTCGTATCGTATTTAATTGGGTACTTTTCTTCGGTAGCACCGCTTGTCCATGGCTACATGCCCTAACAAGGTGACTCCGCATCTTCTCCCGATCAAATCGGGATGCGTGCGGGAAAACCCCGTCATCCCGGACAAGGCGTAACGAAGTGAAGTCGCCGATCCGGGATCTCCCGCCACATGGGTTGCACCTTCTTTAATACCCCCGTAGTTTAGAGAGGTGAACCCCGCCCGATATCTTGGTTCATTGTTTAAGGAGGCAAATCGCTGGTATTTTCCTCGCCATTTCTCACAGACTCCTGCCAGCGCCGCCAAACCTACACAAGAAGACTTTTTTATGCTACCGGAAGACACACTTTTCTGGGAAGTACCCTCGTTCCGGCTTACACCAGTCTCCGATTAGTTTAAATCCTTGAATGTAAGTACAAAAAAAGGCGCTCTGAATAATCAGGCGCCTTTAAAGTGAAAATGTTTTTGTAACCGGTAGTTAGACGGCAATTTCCAGATTTGCCAGGGTTGGGTTTTCAACGTTTGTATCCGATTCAATAAGACCATCTCGCAGGCGAATAATTCGTCGTGCATGTTCAGCAATCTCATTTTCGTGGGTTACTACAATAATGGTATTTCCCTGCCGGTATAATTCTTCAAAAAGATGCATAATCTCTTCTCCTGTTTTGGTATCCAGGTTACCGGTCGGCTCATCGGCTAATAATATAGAGGGGCTGTTAACCAACGCACGAGCAATAGCCACACGCTGACGCTGACCACCGGAGAGCTCGTTAGGTTTATGATCTACCCTGTCTCCCAAGCCTACTTTTCCAAGTACCTGTATAGCTTTCTCCTTTCGTTCCGAAGACCTCATTCCGGAATAAATAAGCGGGAGTTCTACATTTGAGATACAGGTGGTTCTTGGCAAAAGATTAAACGTCTGGAATACAAAGCCAATTTCACGATTTCGAATTTCAGCGAGTTCTGCATCATCCATCTCGCTTACCCGGTTGTTATTTAATATATATTCCCCACTTGTTGGAGTATCCAGGCATCCAATCATATTCATCAAGGTAGATTTTCCTGAACCGGATGGCCCCATGATGGCGATATACTCATTTTCCTCTACATCAAAGCTTACCCCGGCAAGCGCATGAACCTCTGTTTGGCCCATTTGATATACTTTAGTAAGATCCGTTATCTGTATTACTGCTCCATTATCCATCAAATATCCTGTTTTTAATCTTCTAAATTGGCTAATACAGCCTTTTCATTATTAACATTTACTTTATCACCGTTTTCCAGGTCTTTTGAAAGTGTACGGTAACTACCAATTACAATCTCATCACCTGCTTCCACTCCGGATAATACTTGAATATGAGTATTATCACTAATTCCTGTCTCAACTTCACTTCTTTTTGCAATTCCATCTTCCACGATGAACACAACTTTTCGAATATCTTCTTTATTCACAGTCAAATTATCGTCAGATACTTGATCGGAAGCATTCACAATTTGAGCTTCTGTAGTAGTTGTTTTCGTAGAGTCTGGGTCCTTGTCTTTTGCAAAATCACGAACGGTTACAGCCTGAATAGGAATAGATACCACATTGGTAGCAGTCTTTGTTTCTACGTCTACCGTTGCAGACATTCCAGGTTTAAAATCAGGTGTAAATGTTTTCTCCGGATTTTCTGAAGCTTGATTCCGTACCAACTGCTCTCCACTCTTAGAGAGATTGTGAGGAGTTACGATACGAACTTTTACCTGGTAATTTGTAACCTGTTCATTCGTACCCGTTCCCTGGATTCTAGCAGAGTTAGCAATTTCAGTTACCACTCCATTAAATCTTCGTTCAGGATATGCATCAACCTCTATACGAGCGGTATCTCCACTGCTTACATTTACGATATCGTTTTCATTAACCTCTACCAAAACTTCCATCATGTCGAGGAGGGAAATACGCATCATTTCGGTACCCGCCATCTGGGAATTACCTAATACACGTTCCCCGGCTTCGACAGCAAGTCCGGTTACGGTTCCATCCTGGGGGGCTCGAATCACTGTTTGTTCCAGTTCTTCTTTTGCCTGTTGAAGCTGAGCTTCTGCACTTTGAATTTGATATTCAGAAGCTTTAAGGCTGGCTTTTTGGGAATCCCAATTCGATTTAGCCTGGATGTAATCCATTTCTGAAATTATATCTTTTTCATAGAGCTCCTTATTCTTCAAGTAGGATGATTCTGCCTGTATCAGTGAGGCCCGGGTTTGTTCAAGCCGTGCTTTCTGTGTCAATAAAGCAGCATTGAGTTCATCAATTCTGGCTTGATAAATATCCGGTTTAATGCGAACCAGTAAATCTCCCTTACGTACGAAGTCACCTTCTTTTACAGCAAGTTTAATAATCTCACCCGATACATCTGGGCGAATAATCACTTCTATTTCTGGCTGAACTTTACCTGAGGCAGAAACAAGCTGCGTAATAGTTTTAAGTTTAGCCTGTGCTGTTTGTACTCCTATACCCGAATCATTTCCGCCAATAACACCGGCGTATTTCAATCCAAGCCCTCCAACTATAATGATCCCAAAAATAACTCCTGTCCATATAAGAAGCTTTTTTGTTGATGATTTCTTTTTACTCATTTTCCTATCCCTTAATTAAAAAATTGTGTTGATTAAAATTTTACGGTGTCTTTGTTCAGTTTTCCTAAGAAATAATCCAACAATTTCTCTTGGAAAATCAAGTTATACTGAGCCTGAGTGTAATCAGATTGAGCAGAAACATATTCAGACTGAGTCTGACTTAGTTCAATGAGTGTACTTGCTCCTACTTTGTAACGCTCTTGTTGTGTTTCAAAAGCTTTTTCACTTGCCGTTAATGCTTTTCTGGAAGACTCTAACTGTTGTTGATAAGCAATGTAATCGTTGTATGCCTGGGTTACTTCCTGGATAATTCCCAGCTTAGAATTTTCTAAGGAAAGCTTGGAATTTTTAAGCTGAATTTTTGCCGATTGTATACTATGTATCCGGTTCCAGTTTTGGAAAATGGGCAAGTTAAAAGAAAAACCAAAGCCTTTATTAACCTGTTGATCAAAAAACTGATCTGAGAAGGTAGCGTCAGGTAAAAAATACCGATCACTCCATCGCGTAGAAAGAGTAGCATTTGCTGATATAGAAGGATATAAACTACCCTTCGCTATTTTGAGTTGAAATTCCTGAGACCGGATATTCGCTACTTCACTTTTGAGGTCAGAACGGTTTAACAAAGCATCATCAATAAGCTCACTTAAATGGTAGCTATCAACACCTGATAGTTCATAATCTCCTGCTATTTCCGGGATTTCAAATTCATATTCTATGAGTGGATCAATCTGAAGTTGCCGAATTAATTGAACCTTGCTTAATCTTAATTGGTTCTCTCGTTGTATTACATTCAACTCATTAGTCGCTACTGCAGATTCCTGGGTATATAAATCAACAGAAGGCCTTGAACCTACTTCTACCTGGGCCTTAGTTTGCTCAAGTTGTTTCTTTGAGGTTTCCAGGTTGTCTTCTGCTATTTCCAATAGCTCAGTATTTACTAAAACCGAGAGATAAGCTGAGGCTGTATTGAAAATTACATTTTCTTTTGCTCGCTCTAATTGTTCTTCATTGGATAATTTACTGTACTCACTTTGTCGAAGAGTATTGATATTATTAAATCCATCAAATAACGAAATAGAAGCCGATATTCTGCCAGATGCGGATGCTGATGTAACATCCGAAAAACTTACCTGGTCTTGAATAAACTGCTGCCCCGCTGTTTTTCCATAACTTAAACTGGAACTTATGTTGGGAAGAAAATCAGCATATTCACTTGTAATTTGTTTATCGGCTAAATCAAGATTATTCTTTGCCTGTTTTAGCTGGTAGTTATTTTCAAGAGCAATCTCGATTGCTTCCTGGAGAGTAATAGTGCGTGACTCCTGAGCAAATGATGTACCCCCATAAATGAAAAGGATGAAGAGGAATAGTGAAAATAGTTTTTTCATGTGTGTGGTTCTTTTATGTTTTCGGTACGCTTTCACGAGGTTGGACGAAAATAGTTACAAAATAGTTGAGCTATTTTTGATTTTTATAAGCTTTTACAGCCTATCGCACAGGGAAGTGTAAAAAGGTTTTATTCTGAATGCTCTTTAAGCTCCTCAACTTTGTCATCAAGATAACTGAACAGTAAACTGACCCCTCTTTTCATTAAGGCTTTCTTAACTTCATGCCCCAACACCGATCCCAGTCCACCGGAAGACCGATTTTTGTCTGATCCTTTTCCTCTCTTTCCACTTCCCAACAAAAAGCCCAATACTACTGATGCTCCCAAAGCTGGAAGCGGATGCTTTCGTATAATGGCTTTAGGATCTAAAGAAGAACTAACATCCTCTTTTACTTCATCAAAAGACTTATCCAAATCATGCTGGATCCTGGTTAGTTCTGTCTCCAGTTCTTTTTTCTTTTTTTCTATCTCTGTTACTTTTGAATCAGCCATTTGAAAGAGGTTCAGTTTTATTTTCTTCGGTAAGCGATAATTGGCGGGCTTTCCTGTCTTTTTCCTTCAGGCCTTCCAATACTTCAGCCGTTAGCTGCTGTTGAATTCTGGACGCAATTGCACTCGGTTTAGAGAATACTAAAACAATACCGATCAACACCATTGGTGCCGAAACAATTAAATATCCCAGAGGTTGGCTTTCAAGCAGATCACCCAGGTAAAGAGCCAGGGCAAGAAGTGCAAAAACAAGGCCAATGAACAATACGGAGTAACCAGCCATTTTTTGAATATATCGGCCAACAAGAAAAGCAATACGATCGCTGGCCGATAATATAAATAACTCAAACCTCTTCTCGAGGTATTGTTTGAGGTCGTTTGTAATATGTTTTACTCTTTCTCCAATCTGATCCATAAAGCTCCTGATTAGTCGGAGTTTAGAATTTTTGCGGCTACAAAGCCAATGGCAAAACCAATCAATACAGACTTTACCGGATTTTTACGAACCCGTTCTTCCGTACTATTTTTCAAATCTTCAAGTTGTTGTTGAAGATCTTCATCATCAATGATTTTACGGCCTTTGTGTATAGCTTTGTCGAGTCGTTCGTTTATATTTTGGATGATTTCTTCGTTCATATGCCCTGAATTTTCTTTCCATCAATATAACAAATTGAGAGTGATCCTTAAATCATTTCCTCACATAAATTTACTCATACCGAAGACTTTCAATCGGATCAAGCTTAGCAGCTTTAAATGCGGGGTAAACACCAAACACAAGCCCAACAATAAACATCCCAAAAAACCCACCGGCTACCGACCAAATCGGTATTACAGGCGGAGTATCAATTAATATGGCAACAACGTTACCTGCCCCTATTCCAAAAATCATTCCTAATACTCCACCAATTTGGCAAATAAAAATAGCCTCCATCAAAAACTGATTCACAATAGCCTTGCGGGTTGCTCCTACAGCCTTTCTAACTCCTATTTCCCTGGTTCGTTCCGACACAGAAACCAACATTATATTCATAACACCAATCCCGGCACCCAATAGGGTAATAAAGCCAATAGCAAAACCGGCGGTATACAATGCCCCTGTAAATGTATCAAAGGTCCCCGATAATGATTCGTTAGTAGATATTTCAAAATCATTTTCTTCTCCGGGAATTACCTTGCGGATTACACGCATAATTCCGGTAATTTCCTCAACGGCTTGTTCAACTAATGATATCTCCGGAGCTCTTACCTGTACAGCAATATTCCTGTTAAAGCCGCCATACACACTCAAAGCTGTTGTATATGGGATAATTACAAGTTCATCGAAAGATTGTCCAAAAATCTGGCCTTTAGCATCCAGCAGCCCAATAATAGTGTACGGACGGCCTGCAATACGAATGGATTTCCCTAAGGGATATTCATTTTGAAATAGATCATTTTGAACATCTTTTCCCAGAATAACCACATTCCGTCCATATTGTATATCGTCTTCAGAAAAATTACGTCCATCTCCTAATTCAAAGGCATTATTAATCAAATAATTCTGGTTACTTCCCACCACCCGCACACTTGGATCGGTTTCATGCTCTCCATAAACAATTTTAGTGATATCAAAAGTCTCAAGCGGACTCATGCCTTTTGCAAGCTGCATTCTGTCTTCAAGCTCGAGAGCGGCATCAAAGCTAACATTTTTACGATTGCGAATATTTTTGTCAAGCCGACCCATTTGTACCGCAGGGGTTTTAGTGATGGTAATTACATCACTCCCCATAATACTCATCGTATCTTTAAAGTAACTATCCAATACAGCTACAGCTGTAGTTGATACAATTACGGAGAATACCCCTATTACAAGAGCTAATAAGGTTAGAAATGAGCGAAGTTTATTCGCTTTGAGTGAGCTTAGTGCCTGTACTATGGTTTCTGTGATATTCATTTTTTATTCAAACCTTAATGATTCAATTGGATCTGACTTTGCTGCTCTGTACGCCGGTATAAAGCCAAATATGAGCCCTACCATAGTACATATGGCAAAGCCTAAAAATACAACCCCAAAGTTCATGACTGCGACAAACACCTGGTTTATCCCAATCGTAATAAGACCTGCCAGGGCTACTCCAAAGACCCCGCCTACTATACAGATTGCCACAGCTTCAAATAAAAACTGTAATAATATTTCCCACGATTTGGCTCCTACGGCTTTACGGATGCCTATTTCCTTGGTCCGTTCCCTGACTGACACAAACATGATATTCATTACCCCAATGCCTCCAATAAGTAGAGAAAGAGCACTTAATAGGAAACCCACACTGTATATTGCAGATTTAATACCTTCGAGTTGCTTTTTAAAAGTCTCCGGTTTATTTACGGCAAAATCATTCTCTTCGGTCGCCTCCAACTGTCGGATTCTTCGCATGATTCCTTCTACTTCATATTCCCCCTCCGCCAAGGCTTCCTTTGTTGGAAACTTCACCCCTATCTGTATTCCGGACCGTAACCCAAATATTTGGCCAAAGGCTTTGATAGGGGTTAAAATTCTATTATCAGAATCTCCCAGTCCCAAAAAACTCCCCTGTTTTTCAAGCACTCCTATAACGGTGTACTTTTTCCCGGAAATCCGGATAACTTTACCCAAAGCTATCTCATTTTCGAAAAGAGCCTCTTTTAATGTTACCCCTATTACAGCAACATTAGCCCCTCTACGAGCTTCTTCTTCGGTAAACATACGCCCTTCTTCTATATCCAGCCCCTGTGTATCAAGGTAATTAGAAGTGGTTCCACTTATTCCTACTGCTTCGGCATTTTTATCCTTGTATCTTACCGTAGATCTGCGGTTAGCTGATGCTGATACATTTGAAGCATATAAACTGGCGTCTCTCAGCTCTTCAACATATTCAAGATCCATTTCTTTACGGCTGCGGTATTTCCACCAATCGTCTCCACCATCCCAAGGCCATTTTTCAACATATACCACATTTTGCCCCATCATGGCCATGCTGTTATCAAAAGTGATATCCATTCCGGTAGTTACTGCATCTGCTATAGTAACCATGGTAATCCCGATGATAATGCAAAGAGCAGTAAGTACCGACCTGATTTTATTAATACTAAGAGCCTTAAATGCTATTTTCAGGCCTTCCAATAAACTGTTTAATATTCTTCTCATCGCTTATTCTAAAAGTTGAAGTAGACAAATCACCTACGCATGTTATATTGAATCGTTACATTTTTTTTGAAAAAAGGTGTAACTCAATTCAGATTTCCAGATTCATAATTTTTTTTGCTTACTTTATGTGAAAAATAATCCTTTATGAAATTAGATATTCTCGTTTTTGCCTCTCATCCTGATGATGCCGAATTAAGTATCGGAGGTACAATAGCGGCTCTTTGTGCAAACGGTAAAAAAGCAGGAATTGTAGATCTCACTCAAGGAGAAATGGGATCCCGAGGTACACCAACGCTCAGAATGAAAGAAGCTGAAAAGGCTACAAAAATTCTTGGGGTATCTTACAGAAACAATCTTCAAATACCCGATACTCTTATTAAAAACAATCGGGAAAACCAGCTTAAAATTATTCGGGAGGTTCGAAAAACTCAACCTCATATCTGCTTGGTTGGTGCGCCCCGAGACCGGCATCCGGATCATGGATATGGAACAGATCTTGTGCTGGATGCTCTTTTCTATGCAGGTCTTAAAAAAATTGAGCCCGGAGATAGCCCGCAACATACCCCCTGGCGTCCCAAACACATCCTACACTACATGCAAGATCGTCCCATGGAACCGGATTTCATTTTTGATGTCAGTGGTTTTATGGATAAAAAGAAACAGTCTATATTAGCATACTCTTCCCAATTTAATGTAGAAAATCCGGGAGATGAACCTGCAACCTATATTTCATCAACTAATTATTTTAAGCAGATGGAAGCTCGGTGCAGATACTTTGGTCACCTCGGTGGATTTGAGTTTGGTGAACCCTTTAAATACTATGACAAACCCGTTCCACTGAACAGCATGAATTTATTTTTTGAAAGTAACCCCAAACGATAACCATGCAATTACATATTGATGATATCACTCTCGAATGTCTGCAGGGAAATATAGTCCGGCAAGATGAGATTGAAGCTATCGTAAATGCAGCAAATGCCTGGTTACAAACCGGTGGTGGAGTTGCAGGAGCCATTCATCAGGCTGCAGGCCCCGGCTTGGCAAAAGAGTGCGCCGCCCAAGCTCCTATTCAACCTGGAGAAGCCGTCATATCCAGTGCTCACAACCTCCCCAACAGATATGTAATCCACTGCCTGGGACCGGTTTATGGAAAAGATATCCCTGAAGATCAAATTCTTGCGGATTGTTATACCAACGCACTGAATATAGCCGAGCAACGTCAAATAATCTCTATTGCTTTCCCGGCCATTTCCACCGGTGCATTCGGCTATCCCATCGAAGAAGCAACCAAGATATGCCGGGATACTGTTAAAAGAATAATTCCTGAGCTCTCTTCTCTGCAGCTCATACGGTTTGTTTTGTTTTCTGAACAAGATTTGGAGGTATATAAGAATACCTTTCAGGACTTATCCTAAGCTCACTGCCTGGATAAATCATCCTGCTTAAAGAAAGTATGGATCTGGGACTGTAAGAACTTCCGGATAGAAAAATTTCCCGCAATAATTCGTTTCCCAAACAACCAATTATCAGCTCCTTCCCAATCGGTAACTACCCCGCCTGCTTCCTGTATAATTAGCGAGCCGGCCGCCACATCCCAGGGACTTAACCCATATTCATAGAATCCTTCGAACCGTCCGCATGCCACATTGCATAAATCCCATGCAGCAGAACCGGGCCTTCGCAGGCCGTGGGTATTGTCCATTAAACTTCGGAAGAGCCGCAGGTAGCTATCCACCAGTTCAAGGTTGCTATATGGGAAGCCTGTTCCAATAAGTGCTTGTTTGGAATCCTCAATATGGGAAACAGAAATAGAATCTCCATTCAAAAATGCCCCCTTTCCTTTCACAGCAGTAAACACCTCGCCCGATACCACTTCCATAACCAACCCCACCCTGGGTTCATTATCTTCCCACAAAGCAATAGATATACAATACACCGGAAAGCCATGTGCAAAATTAGTAGTTCCGTCAATAGGATCTATAATCCATACCCGCCCGGCAGGTAAAGCCTGTAATACATTGCTTTCTTCTGCCAGGATCTCATCATCCGGGAAAGATTCCTTAATCGTTTCTATAATTTTTTTTTCTGATGCAAGATCGGCATCCGTAATCAAATCATTTTTACCTTTTAATTCGATCTCAAATGATTTTTTGGAGGCATATTCTTTGATAATTGCAGCCGCTTGTGAAGCTGCTTCTTGCGCAATGATACTTTCGTGCTTGTAATCCAATGTGTAGCTTTGGCTTTACTGTGAAAATTCGTTTCAAGATAACCATTTCATCTTTTCAAAAATGGTCTCATATATTTTAACTTTATTAGCTATTGTTTTCTTTAATCTCAGTTAAAAATTGAGGATATTCTTTTCTTAAAATCTTATCCTCAAACAAACTCTCAATGATAATTCCCATAGCAAGTGATCACGCAGGTTACCCAGCCAAAGAAATTGTTAAAGCTTTTCTCGAAGAAAACGGGCACACCCCTATTGATTTCGGAACCCATTCAGAAGACTCTGTTGACTACCCGGATTATGCCGTACAGGTATCTGAAAAAGTGAACTCGAATGAATATGAGCTTGGCATTTTGATTTGTGGAAGTGGACAGGGTGTTTGTATGACTGCCAATAAATATCCCAGGATTCGTGCGGGATTGGTCTATAATACTGAATCTGCTAAGATGACTCGTTTGCATAACAATGCTAACATTCTCTGTTTACCCGGTCGTGAGCTCGAAGAACAACAACTTAAAGAATTAGTGCAAACATGGCTTGATACAGACTTTGAAGGAGGCCGCCATGAACGCAGGACAAAAAAAATTGAATCTTTAACACAAAAAAATACAAATAAATGAAAAACCTTCAGTCTCAGGACCCCGCCATCTTTGACCTTATTGAAAAGGAAACAGACCGACAGAATTTTAACCTTGAATTGATCGCTTCTGAAAATTTTGCTTCTAAAGCAGTTATTGAGGCTATGGGGACAGCCCTAACTAATAAATATGCTGAAGGATATCCAGGGAAACGGTATTACGGTGGTTGTGATGTCGTTGATGATGTTGAGGATATAGCCCGAGACCGGGCTAAGAAATTGTTTAATGCCGACTGGGTTAATGTCCAGCCGCACTCAGGGGCTTCAGCCAATGCTGCTGTATACCTGGCATTTATGAAACCTGGAGATACCCTGCTGGGACTAAATTTATCTCATGGCGGACACCTTACACACGGATCTCCGGTTAACTTTTCCGGGCTCACTTACAAGGCAGAGTTTTACGGAGTTGAGAAGGAAACCGGCCGTTTGAATATGAATAAAATCCGGGAACGTGCAAAAGAAGTTAAACCAAGAATGATTTCCATTGGCGCATCAGCCTATACCCGGGATTATGACTACGAAGCATTTCGAAATATTGCGGATGAAGTAGGAGCCTATCTTTGGATGGACATGGCTCACACTGCCGGACTTATTGCAACAGGAAACCTCAGGAATCCACTTCCGCATGCCCATGTTGTAACAACTACAACTCACAAAACTCTGAGAGGACCAAGAGGTGGCATGATTTTGTTAGGAAATGACGGTGAGAACACCCTGGGGGTTACCGCCCGTAAATCGGGACGTACCAAAAACTGGGGCGAAGTATTGAATTCAGCTGTATTTCCAGGTTCACAAGGGGGGCCTTTAATGCATGTGATTGCAGCTAAAGCCGTTTCATTTGGCGAAGCACTTGAAGATTCCTTTAAAGAATATCAAAATCAGGTACAAAAAAACGCCCGGGCCATGGCCCAAAAATTTGTTGATTTAGGATATGACCTGGTAAGTGGTGGAACCGACAACCATCTGCTGTTGATTGACTTACGCAATAAAAAACTGAATGGAAAAATTGCGGAGGAGGCACTCGAAAAAGCGGCCATTACCGTAAATAAAAACATGGTTCCGTTTGATACCGAGAGCCCTTTTGTGACTTCTGGAATCCGAATCGGTTCTCCAGCAATGACTACCCGGGGTCTTAAAGAAGCTGAATTTGAACAAATTGTAGTTCTGATCGATAAAGTATTGCAAGACCCTGCTAATGAAGCGGTTCAGCAACAAGTAGAACAGGAAGTGCGTGATTTATGCGAGCAATTTCCACTCTATGATTTTATAACCGCTTAAACCATACTCTGATTTGCAAGAACGTCAAATAATGGAGAAAGAACCTCCCAAGGCCAAACAGCCAAAGGATCTTACCGATAATATGTCTTTTCTGGAGCATCTTGAAGAACTCCGGTGGAGAATTATTAAAGGGACGGGAGGTATTTTGCTGGGAGTAGCTATTGCGTTCTTCTTCTCGGACTTTATCATTAATGAGGTAGTACTGGGGCCTGCCAAGAAAACCTTTTTTATGTATGATTTACTCCGGGTGGAGGCTCAGGATTTAGTTCTGCAGAGCCGTAGGCTGCCCGGACAGTTTTTCATGTACATAGGATCTCTTTTTGTAGTTGGTTTTATACTTGGCTCTCCTTTATTTATCTATCAAATGTGGGCCTTTGTAGAGCCGGCCCTGGAGTCTTCCGGAAAAAAGAAAAGTATTTTAAGCGCCATTGCCATTACTTTTTTTTTCCTGACGGGAGTAGCATTTGGCTATTTGATACTTGTGCCCTTTGCACTCCAGTTTTTTACACAATTTCAGATTGCTGACGTCATCCGCAATGATTTTGATATCAACAACTACTTTTCTTCGATGGCCATGTGGACTATTTCTTGTGGAGTCGTTTTTCAAATCCCTGTAGTCAGCTACATGCTATCTAAAATTGGAATCCTGACTCCCGACTTTCTTAGAAAATACCGCCGGCATGCCATTGTACTTTGTTTGGTTTTATCTGCCATGCTTACTCCACCCGATCCTGTTTCCCAGATTCTGATAGCTGTACCTTTAACACTGCTCTATCAACTTTCTATATGGATTAGTGGCTATGCCAACCGCAAACGGGAAAAAGAGATGGAAAAGGCCCTTGCTAATTCAGCATCCGACTAATTAAAGTACAATCTAAGATTGGTATGGTTTTAAAGTCATCATCTCGTATCTTTAAACTTGCTTTTATAATAATAAGTGTTTAAAAAAATTTAATTCAGAAAAGAATCTCACAAAGCTATTTTAATGAGTAAACCTTTAGCCAAACTATTTACCCTTTTTGTATTCTGTTTAATACTCGTGTCTTGTAACGAAGAAGACCCTTTTAAAATTGATTATTCCCTTGTTCCCGATCCTTTTTCACTGGAAGGTGCCACTAAGGTAGAAACAGACTCCGGGCTCATCTATTACAAAGTAAAGGAAGGCAGTGGCCAATACGGAGTGGTATTCAGAGACTTTATAACGGTATACTATACCTTAAGAAGCAGCGAAGGTACCATTATCAAAAGTTCTTATATCAATCTAAACTCACAACCTGTTACTGCTTCAGTTTCTCCTACAGGCAATAGTTCTGTCTTTTTGCATGAAGGG
The DNA here is from genome assembly GCA_009711805.1 of Balneolaceae bacterium. GTDB lineage: Bacteria > Bacteroidota > Rhodothermia > Balneolales > Balneolaceae > VEMX01. The sequence goes on along the minus strand of VEMX01000028.1, from coordinate 88,686 downwards.
ATACAGGAAGGGGTACTTGGTATGAAAAATGGTGGAAAGAGGGTACTTTTTGTTCCTCCTGAACTTCACAGAGATAGAACTTTTCCCGATGATACCATTCGTGTGGACCTGGAACTTGATAAGATCATTCTTTAGTTCACATATTCCCTGGCAACAAACTGCGGAATAGTGGTAATGATCTCATAAGGAATGGTTCCCAATATCCTGGCCCATGTCTTAGCAGAAATAGGATTATCTCCCAATAGGGTAAGTGAAGTTCCTTCTTCAAGCTTATCGTCCCCGAGAAAGACGGTCATATAGTCCATGCTGATAGTCCCCTTCTGTGGATATAAACGATTCTTGATTTGAACTTTAATCTGTCCGCTTAACGGCCGTGGTACGCCATGCGCATAGCCTACAGGGATAATACCCAGCCAGCCTTCTTCTTCGGCTATCCAGCGTCCTCCATAACCGACGGCATCTCCTTTCTGGATTTTTTTCACCTGTACCAGGCTCGATTTCAATTCCATAACCGGTTGAAGTTCTGGAATCGGCTGTTCCCCCGCCTCATACCCATAGAGTGAAATTCCGGCGCGCACTCCATTAAATGCCGTCTCTTTACTGTCATGATAAAAAATTCCTCCGCTATTCGACACATGGGTATATAAAATGGCAGGAAACTGAGACCGAATTTTGTTAAACAGACTAAGCTGTTCTTTAGTTGCGGGTTTTTGTGGAGCATCAGCATCCGAGAAATGCGTGTAGATTCCTGTTATGTTTAACTGCTTATTGTCATCAAACTTCTGCACGGCCTGGGATACGTCCTCTGCCCGAATTCCCAACCGTGTCATGCCTGTATCGAAGTTCATATGACATTGGGTGCCTTCTTCCAACAAATCAAAATGAGCAAGATCACTGATCGTGGCCGTCAGGTCGTGTGTATTAAAGTCCCGGATGTTTTCTTCGCATGGAACTTCAAACACAAGAATGGGATTCTCGATCCCCGCCTCACGCATTTTTACCCCCTCTTCGGTACGGGCCACACAAAACCAATCAACCTGGTCTTTCAAATGCTCACACACCGGTATGAGGCCATGCCCATAGGCTTCATTCTTCACAACGGCCATAACCTGGACCCCGGGCTTCGTTCTTGACCGTATGAGCTGAAGGTTGTTATCGAATCTTGAAAGATGTACTACTACTTTTGGTCTTAGCAATGAATCTCCTTAGCGAAATGAAAATAGTTTTCTGTTGTTATTTTTGAGAATAACCTGTGCCGCATTATGTCCTGCAGCTCCAAATACGCCCCCTCCGGGATGGCAGGAAGCACTTGCCAGGTACAGATTTTGAATAGGGGTTTCATATTGGCTCATTTCAGGAATGGGCCTAAACATAAACATTTGATCAAAATTCATTTCAACATGCATCACGTTTCCCCGCAGAAGCCCGTGTTTCCGTTCAATGTCCAAAGGTGACTGAATATACCAATCAATTAGTTTGTCCTCCATATTGGGGGCATATTTTACCACTACATCATAAATTTTTTGAGCTTCCCTTTCCCTGATGTCATCCCAATGCATGCCATTGGCTAATTCGTAGGGGTGCCATTGAGCCCAGGCAAATAATGTATGCTTCCCATCCTGTGCCACTTCAGGATCAATTTTACTGAATGTCATGCAAAGCACAGCCGGATTTTCAGGCGGAAATTTTTTCATATAATCTCCTATGGCATTGTTCATATACTGCACCGAGGGGGCCAGCAATTGAATGCCGTTGTGTATGTAGGCATCATCCGGAGCAGCTGTGTATTGCGGTAATTCCTCAACGGCACAGCGTATTACCATTCCCAAACCATTGCCTACATTAATATCACCAACTTTCTTAAACATGGAGTCCTCTAAATGTTCCCGCCCCACCATCTTCATCATGGTAGTTTGAACATGGGCATTTGAAACTATGGTATCGGCCCTATACTCTTCCCCTTCATTTGTTCGGACTCCAAATACTTTTCCATTTTCAATCAGGATTTTTTCTACGGGTTTACCGCTCTCTACTATTCCTCCATGTGCCTCTATCATAGCCTTCATGGCCTGGGTAAGCATCCCACTACCTCCTTTGGGATGTTTGGCTCCGCTTTGGTGTAACATAGACTGCCATCCTGCAAAATCGCCGGTAGCAGAGTGATCCGGCAAGGGACCTGATTGAGCCGCAAACCAAAGTACAGCGGCTTTCATATATTCACTTTCGAAGGCATCATCCACCACTTTACCATAGCTGGAAAGGATTTTTTGTAGGCCAGCTGCCTGCTCCCCTTTTCGGAACATAGCTCCATCTTTAAATTGAGATTTTGCTATTTCAGAAATAATATTAGCGGTAGAAGGTGTTGTCATAAAAGCTTTGAGGACCCCTTGATTAATCTTCCCCCAGAATTGTATAAAATCCCGGTAATTCGACACATCTTCGGGAGCCACTTTAGCAATAGAATCAAGCGTACGTTCTATATCCTTCCAAAAATGAATAACCCCCTTAGCCGTAGGTACCGGGTACGACATAATAGGGTCCATATCGATATACTCGAGCCCATATTTTTCCAGTTCCAGTTCTTCGATAATGCCCGTTTGGTGAATCATGATGTGAACCGAGGATCCTACATCCATTCTAAAGCCATGCGGATGCTCTTTGGACTGAAACATCGTTTCGGTGCGAACGGCACCTCCTATTGTATCATCGCGCTCAAGCACCAACACTTTATAGTTATTTTTTGCCAGGTAACAAGCGGTAACCAATCCATTATGGCCTGAACCTATGATTATAGCGTCATATTTTTTCATGCTTCAAAGATAAAATGAATTGATAGAAACCAAAGATTTATTATGTTGTCTGTGGTCAAATCAACAAACTACAGAGGGTCATTATTAATTCAGGGAATGTATGAGAATAGGTCGCTTTCAAATTGAACAGTTAAGTGAAGGCATTTTTGATGTTTACACTGGTGGAGTCATCACAAAAATAGACGCCCACGACATTACCTCCCCTCCTGAAATGGACCGTTCCAGGCACTCGGCAACCACTATTGGAATCAACCCTATTTTAATCAGGGATGGCAAGCAGGTGGTGATTATTGATACAGGCCTTGGTTGGGGGCTTGACCATAAAAGTGAGTATGAAGACACCTCTAACCTCATTACCAATCTTGATATTTTTGGCATTTCCCCTTCTGATGTAACCCACGTGGTTTTATCCCATCTCCATTTTGATCATGCCGCCGGTTCAACCTATGTGGATGAAAGCTCCTCCACTCAACCTACCCTGCCTAATGCCAATTACTTCCTTCAAAAAAAGGAATGGCACTATGCTCTGCAGCAGCTTGGAGAGCCTGCAAAAAAGCTGGAAGCCGGCTACAAAATGGACGAAATGTATAAACTTGCCGCTGATGATAAGCTGGTTATGATTACCGATACCTCCTTTGAGCTGCTTCCGGGAATTGAGCTTATTAGAACCGGCGGACATACACCAGGCCATCAAATTGTTAAAATCTACGATTCAGGAGAGTATGCTTATTTTTTGGGAGACCTAATTCCTTCCGAACATCAATTGAATTACTCCATTCAACAAATGCATGTGGATCCCCTGCAATCCAAAAAAGCCAAAACCCTGATTCTGAAACAAGCACTGAAAGAAAAAGCGTATCTCCTTTTTTACCATTCCATCCATGTTAAAGCAGGCCGCCTGGAGCGAACAAAAAACAAAAAGTTTGGCCTTAAGGAGATAAAACCCTGACCTATTTACAGGAAATGGTTTTACACCTTCATAAGGCTTTTAATTGTCCTGGTATATTCCAATAGCAGTGAAGTCACATAGAGCTGACACCGAGACCGGTAGTAATTGTGTTCCGGAAAACGCACGCGGTAATAGATATTTCCATTCAGGTAGTCGGTGAGAAAACGCACTCCCATTATATAGGCCATATACGCTCCCGAATACGGAATGCTCTTTAGTTCTTCAGGTGTCAAAATATCTCCTGTCCCATCTAAATACCCTTCTATATAAGCTTGGTATTTGTCGATGTCTAAAACAACATCATCCAGATCTTGTTCATCTTCATCCGCGTTAATAACGCCCGTCCTTATTCCGTCTCCAACATCATAAAAAACAAAACCAGGCATCACAGTATCCAGATCTATGACGGACTGCCCCATGCCATCTTTGTTTAACAGTACATTATTAAACTTGGTATCATTATGGGTAACGCGGAGGGGTAACCCACCTGAAACTGCTTTGTTATATATCCCTGACATAAGATCAGAATACTTTTGAACCAGGTGAATTTGCCCGGCCGCCTGTTCAATTAGATCTTCATCTGCACTTTTCAAAGCTTCCTCAAACTGTCGAAGTCGAAAATCGATGTTATGGAAATCTTTTATCGTGATATGAAGTTCACCCACCGGGAAATCGGCCAAATCTTTGAGAAACAACCCAAACATCCGGGCGCCTTCAAAGGCGTGCTTTTGGGTCTGAGCTTTGTCGAATGATTGTGCTCCTTTTAAAAACTCAAATACCCGCCAGTATCCGTTTCCGTTTTTGTAGTATAATTTATCATCCCGGGTCTTAACAATCGTAAGTACGTGTTCTTCTCCGAGTGCTGTTTTCTTTTTGATATGAGCTGTAACCTTATAGATATTCTCCATAAGGCCCTTCACATCAGAAAATACATTATGGTTAATCCGCTGAAGCAGATAATCGGCCGAATGCTCTTCCTGAGTTGTAACTTTATAAGTCTTATTGATGTGTCCGCCGCCAAAAGGAACCGCTTTCACTGGCGTTCCCGATATTGAAAACTTATGAATTACTGCCAATACATCTTTACACATTCTAACTCCACAAACGCTTCGGATAAGTCCTTTTCTCTACCAACGCTAAAAGCTGTTGTTCTACATAAGGTTTATCTTCCCGGTACGTAACGCCAAACCATTGTGAAGTTGTGGGGAGCACCGGAACCTGGTATCCATCAGCTATCAGGTCTTTAAGCACTTCCGGTACATAATATTCTGCCTTAAGATCCTCTCCTTTGCTGTTATAAAACTCAATAAAACCTTCTTCAATGAGCTGAAACACCGGAGGTGTAAAGCCGATTAAGTTCATAGAAGCAATCTCATTCCCTGTTAATGGATGACGCTCATCCTCTTCCTCAAAGAAAATCTCGTTTTTATTCTTCTCTATTTGGGTTCGTTCTTCTATACCAATGAGGTGTTCTTTATTATCTACTTCACAGATTCCCCGGGAAACCGATCCAAATTCAGATAATGTATTCTCCAGCCTAAAGCCCACCATGCAAGCCGATACGGTATCCGCATTTAGCTCTGCAAGATGTGAATTCATCGCTTGCAAAGCATCCCGTCCGTAATAGTCATCTGCATTAACCATAGCAAAGGGTTCTTGTACAACCTCTCTTGCCACCCACAAAGCGTGAGCAGTGCCCCAAGGCTTGGTTCTCTTGTCAGGCACACTGAGTCCTCCCGGAAGGTCATCAAGCGCCTGAAATACAATATCGGTCTCTATATCCGAAGGTATTTTGCTGAGGATAGCATCCCTGAAAGCTTTTTCCATACTTTCGCGGATTACAAAAATAATTTTGCCATAGCCGGTTTGAATCGCATCATAGATAGTGTAATCCATAATAGCTTCGCCCGAAGGGCCTACTTCATCCAGCTGTTTAAGACCTCTATACCTGCTGCCCATTCCGGCAGCTAAAACAATAAGTGTTGGTTTCATAGTTATGTTTTACAAATTTCCCAAGCCAAATACTGGCTTTCTGCTTATCCATTTACCTTCGGTAAAATCGGGAATAGCCTGAGGAGCTCCTCCATTTTGAATTGAAACCTCGGAAAGTGGGGTGATAGCCCGCAATACGGCTCCATCATATACATCCAGCACCGGCGGCAGTTCCTGGCGAACGCTTTCAACAAACGCACGGTCAAGGAAGTAATCCATCCCGCCATGTCCACCCCCCCTGGCGATCTCACCATATTTTTCCCACAAGTGGTGGTCATATTTATCGAACCATTCCTGGGCTTTATCCCATCGGTGTGGATCGGATGTTCCTTCAACATACACCCGTCGCGAATAATAATCGAAATCGGTTAATCCGTCTACTCCCTGAACCCTGAAGCCCAGTGAATACGGCCGGGGGGTGTTGGTATCGTGGGTAAGTATAATCGTTTCTCCACGTGCAGTGGTAATGGTTGAAGTGACAATATCACCCAACTCCCAATTAATTTTGCTGTAAGGATGATCCTCTCCTCCATCGGGATGCTTATCTATATAATTTTTGAGTGAACGGGATTTTGTGGCAAAAGAAGAAATACTGGTGAGCCTGTTCCCCCGGTTCATATCCGCCATTACGCCTATAGGTCCCAGTCCGTGTGTTGGGTACAAGTCAGCATTTCTATGTTTTGAATGATTGGTTCGCCAGCGGGCTTCACCGTAACTCTCTTCACCATAAGCTAAGCCACCATCGCCGTCATTAAATTTAATAGCCCGCAGGTCGTGGAGATACCCTCCTCGGAAATGGAGTAATTCTCCAAAAACATCATCCCGCACCATATTAAGTACAGCCATCACATCCCGCCGGTAACACACATTTTCGAGAAACATTAAGTGCGTACCCGTTTCCTGGTGGGTATTCACCAGATCCCAGCATTCATCCACAGAAAAAGCGCCTGATACTTCCGTACCTACATATACACCTTCTTCCATGGCTTTAAGGCAGATGGGAGAATGCCACTTCCAGTTGGTAGCTACAATTACTCCATCCAGATCTTCGTTTTCCAGCATCTCCTCGAACGAGCGTTCGTGAGCACTATATACTTTTGGAGCTTCCTTACCTTTTTCTTTAAAAATTCCGTTGGTAAGCTTTACGGCTTCCGGATCTATATCACAAAAAGCAGGGCATTCTACTCCATCCAAATCCAGGATATTGTTGACGTGATTACGCCCTCTCAGGCCCGTGCCTACAAAGCCAATTCGTACTGTTTTATCCAGTTTTTGCCCGGCTCGCAATATTGATGGAGCCCCCAGTATCGTTCCTGCAGTAGCTATTGTTCCATTTCGAATAAATGTTTTTCTATCCATAATCTGATGTTATTCTATATTTAAATTAGTCCACACTTTCATGAGCAAGAAAATGGAAATTCCTACAACCACAGCCAGCAGACTTCCCTGTATTACATTGCCATACAGGAAGTTACCTACCGAAAACAATGAGCTGTAGATACCAATACACCCCAGCATTACACTTAAAAGACTACTTGGCATATCCCATTTTGTCATGGATTGTTTTAATTCAATTCCCCGGGCCTCTGCTTCTTCCGACACTTTTCTCCAGCCAGGTCCACCCGGGTGCACTTCTTTGCAGAAATTGATAAGAACATCCATTGACTCGGGCTTGGTAGTAAATGTAGTTACCAGCCACACCACCGTTGTAATAGCAATAGCAATCAGCAGCTTAACCGAGGAAGCATCTAATAAGGCAGTAGCTACGGCTTCATCCGGAACCACCAATACCAGTATAAAAGCAGTAATAGTGGCTGATACCATGGCTACAATCTCCGTTACGGCATTGATCCGCCACCAGAACCATCGCAACAGATAGATAGCCCCGGATCCAGCTCCAGAGAGTAACAGAATATCAAAAGCCTGGGTAGCATTCTCGAGAATGGTTAATGCCAGTATGGCCGACAATATCATTAATACAGCGGTGGATATTCTCCCAACCATAACTTGTTGCTTCTCTGTTGCATCAGGTTTTAGAAAACGCTGATAGAAATCACTAACAATATAGGAAGCCCCCCAATTGAGGTGAGTACTCAGGGTTGACATTACCGCCGCAATCAGCGAGGCTACTACCAGTCCAAGCCAGCCTGTGCCCAGCTTGGTGAGCATAACCGGATAGGCGATGTCATGTCCAAGATATTGATCTGTAATATTGGGAAACTCTGCCTTGATAGAAGCCAGATCGGGATACAGGATAATGGAAGCCAAAGCTACAATAATCCAGGGCCAGGGCCTTAAAGCATAATGTGCAAAGTTAAAAAGAAGGGTAGCTCCGATGGCATTTTTTTCATCTTTGGCCGAAAGCATACGTTGGGCTATGTAGCCGCCGCCTCCTGGTTCTGCCCCGGGATACCACACGGCCCACCATTGAACGGCTATGGGGATAATCAGCATAGTCACAAATACCGACGGGTCAGAAATATCGGGCATAATATTCAATTTACCCTGTAAAACCGGGTTATCCAGCAGATTTGCGAGTGAGCCGATCTCGGGTTGATTGACCGCTACGTAAGCTGCATAAATCGCTCCTACGGTAGCAATCCCATATTGAAAGAAATCAGTCCAGATGACCCCTTTAATCCCCCCAAGACTTGAGTATATAATTACAACCACACTTACTATGCCCACCACTGTGAAAGGTTCCAGGTCCAGCATTATCCCTCCAATCTTAATCGCTGCCAGGGTTACCGTACCCATAATCAGGCAATTAAAAAAGAGACCAAGATATAAAGCCCTGAAACCCCTTAAGAAAGAAGCCGGTTTACCGCCATATCGCAGTTCATAGAGTCCGAGGTCGGTGGCAACTCCCGATCGCCTCCATAATTTCGCATATATAAAAACGGTGACCATCCCTGTAATCAGGAAAGCCCACCACGCCCAGTTCTTGGCAACTCCACCTTCGCGCACAAAGCCAGTAACAAGGTTTGGGGTATCCGCTGAAAAGGTAGTAGCTACCATTGAAATACCCAGCAGCCACCACGGCATAGATCGCCCCCCTAAAAAATATTCTTCGGTGTTTTTGCCTGCTGTTTTGGAAGTGATCCAGCCGATTGCCAGCACAATGATGAAAAATAGAGCAATAATACCCCAGTCTAATCCCGATAAAGCCATTGAGTGTTCTTTTGGTGCTTGTTACTACTACATATTGAATTAATAAGGTAGCTGAGGATATCTGATATTATCCTAAAATGCCAACAAAAAAGTAAGACAAATTACAGGAAGCGCTTTCAATTCCTTTCGAAGCGACATTTTGCACACATTACACCTTCTAAACCAGGTTAATCCGCTTTGGGAGAAGACACCAAATCTTCTATTTATTCATTGAGATGAGAAACTCTGGCTTCTTAATACAACCTGTGATATGGTCATCCTTTAGGAGAGAAGCTCCGGCTTCCTGTAGAGAAAAAGCCTAAAGATGAAATTCCATAATCTGTTCTTTCATCCTCACTAAATTCATCGGCGCAACTCAGCGGTTCATCAGCGGGAATCTGCGAGAAAAGGGAACTGAAAAAAGGCCGGGAGGTTGATTTGGGTAGAATAGTTTCACGCGGAGTTTCGCGGAGTTATGCGCAGAGTTACGCGGAGCGGGCCGGATGATGGGGATTTAAGTTCTTAAGCTCATGCCGTCCGTATTCCAAAAACCATCAGCGCAACTCAGCGGTTCATCAGCGGGAATCTGCGAGAAAAGGGAACTGGAAAAAAGGCCGGGAGGTTGGTTTGGGTATAGTAGTTTCGCGCGGACCAGTTCACCATCCACGTACACATTGGCGCCTATTTATTCATTGAAATGAGAAACTCTTCGTTGTCTTTAGTTCCTTTAATTTTGTCGAGCAGGAATTCCATGGCTTCAAACGCATTCATATTGGTGAGGTAACGTCGAAGTAGTACTATCTTCTCGCGTTCTTCCTCGGCAACCAATAACTCTTCACGTCGTGTTCCACTCCGGAAAATATCGATTGCGGGATATAAACGACGATCCGAGAGTCGGCGATCGAGGTATATTTCCATATTACCGGTACCCTTGAATTCTTCAAAAATCACATCATCCATACGCGAGCCGGTATCGATAAGGGCTGTAGCCAGGATGGTAAGCGAACCACCGTTTTCAATATTACGAGCAGAACTGAATAACTGACGGGGAGCTTTAAGAGCTTCAGAATCAACACCACCGGTCATGGTACGCCCCTTGTTAGATGCACAGATATTATATGCTCGTGCCAAACGGGTAATAGAATCCATCAATAGCAATACATCATGACCGCTTTCAACCAGTCGTTTGGCTTTTTCAAAAGCAATCTCTGCAAGGCCAATATGGTTTTCTGGTTTTTCATCAAAGGTTGAGGCAACTACTTCAGCACTTTCAACTGTGCGTTCCATTTCGGTAACCTCTTCCGGGCGTTCATCAATCAGTACAATAATAATTTTTGTATCAGGATGATTTTCAGAAACGGCATTGGCAATATTCCGGAGAATAGTGGTTTTACCTGTCTTTGGCTGTGCCACTACCAATCCCCTTTGGCCTTTTCCTAATGGAGCAAACATATCAATGAGGCGGGTAGAGTATTCAGTAGACTTATGCTCCAGGCGGAATCGCTGGTCGGGGTGAATGGGGAGCATGTCTTCAAAATCTTTGCGATTGTCCATGTCATGGGGAATACGCCCATTAACACCTTCAATCCGGAGTAAAGCAAAATATCGTTCACCTACTTTTGGGGGACGGATAATCCCTATTACACAATCGCCCTGCTTTAGTCTAAAGCGTTTAATTTGTGAAGGAGATACATAAATATCATCCGGACTGGCTTTATAATTGTAGTTCACCGAGCGGAGGAACCCATAACCATCGGGTAAAATTTCAAGCGTACCTTCATTAAAAAGGTATGGCCCCAAACCAGGTCTTAACTCTTCAATGCGTTCTTCAAGAGTAGTTGCTTCCGACTCCGGCAGCTTGTTGTGCTCATGCCCTTTGCGACGCTGAGTATTTCGATTGTGCGATTTCTTCTTTTTATTCTCTTTCTTTTCTTCCTGCTTTTTATAAGAGACAATATGGTCTTGCCCCCCATAGGAAGTCATCTCATCTTCTTTGTTTGCAGAATTTCTGCCATCCTTCTGGTTTTCTTCTTCCCGATGCTTTTTTTCAGCATTTAAAGATTGAGCTTTTTCCCGAATATTTTCGATGAGCTGGGCTTTACGTATTCCTGTTACGCGCTTTATTCCTAAAGATTTTGCAAATGTTTGCAGCTCGTGGAGTTTCTTCTTTTCTAAAGAATCTAAGTCCCCGGCCGTAATTCCGGCGGTCTGATTATCTGACATAAATTGTAGCTGTTATTATGATACTTACTGAGTTTGGGGTGAACATCATGTTACCAAAGTAACGAGACAGGATATTCAATCAGGTAAGGATAAAAATGCGATGGAAGAATGTTTTTAAGCCTTGGTCCATCGTTTAATGATAGGATAAAAGTAAAAACTTCCTGCAAAAATTACTAACTCTGTCTGCAATTCCTTTAAAATAATCTCAAAATTGTCATTATCGATCAATTCAGGGGTTATAATGCCCGACAGATCTTCATTTTTAGCCGCTCTTTCTCCTTCTTGCTGATAAAAATATACTTTTTTAAAACCTTGAAAGCGTTCCAGATACTCTTTACTGATCTTATCCTTCACTGATGAGAACACCAATACTGTCTCTGTAATTTCACCCAACTCTCTAACGGTCTCCAACAGGGCATCTACTGCTTCCATATTATGAGAACCGGAAAAATACCATTCATATTCGGGACTGAGCTTCTCAAATCTTCCGCGAGCACCTTTAAATTCGCTTAACGAAGTTTTAAGTGATTCGTTGGCAACCGGAAACTTTTCATTCAATAACTGTACTACCTGCCAGGCCATCGCCAGGTTCCATTTATTTATAGGTTCTCTTACATTTGTTTTAAGAGTGACACCCACTGTTTTGAGCGTAAACAATCCGTGCTTCCATTTCGGTTCTAAATCAGAAACAGCATACATTTTGCTGCCCGTCTTTCTTACTCTTTCCTGTATGATCTGCAGAGCTTCACCGGGCAGATTTCCAACAACAACCGGCACCCCTTTTTTGATAATACCTGCTTTCTCATGTGCTATATCCTGGATCTGGTCCCCCAGCATTTGTTGATGATCCAGGCTTAAACTGGTTATTACTGATAGCCCCGGTGTAATGATATTTGTGGAATCCAGCCTCCCTCCCAATCCCACTTCAATTATAGCCAGGTCAACTTCTGCTTCGGAAAAATACCAAAATGCGAGAACTGTACTGATTTCAAAATAACTGAGGTTATACTGGTTTAACAGCTCTTCATAATTACGAAAGAATATCACCATTTGCTCATCGGTGATATTCTTTCCCGCAACACGCACCCTTTCATTATAGACTTCCAAATGAGGTGAAGTAAACAAACCGGTAGTGAAGCCTGCATCATTGTATATATTTGCCAAAATATGGCTGGTTGTCCCTTTACCGTTGGTTCCACCTACGTGTATAGATGGAAACCTATCCTGAGGGTTGCCCACAGATGCACAAAATGCTTTGATTGTATCCAGAGAATAATGCACTGCCTTATCTCCTGCAGACTGAAACCGGGGGATGGCATCCAGGTAATCCCATACATCTTCTATTGTTTTGAAGCGGCTCATTCTTTGAGATGAATTTCTTTATAGCCGGATATTAGCTGTTTCAGCTTCTGGATGAGTTGGTGATCTTCATCAAAGGTTAAATCTCCCACGGTATGCACCGGTTGTATCTCTATGAGTGAATTGCAGCAGAACAGGGCTTCCGCTTCCTTTAACTCATCACGCTGGTATTCTCCTTGGATAACCGGGATTCCTTCCTGTTTACACAGATCTATGATTATACTTCTCATTACACCAGGCAGCAGATCACAGCTTACAGAAGGAGTAAACAACCTGTGACCTTTTACCCAAAATACATTGGCGGTGGTGGTTTCACTTATATAATCATCAATGGTGAACATAAGAGCATTGTCACAATTCGCATCGCGGGCCTCAGCGGCAGCCTGTACGTAGTTCAAGCCGCTCCCCAGCTTAACGGTTCGCTTTAGTGATTTGGATGGGATACAGCGGGTTTCTGCTATTGTTAGATTAAGTGCTTTGTCTTTATCGGCTTCATAAGGTGAGGCTTGTATCATCCATCTCGCCCCGCTTGCCTCGGTTCTATATCCCCGGCCACCTTCTCTCCATACCTGGAGCCTGACCATGGCATCCCCCTGGGTTAATCCATTTTCCCGGAGTAATTTCATTATGTCCTTTTTTAATTCTGAAGAAGACCACGGACAGCCCATACGAAGATATCCTAATCCTTCCTTTAACCGTGCAAAATGCCGTTCCCACTGCAGAAACTGCCCATGATATAATCTTAAGGTGTCGAAACAGCTGTCTCCATACATCAAACCTCTGTTGATTGGAGAAACCAAGGCTTCTGATTCTTCACACAATGTGCCATCCAGCAATATAAAGCTTGGTTTATTCATTTAGCCGGGCTTTAAGGGTATCGTATCCCACTCCCTTTTGATAGCCTATATTGGAATGCATAACCGTCCCATCTTTATTAAAGAGCACATAACTGGGTATACCCGGCACTTTCAGCTCGTTGAACAGATAGGTTCCGTCAACATAAACAAAGCCTTTGTATTTTTTTACACTGGAGAACGATTCCTCGGCATCTTTTACCAATCCAGCCAGCACCACCAGGGAGTCTCTTTCGCTGGCTAATAAATCAATCTCATTAAGCATCAACTCAGACTTATCGGACCAGCTGGCCCAAAATACCAACAACGCATTTTTTCCCTTTAAACTGGATAGGGTCAAACTATCCGGGCTCCCAACCTTGTACATCATCGTTGACTGAAGCAGCTTCGACTTTTGCAGGTTTTCTGCAAACATTCTCTCTTGTTTTTGCTTGAAACGGAAAGAAGAAAATACAATCACAATCACAGACAATAATGCTACCCCTACTATGAAAGGAACAAACTGTTTTTCTTTTAAGCGCATTCTAAATAGTTTATTTCGTAAAGTGCAAAGTTAGAACCTTAATGAATAAAACGAAACGATGAAACGATTTCTCTTTTGCCTTTCTGTTTGCACCACACTGATAGTGATAACAGGGACTACCTCTCACCTAAACCTCGTTTCCTCTCCTAAGCAGATCGCCGAGTTTATAAAGAATAATCCTGAGAAAGCATCTTTGCATTTGGTTGTGGATGATTCTGTGCTGGTAAACTATAATGCGGATCGAATGATGCCTCTTGCAAGTACAGTAAAAATCATAATAGCTGTTGAGTTTGCAGAACAAGCGGCCGCCGGAACAATAGATCCCGGTGAAAGGGTCTCGCTTTCTGAACTGAGGCGATTCTATATTCCCAATACCGATGGAGGCACACACCCTGCCTGGCTAAATATGATTACCAAACAAGGATTGGTAAACAACGGACAAGTGACTCTGCATGATGTTGCAAAGGGCATGATCTGGTTCAGCTCTAATGCCAATACGGAGTTTCTGCTCATGAAACTGGGTATAGAGAATGTAAATAACCGATTGGACAGTCTTGATATCAAAAATCATGAACCCATCTACCCTTTTATTTCCTCTCTGTATCTGTTTAATGATGAGACCATCGATGCTTCGGAATTATCACTCAATGAGTATCGTAAAAAAAGTACTGATGTCTTCTATACTCTTCAAAGTGACACTTCCATGAAAAACGAATTTAGCCTTAGCTCGCTTACTATGGATGCCCAAAAAATATGGTCTGAGCATTTACCGGCTTCTACAGCTTCAACTTATACCTCCGTCATGGACAAAATTAACAGCCGGTCCTACTTTTCGGAGAAAGTTCATGCTACCCTAAACCCCATTATGGAAGTAGTTATGACAAATCCCGCTAACCAAGAGTGGTTAGAACACTCAGGTATGAAGGGCGGTTCTACGGCTTTTGTTCTTACCAAGGCGTTATATGCCACTACCAAATCGGGCACTGATATTGAAATGGCTTATTTTCTTGACAACTTATCTTCTGTGGAAAATATGTCGATAAAACAAAGTATGAACAGTTTTGAGCTGGAAGTCCTCAGCAACTCATCGTTCAGAGAGAAACTATCGACCATGCTTGAGGGGAAATAACATGCCCGCGTTAATACGTTAACCCAATTAAGTTTTTAGCGGAGGGAGGTCAGGTTGTTTACGGGCCGGATAATTGGGTTTTTAGGAATGCCACATTGAAGTTGATACGCTCATGCCGTTCGGTATTCCAGTACCATCTGCGCAACTCAGCGGTTCATCTTCGGGCCTCTGCGAGAAAAAAAGAGACTAAAAAAAGGCTGGGAGATTGGTTTGATAGTGTGATTTCACGCAGAGTTTCGCAGAGTTAGACGCGGAGTTGCGCGGAGGGGCACAACGAGAAGAAAATAAATATCGCCTTAACCTGTGCACACACATACCCACATCAATTCATCGCAAAATAACACCCGATATCAGAGGGAGTTCTATGGTAAGGTTTTGGTTATTTAGCTCAACGGATTCTCCGGTAAGGGCATTTAGGAGTTCCTGCCTGGCATCAGGCAGATAAATAGTAACACTCTGAGCAGATCCAGATCGATTCAGCAAAACATACATCGGGCTTTCCCCTTTTAATGAACGTTTGAATGCTACGGTCTTTTGATCCGGATCTTCATGGATGAATACTGCCTGGATGCCACATTGAAGTTGATACGCTCATGCCGTTCGGTATTCCAGCACCATCTGCGCAACTCAGCGGTTCATCTGCGGGCCTCTGCGAGAAAAAAAGAGACTAAAAAAAGGCTGGGAGATTGGTTTGATAGTGTGATTTCACCGGGCACTGATATTGAAATGGCTTATTTCCTGGATGATTTAAATCGCACAGAAAGTTTAACCATTCAACAAAGTATGAATGCTTTTGAATTGAAGGTTCTCAGAAATAAAGAATTCAGAAATAGCCTGGCAAAAAAGTTTCAGTGATATAATCATTCTTTCCCCTCACTTTTTGAATCTAAAGCTCTCTTAAGTCTTACAGCGAGTAATCGGGGTTTCATTACACAGAACAAACCCCGTACCCGATCTGACCGATCCCCGGTCTGATCGATGAATTAGGCTTCTTCTGCGAGGGCTGTCTTAAGGACAGTAGCCACGCAAGTCTCTGACTTGCTTTAGGAGGAAGAATTGTTGTACATACCCTCCAATAAGTTTAGAAGCAGAAAATCCAAAATCTTAAAAGTGAGCAAACAATCTATTGATTACCCAGCAAGTCCTCTCCTCCAGGAGAGGATTTAGGTGAGGTGAAAGTATATGGCAACCTCAGCCTTCATAGCAACTAACCATATCAATACTGATTAAGGTAGTGGACCACCCTAAAGCTCTCTTAAGTCTTACAGCGAGTATCGGGGGGCATTACATAGAACCAAGCCCATGTGGGCGATTCTACTGAAGTACTACTCCAGATACTGATGGTATTTCAAAGGCAAGAGTTCCTTCTTTTAGCTGCACTCTTTCACCTGAAATCAGGTTTGTTAGTTCGTCTTTGGCAACAGGTAGTTCAATAGTCACAAACTGGGAATCAGCTGAGCGGTTCAGGAATACATAAATCGGGTTTTGCCCCTCCAGTTCCCGCTGAAAGGCAACTACTTTTGCAGCAGCATCCTGGTAGATGAACTCAGCACTCCCCCTCTGTAATACTTGCGATTGAGTGCGCAGTTCAGCTAACTGTTGGTAGTATTTGAAAAGTTCCTCATCAAAATTATTGTCGTCTTGGGGACGTTCTTTACCCAAAGGATGCACGGACTCGGGTTCATAAGATAAATCATTCCATACCATAGGTTTACGATCATCAGGATCATCAGCTCCCCACATCCCGGCCTCTGTTCCATAATAGATCATAGGTGCTCCTCTCCAGCTAAACTGAAACAAGGCAACCAACCGCTGCACTTTCCTTTCTTTGGTGTTTGGTTTACGTACTTTAAAACCATCCCGTGGATGCCCGTCACGGTCGTATTCCAGGCCAGGATTTACAATCATCGATGCCAGGCGGGCCGTATCATGGCTATCCAGTAAATTTTGGAGTACATATACACTTCCTTCCGGATATTCATCTTCCAGTGCATTTAGCCGTCGAATAAATTTCTGCGTATCAATACGATCATCAATCAGGAAATCCTTGGCTGCATAGGCAAAACGGTAATTCATTACAGAAGTAAATAAATCTGCGCTGATAAATTCTTTGGCTTCATCCGTCCATATTTCCGCAAAAGTAATGGCTTTCGGGTTTAACTGATACACTAACTCATGCCAGTCTTTCCAGAATTCTTTTCCCACTTCCGAGGCTACATCCAACCGCCAGCCATCCACTCCATCCGAGGGGTCTCCATCTCCATTCGGGTCCATCCACCGGCGGGTGACGGCAAAAATATGCTCACGAATTGGACGAACCAGGTTTTCCTGTTCTTCTCTGAAAACGGGCAAACCTTTAAACCCCCACCAGCCCTCATAATCAAATTCACTGATGTCCGTTGTAGCAGGATTGTCGAAGGAATTAACAATATACCATTCCTTATAAGGGGAATTTTGCTGGTTTTTCACTAAATCCTGAAATGCCCAAAACTCGGTCCCGGTATGATTCCAAACTCCATCGATTACAATTTTGATATCGCGTTTATGAGCTTCTTCAAGCAATTCCAAGAATAAAGAATCAGCTGAAGAAAACTCCCAGCTTGCAGGATCTCCCGGATCTTCCCTGTTAAATAATGCAGTATCAGCTTCTGGGTTTGGGCCAAAATTCCGGTCTATATGATGATAATAGGAGCCATCATATTTATGCATTGATTGTGCATCAAAAATTGGATTGAAATAGATGCCGCCAATCCCCAGTTCTTTCAAATAATCCAGTTTGTCGATGACTCCCTGGAGGTCTCCCCCATATCTTCGCTCTCTGACGATAGCGTAAAAATCATCCGTAGCCTCCTTTTCCCACGAAGCCCGTGCATACCAATCGGTTGTCCATTCACTTATTTCCCAACCTTCCGGTCCGCGAGCCCGGGCTCTGTCCGGATCATTAGAGGGATCTCCATTCCTAAAACGTTCCGGAAATATTTGATACCAAATTCTTCCTTCAGCCCACTTGGGGGGATCATACGAAGCCCGTTTTTGTGTCTGCTGTTCTCCCGAGCAGGCTGTCGTCAGTAAACACGCTAAAATCAATACAATACTATTTTTCATATTCTCCATTCCCATGGCTATAGAATACTTAGTTCTTTTCATCTACATCGTCTACAAAATACATGCTGAAAGCAGCTACAATCATGATAACTCCTCCCAGTACCAGCGCATATACTGCCTGACCATTAAAGAAAGTACGGGTTATAAAACCCAGAATGGTAGCAGCCAGCAGCTGAGGCAGTACAATAAAGAAATTAAAGATTCCCATATAGAGCCCCATTTTCTGAGCCGGAAGTGAACCTGCCAGTATAGCATAAGGCATTGCCAGGATAGAAGCCCAGGCTATTCCCACGCCAATCATGGAAATAATAAGCATCATAGGATCTGTTATAAAATAGATGAGCATAAGGCCTGCACCTCCTAAAATCAGGGAAAGGGCATGTACCAGCTTACGGCTTAATTTTTTGGCCAGGGGAGCCAATCCAAAAGCTACAATAGCGGCTACTCCATTATACACACCGAACATCACTCCCACCCAGTCGGCCCCTTGATTGTAGAGCACTGAGGTTGTATCACTGGTTCCGTAAATATGTGCGGTTACTCCCGATGTGGTATAAATCCACATGGCAAAAAGGGCAAACCAGGAAAAGAACTGCACAATCGCCAGCTGCTTCATGGTTTTGGGCATGTGAATAAAATCATGCATCACCACAACCAACCCATTTTTTGTTTTGCCTGATTTTTGAATAAAACCTGCAATTAAAGCGACCAAACCCACCGAGCTTAACCCTCCGGTAGCTACATATACTTCCTTATCCAGTTGGTAGGTATAAGTCAGGTAGGTAGTAATTACACCTACAACAGCAAACACAATCCCCAACATCATTTTCTGTTGCCCTTTTCCTGCTTCTATGGGCACTTCTCGCAGGGCATCCGGATCAGTGATTTCTTCTTTTTCGGCTTGTTCGAACTGTTCAAGTTCTTCGGGCGAGTACTCTTTAGTTTTGTATACCGTCCAGGATACCGCCCCTATAAAAGCAACAGCTCCCAGGTAAAACGACCATTTAACGGAAGGAGGAATCATCCCCTCTGGGGCCGTATTAGCCACCCCCAGCCAGTTGTTCAGCATCCAGGGCAGCAGAGAAGCAACAACAGCTCCGGTACCTATAAAAAAGCTCTGCATGGCAAAACCTTTTGTTCGCTGTTCGGATGGCAGCATATCCCCCACAAAAGCCCGGAAAGGTTCCATAGACACATTGATGGAGGCATCCATAATCCAGAGCATGCCGGCCGCTATCCAAAGTACCGGGGAATTGGGCATAATGACCAGGGCAATGGATGCAAGTATAGCTCCAAACAGGAAATACGGACGCCTTCTTCCAAGTCGCGTCCAGGTTTGATCGCTGAAGTAACCAATGATGGGTTGTACAATTAAACCGGTTAAGGGAGCTGCAATCCACAGGATGGGAATATCATCAACGCTGGCACCGAGGGTTTCAAAAATACGGCTTACATTTGCATTTTGAAGGGCAAAACCAAACTGTATCCCCAAAAAGCCAAAGCTCATATTCCAAATTTCCCAAAACGACAGCCTGGGCTTTCTCTTTATTGCATCATTCATAGACGACTCCGGATTATGCTGTTCTATTTAACAAAGATGATCCATTCATTGGCATTTAGGTTCACTTCCTCCGAAGTAACCATCATATTGCGTGAGTTATATACAGTATATGATTCATCCACTCCCAGTGTTGATAACTTAACCGGGTACATCCCTGCTTTGGAATTGAAATTCAATGCTACCACTACTTCACTGTTTCCTTTTACTCTTTTATAGGCATACATTCCCTCCGGCATTTCGAGAATTTCCAGTTCCCCGCCAAAGTCACCATTCCAAAGCGCTGGCTCCTGCCCTTTTAAACGGACCAGGCTTGTATAAAAATCCTGGTACTTATAATCTTTCCATTCAATGGGATCTTTTTCAAAAAACTCCAACTGCTTATCCAATCCGGATTCCTGGCCGTTATAAATAAGCGGCATTCCTGAAATAGTAGCCGATAGTACAGCAAAATTTTGGAAATTATCTCCATACAAGGTTGTATCTGCTCCTTTCCAGGAGTTTTCATCATGATTAGATGTAAAATACATTCTATAGGATGAGGGGGGATAATTGGCTTTGGTCTCTGCCATCAACTTGCTCAAATCATCCAGGGATTGTTTGCCTTTTGCTATTTCCCGAATTACATGAGCATATTGCCATGCATAATTCATCTGAAAAGCTTCTATCAATAGCTCTGGCTCTCCATCTTCGGCAAGCATAAACACTGGTTTTATTTCATTCAGAGATGCTATGGCATCTTTCCAGAAGTCGGTTGGAACCATTCCGGCTACATCACAGCGGTAGCCATCGATGTCAAACTCACGCACCCAATATTCCAGTGCATCTTTCATCGCTGCCCGCATCTCCTCATTCTCGTAATCCAGCTGAATCACATCGGTCCAGTCGGTGCCCCGCGGAGGCATAAAACCCCCTTCTTCATCCAGCACATACCAGCTTTTGTTTTCTGTCCAGGGATTGTCCCAGGCGGTATGATTGGCCACCCAGTCTATAATTACCTTAAAACCCATCTCATGCGCTTCATCTACAAAACGCCGGAAATCTTCTTTAGTACCATAGGCGGGATGCACCTCTTTGTAGTCTTGTACCGAATAGTAGCTTCCCAAAGTCCCTTTTCGGTTCTTTGCTCCAATGGGATGTATGGGCATGAACCATAAAATCTGTACTCCCATTTTTTTAAGCCGCGGCAGATCTTCTCTTACCGCATCAAAAGTTCCTTCCTCGGAATATTGGCGGACATTGATTTCATATATACTGGAATTTTTGCTCCATTCCAGCTGTTCTACGGAGCTCTTGGGGACTGCTGTTTTTTCTTCCGTTTGCTGTTCGGCTTGGTTGCATTTTACAAACACACTTAACAGAACAAGTATTAAAGGAAGGCTGAAAAATCGTTTCATTAAATTTGGTCTTATAAAGTTAACAATTCAAAACTATTGGCGGGAAGTGTAATAGTTAGCACTCCGTCTTCTATCTCAAAATCAGAACCAAACTCAGCTTTAAGTTCGGCATAATCAAAACCTCTTCTCAGGGATACTAAAACCTGTTCCTGCCGGTTCGATTTATTATAAACCGCTATCACTTGATTCCCAAAGTATGCCCTGGAATATGCCATGGTATTCTCTTCGGTAATATGAAACCGGAAATCGCCATATAGCAGTGCCATATGACTATTTCGGAGTTTGGCAAGTTTGGTGAATATATTTCGGTTTCTCAGTTCAAGCTCAGAAAGATCCTCTTCGGCAAACCTCATCCACCTGCGGTTGTCCGGATCGTTAGCTCCGGACATTCCAAATTCATCTCCATAATACGTAACGGGGATACCGGGAATGGTTTGATTAAACGCATGCAGCATACTCAAACGATCGTAAGCAAAAGCCTGCGGTGATTCTATTTCTCTTGTCCAGCCGGCCAGTTTACCATCTTCCCCCCAGCTTACCTCTCCGCTGGTCAGGGTAATAAACCGGGTTTTGTCATGATTACCTGATATGTAGCCCATTTTATTATGATACCCATAGTATTTAAAGCTTTCGTTCATTTGTGTTTCAAGGCTTTCAAATGAAACGCCCTTGCCAAACGAATTTACGCTTGCATCAAAAATGTTAAAGTCGAACTGGCTATCCAGCAACCCGGAATTGATATAGCTGGCTATGAGTTCCCGGCTTCCGTAAGTCTCTCCTATTTGGAACACCTTCCTGTTTTGAGGAACTATAACTGAATCTTTTATTTTTTTTGTCAGTGTTCTCCAGAATTCGAGCTGAATATGCTTGGTGGCATCATGTCGAAAACCATCCAGGTCATACTCTTTGACCCAAAAAAGCGCTGAGTCACTCATGGTTTCAATAACCTCGGGACGGGAAAAATCAAGGGTAGGCATAAAAGTATCGAACCAGGTGGTCAGGCGCTGTTCTTCCCAGAGTTCGGTATTCAATCTCCCATCCGGCAGGTACAAATCTGTAGCCCAGTCTTTATGCTTTTGGTATACCGGATGCAGTTCGTGCACATGATTGGCCACATAATCCAGGATCACATTCATACCATGGCGGTGGGCTACATCCAGCAATTCCTGGAATTTCTCCCCGGAACCAAATCTGTCGTCCACTTTTGACGAAGATATGGGCCAGTAGCCATGATAACCGGAAAAGGTTGTGGTAACACCGCCTTTATCCCAAAGACCATAAGCTCCTTCAGGATTTTGTGTAATGGGAGAAAGCCATAAACTATTTACGCCAATGTTTTTAAAATATCCGCTTTCTATAGTTTGAATGATCCCTTCCAGGTCGCCACCATAATAGTTTGCTTTAGGGTGAATCTGTGGATCATCCACTTTTCTTGTATTGGATGGA
Source organism: Balneolaceae bacterium (assembly GCA_009711805.1). Lineage (GTDB taxonomy): Bacteria > Bacteroidota > Rhodothermia > Balneolales > Balneolaceae > VEMX01. Next base: position 66,191 of record VEMX01000028.1, on the reverse strand, counting down.
TTTCCATCCTTAAAACGGTCAATAAGCACAAAATACATGTTCCAGTTTTCCAGGTCGTGCCGGTTAAGTTGATTCGACTGATTCACGATCGCCCCATACTCCAGAGGAATGAGCACATCGTTAGATACACTCTGCTCATCGAAGGTCCAGGCCCGGATATAAGACCGCTCCATAGAAGAGGCCGCATCTGGAATTTTAACTGTTGCTATTTCCTTTTCCACTTTCGGTTCAAGCAGATGGTTTTGCCACAATACCATCACATTCTCTGCAGCTTCCGATTTCAGAGATACGCTTCCTCCATCCTCTTCATGGGTTTGAAGCCATAATTCTGCAGGCGGCTTCCCTACTCTTAATAGTGAATTTGTACCACCAAGCCCGTTGGGAACAGTTTCCGGATTAGATGGATCCAACATTTCCTTTCCATCCACTACAAATAAATACTGGTACACTCCCCGGTTCACCAACATGGTAGTTTTCCACAGATCTCCTTCCTTCTCAAGCACGGTAGAAGACGGATTCCATCGGTTCATTTCTCCTTTCAGCTGTACTACTTCATATTCTTCTCCCCGGGGATCAAAAGTTATGGTAAGCTCTTGCTTGGCAGATTCCTTAATTAACTGATGATAGGCTGTACCGTTCAGCCAGTATGCCAACACCCCCATTTTTTGTGGAAGATTTCCCTTTAAAAGTACTTCGCTTTTATCACCATTTAGCTCAGCTGTTAACCCTTTTGGGGAAGTAACGGAATCTATACGGGTATGATCTATGAAATAATCCTGGGTTAAAATACTTGTTTGCCCGTAATCCAGGGTAATGGGAGTTGCCAGGCCTACCATTTGGGAGGCTTTGGGGAAATTCTCCTGCTGCGTACATGCTGTAGCTATCATGGCCAACGCAATAATTAGCAGGGCTGAATATTGTATTGATTTGTTCCACTGACGTTTCATCATATTCGGACTTATTTAATGAGGATCATTTTTCGACTCATAACCTTTTCGCCGGCCCGCAATCTGTATATATAAACTCCGCTTCCCAGGTGGCTGGCATTATATCGTACCGTATATATTCCGGCAGTCTTTCGTTTGTTTACAAGCTCAGCTACCTGCCTTCCTGTTACATCAAAAATCTCAAGAACAACATGTGTTGCTGAGGGGATTTCATAACTAAAGGTTGTGGAAGGATTAAACGGATTCGGGTAGTTCTGTGATAAACTGAACTCAGCAGGTACCCCGTCCGCTGTTTCTTGCTCTTTGGAAGTAACAATATCCTGTTCAGGAGTCTCAAACTCCCTGCTGGTATAGATTTTAAATTTCCCCGGTTCCAGGTATATCTCTTCCTCCGTTTGAGTGACGTCGATGGGTGTTCCTGTAAAAAAATCATACCAAGTACCTGTTGTAGTGAATTCAGCCTCAAAAGTGACGGCATTCACCCCAAAGTTCCCTGCGATAACCACATCCGAATCTTCGTGTTCAAGAGTAACTGTTTTTACCGATCCCGACAGAGAATAGCTCTCACTTTCCGGGTCAGTAAATACCGGGCTGCTTAGCCGGAGTTGGATTAACGCACTCCAGGTTTTGTACAGTTTGAGACGTTCGGGAGTATCCGGATTGTTGTAGTAATCCCACCGGATAGGTTTGGGGCTTACACGACCGGGATCGCTCGCACTGCAGTCGCCGCTGTCTCCCCCTCCGGGTTTAAGACACTCTCCCGGACCTCCTCCATATCCCAATTCACCAAACTGCCATATCATCCTGGGGCCGGGAAGCGTGAAGAAAAAAGCCCCGGCCAGCTTTTGCCGGTTCAGAGCCGTGTTTAGTTCTGTTATGTCATAATTGCCTGAAGAATTCCCAAAGTTGCGGTTCTTAAACATCAGCCACTGTTCATCGTGACTTTCCATATAGCCTACCAAATGCCGGGCATTAAAACTGCTTCTGGACTCTGAGAGCACCCCATACAAATTAGAATCGTAGCCCATAGTGGCTTCGTTGTATTGATAATTCATGTTGCCCCAAACCATAACCCCTTTGCCTTCATTCAGGCGGTAGTTTACCCATTCTTTCTCTTCATCTTCAGTACCCAGGTGTTCAAAAATAACAATGAAATCCGGATCGGCTGCCCATTGGTAATCGGCATATTGCTTTAGTACATCAACACGATCCTGCTGGTATGCCCCTGTACATCCCCCATCGCCTTCAGAACAATTTTGGGTAAATCCTTTGGTTAAGTCCCATCGAAAGCCATCAATCTTGTATTCATTTACCCAATGCTCAATCACACGCTTCACATAATACTGGGTTCCCGCATACTGATGGTTGAAATCGTTAAACACATTATAGGCGTGACGTGGATTCTTATTGAAGTAAGGGTTATTGATCTCATACAAACGATAAAGCGGGTTCTGGCCTGTTGCGTGGTTAAGCACAACATCCAGAATAACCGCTATATCTCTTTTGTGTGCCTCATCAACAAACTCTTTAAATGCTTGCCGAGTCCCATAATATTTGTCGAGGGCTAAATGAAAACTTGGATTATACCCCCAGCTTTCATTGCCGTCGAATTCATTTACGGGCATCAGTTCAATAGCATTTATTCCCAGTTTGTCCAGGTAATCGAGGGTATCGATGAGTGAGTGGTAATTGTGATCTTCAACAAAATCCCGAATCAGCAGTTCATAAATAACTAAATTTTCTTTAGCTGGGCGCTGGTAATTCGCAGCCTGCCATTCATATTCTTGTTTCCCTGGCTGTATAATCCCAGCAATCTCTTCAGTGCTGCCTTCCGGATAATCTTTAAGCTGTGGATATACCTCACCAGGTATAAATTCATCGTTATAGGGATCGAGTATCAATTCCGAATAGGGATCGGCTATTTTCAATTCACCGTTTACAAAATATTGAAAGGCATATTCCTGTCCGGGGGTCAAGCCATTTATTTCTATCCAGTACCAAACACTGTCGGCATTAACCGAATCTCGTTTCATCAGGAACTCAGGCTGTACGGTCCAGTCAGTAAAGTCCCCGGTCAGGTATACAAATTCTTTAGCGGGAGCAAATAGTGAAAAGAAAACCGTGCTATCGTTTTCTGTTGAATAGGTGATCCCATCCCTCAACCCTTCCGGGCGGCTTTGTTCTACAACATCGGGAGCAGCAATATAACTAAATTGAGTTGAATCGGTTCGTATGGCACCGGCTTCGGTTACTGCCACAATTTTAAATTCATTGGAACCATAATTCAGATCTATGTTAAGATCGGCCGGGGATTCAATATGCAAGAGTTTTCTTTCAGCATCATAGAAATTTTCAAACGAAGCCACCTGTTCATCATTTATATAAATCCGGGACTCGGTACTTTGGATGGGATCTTCATCCTTAGCCGAAACGGTTGCCCAAAGCTGTGGAAGGGAATCCTGGTGGAACCCATTCATTTTCGGCTGCATCTGGGCAATAAATGGATGGGTTACTTCAACAAATGAATCCCCCAAATTACCTACAGTAATTGGGTTTAAAGAATCGGAAAACCACTGCCAGTCACTGCCAGAACTGTTGTACTGTTCATGAAACTTATATGCATAACCTGAAGCTCCTTCATGCGTTGCTCCCCCCCCGCCAACTTCCAGGCGAATTGTTTTATACCAATACCCCTGTTGTTGATCTTTAATCATTAATGACCCGTCATCTGTGGGTATGCGTCCATTTGTATTATTCCCCCAGTTGTTAAACTCACCGGGTACAAAAGCCCGAAGAGTATTTTCGGTAGCGGTATATCGGAAAGTGACATCCAGGGAATCCTGGGCAGTCACATTATTTGTTAAGAAAACCAGTCCTATACAAAAGACTATCTTCAGCAGTTTCATAGGGGTTCCTTTATTTGGCTTTCAGATCCTTAAAAGTAGATGTGGATGTACGTTCTACCAGTTCCGGGGTATAAATAGTCTGGGAGATCGCTTTTTGGGGGTTGTTCATCCGGTCGATCAGGTTTTGGGTGGCAAAGAAACCCATATCTCTCATTGGCTGGCGGATAGTGGAGAGTCCAATGTACTCGGCCAACTCAATATCATCGTATCCAATAATGGGGATTTTCTTCCCGGTGTCCATCATTGCCTTAAGGGCGCCTACTGCTTGTATATCAGAAGCACAGAAACAGGCGTCTGGCATGGGATTTATTTCCAGAATTTTTTTCATGGCTTCATAGCCGGCTTTCTCGGTGAAACCATCGCGGTACATACTGTTACCTTCGATAATAAGCCTTTCGTCAAAAGGAACGTCATATTCTTGCAGGGCTTTTTTGTAACCTGTTATCCGGTTACTGATTGGTTTAGACGTTTCCAGAGCAGACAGCATTGCAATGCGTTTGTAATCCATTTCCAGGAAACTTTTTACCGCCCGGTATGCCCCCTGCTCATTATCAACGGAAACGGAATCAAATCCTTCGAAGTGTTCATCTACAAGAGTGATGGGGACATTATATTTTTTTAGCTGCTCCCACTGCTCATTCTGCAGGTGAATGGAAATAAAGAGATAACCTTCCGCCCATCTCCGTTTCATTACATGGCCAACCTGTTCGGCGGCATCCTTATTGGGAGATATATTAAAAATACTGAGCTCGTAATTTTGTTCGCTTAGCTTATCCTGGATCCCTCCCAATACTTCCATAAAGAAGTAATTGGAAATCACAGGTACTACTACCATTACTAAGTTACTTTTGCGGCTTGCCAATCCCTGGGCATGTGCACGGGGGTGATAACCTACTTCATCGGCTATAGCAAGTATTTTTTTTCTGGTCGACTCAGAAACCTTGGTGCTTTGATTAAACACCCGGGAAACTGTAGCGATGCTTACCCCTGCTTTTTTTGCTATGTCGTATATTGTTGCTGCCAAATCTGTATGGTTTTGTGAAAACACAGGTGCCTTTCAAAACACCTGTGAAAGTTTATGTAAAGTGTTTCTATTTAATAAGTGTCATTTTTTTCTGCTGGATAAAGTCTCCTGCTTCAATTCGGTAGAAATATATACCTGATGATAAATTTGAAGCATCAAAACTAATAGCGTGAGTACCAGAATTCAACTTCTTGTTATTTACCAGGGTAGATACTCTTTGTCCCAACAAGTTATATACCGTCAGGTTTACGTCGGCAGCAGTGCCTAATGTAAAGTTGATGGTTGTAGTTGGGTTGAATGGGTTCGGGTAGTTCTGAGACAATGCAAAGGTTCTTGGTGTTCCTGTATCATCATCTTCATTCGAAGTTGTAGTCTCGGAATAGTCTGGTGGGGTTTCCCAGGGCAGATCGTCCCGTTTCCAGTCAAGAGTAGCCATGGTGTAAGTAGATGGCCATGTTACATTTCCTTCCGAATCTACATTCGGCTGTACATACTGATAATGGCGCCGGCCGGCATCGAAACCACCCCCGTTTGCCAGTAGCTCTCCGTTTTCATCCAGAGCTGAACCGTAAGCAATTCTAAAGCCAATATGGTTCAGGGTGGGGAGTGTTAATTCCAGATCCAGTGTATACACACTGTCACCATCGGCATCGGTAAAACGCAGACGTTCGATCTCTTCTTCTGACTGAGAAATAAAGTTTCCTCCGTCATCACCGGGAACCACTATATCGTTTGTTAAGGCAAAAAATGGAGTATCAACAAACAAGTATACCGAGTCTGATTCGGGAATAAACGGATCAGCCTCATAGGTTAAAGCAGGAGTCATATTAATAGAAAATGTAACGGTAATGGCTCCATTTTCTACATTATCCGAGGTTATCAACGCCTTGGGTTCTACCCCATTATAAAAATTATTCTGTGTTTCCTGGTCGGCATCGGATGTAAGCGTAAAGGTTCGGTCGGCTCCTCCGGTAACACCGGGTTCTTCCCATCCTGAGCCATCATGGGTAATCTGCGGAAGATAAAATTCACTTTCGGAATCATCTCTTCGTTCATCCCACTTCACATAGTACTTATAGCCTACTTCCGAATCTACAGCCCCGGTATGAGGAACCGAAGCATCATAATTACCGGAAAAAGAGTTAAAGGCCATCTGATCGCTCGTTCCCCAACCGTTAAAGGTACCTCGTACAAAAACGGTATCTATAGCTGAGTTAAAGAAACCCAGTCCTTCAAGAATACCCACATTCACTTCAAAATTGAGATTGGTTTCTACAATTTCAGCAGTTGTGGGTGGTGTATCACTGAAATAAACCCACTGCAGAGTGGTATCAGCACTTGGTATAGAAAATGATCTATCGTCTCTGTTATCCCATATTACAGAACCTTCATCATCTTCCAGTACATATTTAAAGATTACGGGATCTGTGATTGCTGCAGCAGAATCTTTGTGAATACGGGCATAGCCGCTATAGAAATAATTCTCTTCATTCACGGCATCCTGTTCAAGATGGAAGGCTGAAGAACTCCAGTCGCCTGGGTTATTAAAAAATACCGGATTACCCCGCACACCTACTGAATCTGTAGCCGGATCAAATGATTGATCCTGAACTTGTGCTGCCACATTTACTCTGAAATATACAGTGAGGCTGTCTTCAACTGATGTAAATGGTTTTACATCTTCCGGTTCAGGTGAATCTGATCTTTCATTGAAATAATCAATAGATAGAACGGTATCGGATGAAATGACAACACCTCTTGTGTCCCAGCCAGCCGGGTTATTATCTGTTGCGAATCCATTTTCATCATCCGAAGCTTCTGTATCGGTGTTGTAATAGCGATATTTGTAGAGAAGAGTATCTCCTTTGATCATCTGATAAGTTCCTTCCCAATAGTCGCCTCCTACGTTTTCAAGAGTTGCAGTGGCACTGGCATCCCAGCTTATGGTTTCGCCATTTACAAATGCTTGTCCTGCATTTTCTCCTTTAATAGCACCGTTTATATGTACGGTGTAGCTATCTGCATTTATCGTATCAGGGGCGGTAGACATATTTACCTTAAAGGTAACGTCTAACGTATCGCTCTGAGCAAACACAGAAGTCGCCATCCCTCCAAACAAAAGCAGGGCCAAACAAGTCAGTAACTTTGTAGCTTTCTTCATGTTGAGTATTATTTAACGTTATTGTTATGATTAAAAATGAATCTGCAGGCTTATTTTGTTTACATCACTGAGGTATTTATAGCTGTGGTAACTATAGTTAATACCCAACCGAAAATTGTTTTCGAGCTTATAGTCGAAACCCAAGCCGGCATTGAATTTTTCGGTTTTATCGTCCTGGCCTATATAGGGTACTCCTCCACGAATCATTACCCGATCGTTCAGCAGGCCAATTTCTCCTCCCACACTAATACTTTGAACGTTATTGGACGGACTGTTGCCATCCAGGGTCAAAGTAGCTCTCATATTCTTATTGTCGACGGCATCCCACGCCAGTCCCAATTTCAGCATTAACGGGATGTTGTATGCATTGGTAGCGCGTTTTGCATCGGGTTCATAATTACCTTCCCCGTCGGGGTCAGGATCGGATGGTATCAGCAGATCATCCCCATCCAGTTGCAGTTTGGAACCCGCGTTGGTAATACTTACTCCAAATTTTATATCATCAAAAGGCGTGGTATATATAGTTCCTACATCAAAGGCTACAGTAGATGCAGAACTGTTGAATATCTTTTCATAGATGAACTTAATACTGCCCCCTATAGTAAACTCGGGAATCAGGTATTGGGCGTAAGAAGCCCCTAAGGAAACCGAATAAGCATTAAAATTCCGACCGGTTTTACCTTGTGCCTGAACAGTGGTTTCTTCAAACTCTCCCATCGACAATGCCACCACACTTATACCTGCCACTCCTTTTTTAGTGGGAACGGCCAGTCCTACATACGAATGGTTGAGATCCAAAAACCAATCCGTGTACTCTATCATCACTTCATTATTCTGGACATTGGCAAGCCCGGCTGGATTCCAAAACATGGCCGAGGCATCATTTACTGTAGCAGTCATCGCACTCATGGCAGAAGAGCGTGCACCAACAGGTATTCTCAAAAATTCAGCCGCTGAAGTACCAACCTTGGAGAGCTGAGCCTGGGCCTGATAATTTCCGCCCGCAAAGACAAAAACAGCGATTAATATGATCTTCAAATTCTTCATGTTGTCTTTATTTGATAACTGCAAACTTTCCTGTTTTCTCCCCTACTCCCGGTGCGCTTATATGGTAGATATACACTCCATATGAGATCTCCAGATTATCCCGGCTGAGCATATTCCATATATAGGTACCTCCATATTCCCCGCCAATAAGGTCTGACGTTGTGATATTGATTTCCCTGATCAGCACTCCCGACACGGTGAATATCCTCAGTGTTGAAGGAGCCGGAATCCCTGTAAAGTGAAGCTCTCTGTTGTGTTGCTTGTTATTTTGGGTAGTCCGCGCCTCATAGGTATTGGAAACGATGTACGGGTTGGGAATTACAAGGACATCCTCGAGCGCATTTTTGGCTGAATCGGCATCAACTTTGGGTACGTTCTCTGGCTCCATTCGGAATTGAAATAAATCGTTACTGGAGAACGGTTTTGTAATGAATATCTCAAGCTCATCGCCCGGCTGGGGATTTGAGGTTGTAAGAGAATTCTCAGACACTTCCGGGGTCAGTTCTATTTTATAGGTAAGGGTGTCTTTCGTATCCCTGAAATCCTCAATAAAGAAAATCACATCCGAACATCTTCCGTTAAAACTGGATACGGCAGACAACACGCCGGGGGCCGGAGATTCATAATTGTCAGGAGCCTGTATTGTGGGATCACAGCGTTGCTGGGATGAGCCTTCTACGTTTAAGTCTCCAAAGGCATAATTGATTTCTTCGTCGGTGTAGGTATTAACTATTTTGAAGTTAGTGTCTATTGCCGGTAACGTAACAAAGGTATTCGATGAAACTTCCACTTCTTTCTCAGTAGAGCTTCCGAAACCCACTGATTCCCCAATTTCTATCTTATAATCTGAAACTTTGGGAGCCCCTTGTGTAGAAAAGCTCAAGCCGTGCGGAGGCAGGGGATGATCGTATTGCCAACCTGAGCGTTCTTCGTTTAGCTTGAACTCTTCTTCATTCTGAAGATTAACAATAAAACCGTCTGTAATGGGATTGCTCTGCCCATTTAAATTATCCGACCTGCTAATCAGGGTATCTGATCGTCCTTCCGTAACATCAACCAGGCTAAAGTTCTTGGTTTGCAGGGTATCAGGGTTATTACCGCCATCAATCAGCGTATCTTCAAATGCAACGGAGTATAGGTTATCCGGGATTAACGCTTCGGGATCTACAATATCCACGGTTACCGAGCCCCCGGGTGACCCTTTAATAATGGTGGCCTGGGGATCATCGGGGCTAATATATCCTGCCTGTGATCGGGTGGGACGTACTTCAACTACATTTTGTCCCAGGATCACACTTCCATCCGGGTTTCTGCTTATCTGAATGGGTGATTCGGATGGTGCTATTCCAGCTAATTCGAGACCATAGTCGAAGGCTGTAACGGCATAGTAGTATCTGCGACCATTCACCACATTGGTGTCTTCAAAGAATCTTTTCAATCCCGTATTGCTTCCCATATCGAATTGCACTCCATTGATGGGAACCGGGTGCAGTCCGCTAATTGCATTATCCCGATCAATAATTGCCAGTGGACGGTAGAATTGAGGATTACCTTTGGCATCGGTAATAGTGAATGCATCCTGAAATGCCTGATCGGTAGCCCGGTATATTTTATATCCTTCAAAATCATTTCCATTACCGGTAATACGGTTTATGTACCGATCGAATGATTCTTCGGCCTTGGTATCCCAGTAGAGTGTTACTTTTCCATCTTCTGCCACGGCCGTTACTATAGGCGGCGTTGGGGCTACTGCAAACTGATAATCGGCTTGGTATGCTTCATTTGCCTGTTTCAGGTTGGCATTCACCTGGTTACGATCACCCTCAGCCGTCTGGCTTTTGGTTTGTGCTGCTGTAACTGCGACAGCAAATCGTTCGGAGGCTCCTTTTTTCAGCGGGAATAAACCGGAGGAAACAAAGATATCCGAATCTTTGCCTACCGTTCCTTCGCGGTCAAATTCTCCGGGAATTAAGTATGAGAGCCAAATATCTGCATCTTGGTTTACCTGCAGGGCCCCTGCATCAAAAATGGTAACCCTGGAAACACCAATGAGATCTGTTTCACTTACATCTGTTTTATCAATATTAGGTTCACCCGGAAATGAAGTACCTGCTCCGGAAGTTGCTACTCCGTCATTTTGTCCTTCACTAAATACATCGGGGTTCCCCTGTATACCCACATCATCCAGGGCTTCTTCCCAATCATTGTCATTGTCGAAATAATCATCTCTTGCTTCATCTATCATGGGGGCACTTGTAAAATGATTTTGGTAACGCCCCTGATGTGTCTCCGTTACCAATTCGTTGAAATCAGAGTCACTTTGCATCCGCTCCCTTATATCACCATTACTAACTATCATTCCCGACTGAACCGTATCTCCTTCAGCAAAGTGGAGATAGTTAATATACCGCACCGCAATAGTGACTGATGTATTATTGATGAATGTCTGTTTCTGGAGATGGTTGGGTACATTTTCATCAATCAGTCCATCAAAATCGTTATCAAGCCCATCAATATGTACTCCAAAATCAGGATCGGACTGCGGTAAAATATTTTCTGTTATCTGTATGGAATTCCCGCCGAAGTCGTACTCCACTCCCTGCGATACAAATGGGCTGCCATCGTAGGTGGTTATAACTCTTGAATCATCTTCCTGAATCAGGACAATCTTATCGCCTACATTAATTGTTCGCTCATCAAAATCTATGATGGTAAACTCTGGTATTACCGAATCTCTTGCAGCTCCGGTAGGGAAAAAGCCTCCGTTTTGCTCCAGCAGCAGGGCATACAAATCTACATGATCGGGGTTGTATAATGCATCAGAGGGGGTGTACGTATTACTGTCACCGTCATTATCAATACCATCGGTTCCATTTCCAGGGGTTTCCAGGAACCTAATTCCCATCTGTCCTTTAGGGCCATCAAAATGGGAAGGAGCCGGGGTTCGTTCTATATCTGTCAGGTATGCGATGGCGCGAATATCATCAAACTCAGGTTTATCTCCATTAGAGCTTCCGGCAATTAAATCGGCAATCCATAAGCCGAAGGCTACCCGGTCATAGTCATAAGAAGCATCATTCGTCACTTCAAAAATATTAAAATGAGTAGCGTTGATAAGAGTTTGAGACCATGCTAACACGCGAGTATCCAGGATAAAGCCAAGCCCTCCTCTGGATGGATCTGTTTTATCCGGTTGATATCTTCCGCTGTTGCTGTGGCGCACATAGGTGTCGTCTCCGGCTTTGTAATAGAACTCTACATCGGCATTAAACTGATCTCTCCCAAAAAAGCCATTCCATGATCCAGCCCATCCATCTCCACCTTCTTTCAGTTTGTCGGGCCATACATTTGGCCAGGTATTCCCCAAGGGTGATCCGGGACCTCGGTCACTGCGGGCAATTTCATCTGCATCATCCCTGGCATATCCTTCAATAGGATTCAATGACCAATTTTGTCGCCCGTCTCTGCTGGTTCGATAAGAGGAAACATCCACTATAGAAAACTGATCATCGGGATCTTCGGTGCTTTGGTCTGGTACTACCGTCCCCATCATTACACTCATAAAATACATGTAGTCCCTGCCTGTATTTCGCGGATATTCGAACAGCAGCTCATCCAGGCTGGAACTGCCCCTGCGTCCAGCATGCCCCGTGTTGTGGTAGGTGGCTCTCAGCAAGTTCCCATCCATGATGGATTTCTTACGCTGATCAAAATCTGACCGTTCCTCAGAAGGATCATAATCATCTTGAGCAAAAGCAGTAACTGCTAAACAGCTAAAGAAGGTTAACAATACAAGTTTAGTGGTTGTCTTCATGTTCATATTCATTTAAAATGACAGCTGTATGCCAAATTGAATTCGTCGGGGCTCTCCGTAGTAGCCCGGGTTCTGATAAAAACCGGGGGCTGCAGTCTGAACCGTATTAACGGGCAATGGCTGGTCGGGGTCTCCTGAATCGTTGTAGATGCTGTTCACTACTTTGAAATCCAGCAAATTGTAAATATTCAGAAATGCCTCCAGACTGGCTCCTGAGACAGAAAATCGTTTATTCATATTTAAATCGATGGTAAAGCGGGATGGCAAGCGGGCAGTGTTTCTTAAATCCCGGTTCGAAGCTACAAGTCCCGTATTTACCCCGGGAATGTTGGTAGCAGGTGTATAGGGTGTTCCTGTAGAAAACCGACTAAGCAGGTTAGCTTCCCAGGAACCACCGGTATAGAATAAAGACCCATTCACTATGTGCTGGCGATCCCAGTCGAGCGGTTGCACCAGTTTGGTTAATGACTGAGAGGTTGAGTCGATCTCACTTCCCGCATTTATTATGCTGAAAAACTCGGCGCTTGGGTCCGAATTGCTCCCTTCCACAGCTCCAAAAGTGTAATCTAAACTGAAATTAAACCGCTGACTTACAAATTGGTTCAACGCAAAGGTAAAGCCGGAAGAACGTGAGTAATCCCGGTTAAAATAAATTCCATAAATAATAGATGGATTTCCTGTAGTTTGAGGACGGCTGGATACATAATCACGGGTATCTTTGTAGAAACCGATTACTTCAATAGCAGTACCTTCAAATATTTCCTGCTTATATCCCAGTTCATATTGGATGGAGCGTTCTGGCTTCAAATCAGGATTTCCAAAAATCTGGCTTTCATTTCCTGTTCCCTGACGCAGCAGAATACGGCTGTTGTTATAGAGAAAACTATAAGATGGCATCTGGAAAAAGTATCCATAGGAAAAGTAAACGACCCCTCCGTTATTGATGGGGAAAGCCACCCCCAGTCTTGGGCTTAGCTGATATTTTGGAGAAGCGTCCTTAAACCAATATTCCTGGCGTTGCTGAAGTGTTACATCGGCCTCTCCCGGATCTTGCTGTCCGTTATTATTTACATCATGATATTGGTTTTCCTGTTTGGTAGGAAACCGAATATCGGGATCTTCCGGATCGGCGGGCACCCTGGTATTGGGGTCAAAATAATCGAAGCGGAGCCCTACATTTATAATCAGATTTTCATATTCAATCTTATCTTGTACATATGCACTGAGGTTATAGGGAGATTCCGAGTATTTGGAGTGCCCGGGCGTATTTACTTCTGGTATACCCAGTTCTAAAAATTTGCGTTGTTCTTCTGGAATATCATCCGGCAAAACAATGCCTCCCACTTCGTCCAGCGGCGCCAGATTAATATTGTCAAACTTGACTATATCGTACTGATAGTTCAAGCCGGCCTTCATAAAATTAAAACTGTTAACCTGGCTGGTAATCTCGGCCTTGGCTATAAAAGTGTTGGTAGACCTGAAAAAGCGATTGTTGTTGGTCCCGTAATACGAAAACTCACCGGCTTCAGGCACTCCCAAACCAAAACCTTCGGGCGAAGGAGCTATGTTTTCATAATTGAAATATCGGGGATCGTAAGCCGAATCATATAAATAGCTTTTAAATTCGTTTAAACGATTGGCCGCATTTACAGTAATAAATGTTTTGTTGGATGGTGTGATGGTGCTTTTAAAATTGATAGAATAATTATTGGCGAACCCTGTAGGCCTGCCACCCGGTACTAATCTGTTTTGGTGGTTATACCCCTGGCTTATTTCTTCGGCATATGATCCTATCAAATTGAACTTAAACATACCAGACAGGCGATACTGAAGGTTTCCCTGTAAACTCAGACTTTCAAAATTATTCATATTTACCAACGAGCTGTCGCGGCTTCCGTCATCTCTTAAAATCCATTGTTCCTTCCCCTGAATAAAAGTAGTATCAACCGAGTACCATGGGCGGGATAAGTCAACCCGCTCATTATAAAGTGTTCGATAGCTGTTAAAATCTGTTCCCGGATCTAAGGTATCCACATAGCCTCCATGAGGTGAAAAGGCATTTCTACCCGTCAACCACCCCTTATTTTCAAACCGGCGAACGGTACTGAAGAACGTAAGTTTGTCATCTATGATGGGCCCCGATACAGAAGCCGTCATGTTGTTCATCCGCAATGGGTCGTAGCTGCTTATACCCGTTCCTATGCCATCATAAATATTACTTTTGCTGGTGGCCATATATCCCCCCGACCAAATCCGTACAGATCCTTCAAAATCATTACCACCCGCTTTGGTAACAACATTTACGATACCTGACATGGCCTGACCGTACTCGGCATTAAAAGAACCTGAAATCACCTGTAGTTCCTGGATTGATTCGTTCTCGATACGAACTCCCTGGCTGCGATCGTAGTCATCAGTTACCCTGATACCATCCACCACAAAGGAAACTTCGGAGGTACGTCCTCCCCTGATGTGGATCCCTCCCCCATTATCTACATTAACCCCGGCCTGGAGCTGGATAACATCACTTACTTCCTGGACCGGAAGTTTTTTGATTTCAGTACTGGATACTCTTGATTCTGAACTTGTTACATCTTTCAGCACTGCTTTTCTCTCTGCAGTTACCGTAATCTCTTCACCTTCGAACGATTCCATGGCCATCTCAAAATCCTGGATGGTGGTAAGGTCGGTGCGAACAATAACTTCCTCTACTACCACCGTTGCAAATCCAAGATATCGTGCCTCCAGTGTGTATGTGCCCGGAGCTACATTTAGCATCAGGTATTTCCCATCAATATTTGTCACCGTCCCTTTGGTAGTCCCCTGAATTGATATGGTTGCTCCAATCAGCGGTTCTCCGCTTCCTTCCTCAACAACGGTCCCCTGGATTTTTCCCGACTGCGCATACGCCGAGAAGGGAATACACAGGCTTATTAAAATGGATATAATGATGTATCTAATGTTCATAAAACCGCTATCAGATTTGTATCGTAATTTTCTTTAGCCTTTCCATATTCATGATGGCATCATGCTTCGCCTTAACCGATTCAATGGTTTGTTCGCGAAGATCTTCCAGCTTTTCATTTAAAATCTTTTGTCTCACCCGTTTTTTTGCTTCGGTATAAGAAAGCTGGCGCGCTTCTTTTCTCCCCAAACATTTATAAATATGATACACCCCCGACTGGTAGAATAATGGATCTGAGATATCACCCGGCTGCAAATCTGCAAGTTTTTTACTGAGGAAGCCATAGTTGTTGATATAGTCGAATCCCAGTCTTCCCCCTCTCAGTCTTTCTTCATTATTGATGGTGTGTTCGTCAACCATAGCTGAGAATGAGGCTCCGGCATCTATCTTTTCTACAATTGCTTTGGCTTTTTCTTGGTCGGCTACAATAATCCGGGCCAGGTTTATCTCCAGGGGTTTAATGAAGTCCTCTTTATCGGTTACATATTTCCTTCTTATCTCATCATCCGAAATTGAAATCTGTTCTTGTAATGAGGTTTCAGCTTTTCTGGCAAGAAATTCTATATATGTTTGTTTGATGGAAGCCTGTACATCATTGACCTGTCCAATTCCTGCATTTGAAGCCTGCTCAAACAAATACCCGCGATATGCGATTCCCTTTATGAAATTCTCGAGAGTTTTTTTCCCTGTAATGTTACTCCGGTTGGCATCCGGGGTTAAAAATGCCTCTTTAAAAAAATCTTCCTGCGTTAAGGTAAAGCCTTCCGCTTGAGCCAGGACTTCTCTTGTTTTCTTTCTCCGATAAAATTCTGGATCAGCCGAAACAAAGGAAGTAATGTTAGATGAGATAGACTTCCAAAGCTCTTCTAACATATCTTCATCTATTGTCAGTTGAGCTAAGAAATCGTACATATGATCCCGTTTGGCTATCTCTTTCTTCTGTTTCTCTGCGAAATAGGCAAATTGATCTTTCTTTCTGGCAAACTGATATTCGGTAAGTACCGGCTTGGTAAAACGATCGGTTAGCTTAATAATACTGTAGCCCTGTGCTGTCCGTACCGGTTTAGATATTTCTCCAATACTTAGCTTAAATGCTTCTCTCTCAAAAGCCGGATCCATTTCATCTACGGTAAACTCTCCCAGATCTCCACCGCTATTAGCCAGTTTTGAATTATGGAATACTTCTTTGGCCAGTTCTTCAAAATCTTTGCCCGCCTGAATTTCCTGGTACAAGGCATCCGCTGTCTTTTTATCTGGCGCGTATAAATGAGAAGCCCTCAAAACAGTATTAAACTTCACAAACATATTTCGGACTTCATTGTCTGTCACTTCCACTGCAGACAGCACTTCCCGGTTCATAAATTCCTCATTAAGTACTCTTCGGCGGATCATCTCCTGCATTTGGCGGGCATCAACGGTTTCATGGAGTCCTTCATCCCTGGCATATACGGCCATCACATAGGTATTAAACTCAGCATCGAGGATGTTCGCCTTAGTGGAATATGAAGGCTTCAGTGATTGCCCCGACTTGTAGTAGTACTTCAGAAAAGATGCTTCCAGGTGAGCTTCGGTAACCTTTAAATCATTAATCTGGGCCAGCACCTTCTCATCAACCTTTTCCTTCTTGGTGCAAGAAACAGTTATAAAACCAGCAGTTACTGCAAGGAGCAATAAACGAGAAGCAAAAAGTTTGCAGCTATTCATCTTAACCTGGTTAATAAGGTTGAATTCCAGTTCTCCTTAAATGTAATGTAAGCGCTTACAATATTTCAACTAAAATTTATGCTAAATTAAACTTCAGTTGATGATTCAATAATAAGAGGAAGGCGATGGAATAACAGCATTATAAGTAATTGTTTAAATATACCTTAAAGGAGGCATGACTTTTACTTCTATTGCTTTTTTATATACAAAAAAGGGATGATGTAACAAGAATTAAATCTCTGTTACATTCAAATATTGAGAATACATGTAAGGGGTTTCATTATTTCTAATGTTCTGCCTCGGAAAGCTCTTTCTTATTCCCGTAGTTTTTCATCACATAGTTGTCCAGTATAGCTCTGAATTCTTTTCCTATGTGGTCTCCTCTTAGAGTCCTGGAATGTTCTCCGTCAATATATACCGGTGCTTTAGGCTCCTCAAAAGTACCGGGCAAAGATATACCAATATTAGCGTTTCGGGATTCGCCCGGGCCGTTTACAATACACCCCATCACGGCTACATCCATCTCTTCTACTCCGGGATAAGCTTTTCGCCAAACCGGCATCGACTCTACTATATAATCCTGAATTTCTTCGGCAAGCTCCTGGAAGTATGTACTCTTGGTTCGGCCGCATCCCGGACATGACGTTACCTGTGGAATAAAGCTCCTTATTTTCAATGACTGCAGAATTTGCTGAGCTACCTGGACTTCCAGGGCACGGTCGGCACCGGGTTGGGGTGTTAGAGACACACGTATGGTATCGCCTATCCCCTGCTGTAGTATCACTGAAAGAGCGGCGGAACTGGCTACCATCCCCTTCATTCCCATACCTGCTTCTGTTAAGCCTACATGCAGCGGATAATCAAGTTCATCTGAAATTCGCTCGTATACCGTCACTACATCCTGCACACCCGACATTTTGCAGCTGATAATAATTTTGTTTGAAGCTAAGCCAACATCTTCGGCAAGTTTGGACGAACGCTTAGCACTTTCAACCATCGTATCGAGCATTACCTCTTTAGCAGACTTGGGGGTTGGAAGTTCATTATTGGCGTCCATACGTTCTGCCAGCAGTTGCTGGTCCAGTGATCCCCAGTTCACCCCTATACGAACAGGTTTATCGTATTTGATGGCTTGTTCTACAATGGTGGCAAAATTCTCATCTCTTGTTTTGGTACCGGTATTTCCCGGGTTGATGCGAAACTTGGCCAGAGCCTTGGCCATCTCCGGATATTTGGTTAACAGCTTGTGGCCATTGTAATGAAAGTCACCGATCACAGGTACCGTTATTCCCCTTCCCAGTAATTTCTCTTTGATGTGGGGAACTGCTTTTGCTGCGGCGTCATTATTTACCGTGATACGAACCAATTCGGACCCAGCCCGATTCAGATGCTCAATCTGATCTGCTGTCTCTTCAATATCTGCACTGTCGGTATTGGTCATCGACTGTACTGCAATGGGAGCTTTTCCACCAACGGCTACATCTCCAACCATTACCTGAATTGTATCTCTTCGCTTAATAGAAGCCATTATGCCCTAATTCTTTTTACTAAGTTCAAACAATTTTTTCTTTTCTTCTTTGGTGAGGGAATCATATCCTTTTTGGGATATTTTTTCGAGAATCTTATCCAGTTCTTTTTGATCTACCTCTTCAATGATTTCCGCATCGCTGACAATGCTCATATTCTTGTTTTTTGGCTTTTTCTGCGGTTTAAGCCTTCCAAACATATATTCAAAATAACGTATTACCACGCTCAAATCATTTCCGCTCTGATGTGCTTTTATAAACAGATAGCCTCCTAATGCTCCACCTAGATGCACCAGTCGAGCTACCCCATCCCCGCTCCCCAGGAAAAGAATATCAATGACAATCCAGCCTGCTACGAAAAAACGTGCCTCAATAGGTGGAAACAGGAAGAGCATAATAGGTGCTCGGGGAAATAGCATCCCAAAAGCCACTAATATACCCGTTACTGCTCCGGAAGCTCCGATCACAATGGCAGATCCAAATATCATGGCTAAAACTGAATCTAATAAAGCACCAAGTATACCTGCCCCAAAGTATATTACCGTAAAACTACGGGGCCCCAAATGCTGTTCTACTGCTTTTCCCATCCACCAGAGCCAGAGCATATTAAAAAGAAAATGTAAAAATCCGGCATGAATGAATGTATAGGTTATCATACGCCAGGGCTGTAATAAGACCGTTGGAAAGGTGGGATCAAAACCCAAATATCCTACTACTAATGCATTCAGTGTTTGCCCGCCGAGTGTTTGCAGTACAAATACTACTGCATTAATTAAGATAATAGTGCGAATGGCTACCGGCATTCGTATAAAGCCCCTCTTCATGGCACTTCCAAATGAATCATATGGCATATTTTCTCTCATATTTTCTCCTGCTATATCTATAAAAATAGTCTATGCATATTGCTGTGGCTTTTTTAATCCCCACACCTTGATCAATATAAAACCTACAATTATACCTCCCAAGTGGGCAAAGTGAGCTACTCCACCTGTGGGATTGCCTATACCACTTACTAACTCAATGGCCCCATAAATCATTACAAAATATTTTGACTTAATGGGAATAGGCGGTATTAGCAACATGATATATCTGTCAGGAAACATCATACCAAAGGCTAAAAGAATACCGAATACGGCTCCTGAAGCTCCAATGGTAGGGGCTCCGGTTCCCCCAATCCACATATGGATGAGAGCAGCTCCAATGCCTGTCAGAAAATAATAAGCGAAAAATCGTTTTGATCCCCATAGATTTTCTATGGACTGTCCAAAAATCCAAAGAGCAAACAGGTTCATTATAATATGACCGAAATTGGCATGCAGAAACATATATGTTACCAGCTGCCATGGGAAAAAGTAGCCACTGCCTATAGGGAATAATGCCATATACGGGAAGACCATTTCTCCAAGCGGGGTTAACCCACCAGCAAAAATACTGACGGTTGCAAAAAATATGAGCCCATTAATGATAAGGAGATTTTTAACAACGGGAGGAAAAACTGAAAAACTTGTATTCGGGGAAAAATTATCCAAAAGTGTCCTTACTTATTTTTTTAATGCGTGGTAATATACGTTTCTACCACTTAAAGTTACGCCCGGATTCTCTGCCCCGGGAATGCAGTATCTCCGCAAAGATAGAAACTTTATACTGAGTTTCATCAGGAATTCAATTCTGCAAGCTTCGTGCCATCTTATTTATGTAAGCCGGAACCTGTCTTTTTTTCCTGATGCTCTGCGAACCCTCTGCTTAATATCACTAACAGCACTGTGTTGATTTAGTTTCTACCCGGTTGGAAATGAGGTTAAAGTAGCGCCTGCACTTTTTTAATGTTTGCTCTTTGAATGTATCGTAATAGACTCTAATTTTAACGTCTTAATAAAATCTACAAACCCTTTTTAATGAGTATTGAGAACGAACTCCGTGACCGTAGTGATAACAAATGCGAATTATGTACCTCTGAAGAGCCTTTAGCCATCTATAATGTACCTCCCGAATCAAAAGAGACTTCCTCAGATTCAATATTGATTTGTGATAGATGCCGGACTCAAATTGAAGATCCGGAACAGGTAGAACCCAATCACTGGCGTTGTTTAAATGAAAGTATGTGGAGCCAGGTTCCTGCAGTTCAGGTAATGGCTTGGAGAATGCTGGATCGCCTGAGGGGAGAAGGCTGGCCCCTTGAACTTCTGGATATGCTGTATTTAGATGAAGAGACCCTGGAATGGGCTAAATCAGGCCGACCAAAAGAAGAACCGAAAGAAGAAACGATTCGCCACCTTGACAGCAATGGCTCCGAACTTGAAAATGAGGACACCGTCGTCCTCATAAAAGATCTTAATGTAAAAGGAGCAAATTTCACAGCGAAGCGAGGAACAGCAGTTCGCCGTATCTCCTTGGTTCATGACAATGCCGAACATATAGAGGGAAGAGTCAACGGTCAGCAGATTGTGATTTTGACTAAATATGTAAAAAAATCAAAATAGTAGAGCAGCAGAATAACAACTATTATATTTTCAACTATCTATACTCAAGAGTATATAGTATGTACTTGGTTCTCACACAATAAATAAAGCGACCGCTCATCATGGAATTTCGGGGAAAACAAAAGATATGTTACTACACTCAACTTAATTATGGGAGTCGGGATGATGTATTTCCACTTTTGTGTCCGGTCAGAGAAAAAGATTGGCTGGATGGTTGGGATTTTACTATGATTCATTCTGAATCTGGCCTTATCGAACAAGATTGTGTGTTTACCACTCCCCATCACGGAGAGTTCGAGACCACATGGCATGTAACCCAACATGATTCCAAAGAATATCTTATAGAATTTCTGAGAGTTACTCCGCGCGAGAATGTAGTTCGTATCAATATCACCCTCCATAAAGTAGCTGAAAACGAAACAGAAGTACATATAAGCTACCAGTATACCGCTCTTACTGAAGAACAAAACCACTTTATAAAAAACGAACTTGAACATTCTTTTGAAGAGTCGATGCATTGGTGGGAACAGGCAATCAACCACTACCTGGAAACGGGTAAAATGTTGAGGAAATAATCTTAAGCCTGTAGTTTCTACAAATCTGACAGAATAGTCTGCAAACTGATATCTAATTTATACTAAATTTGAAACGTTATGACTTACATGATTGTCGAAACCTTTCGTCCAGGTAAAGTACAGGAAATCTACCGCCGGCTGGAGGAAAAAGGACGTATGCAGCCAGAAGGACTTACCTACCTCAACAGCTGGATTGATGAGAATATGGAAATCTGTTACCAGCTAATGGAAGCAGAGTCAGAAGAAAAACTTCACCAATGGATGGATAAATGGAACGATTTAATGGAGTTTGAAGTGGTTCCGGTAATAAATTCAGCTCAAGCTAAGAAAAAAGCATTGGGATAATGTGCAAGTGTAAAAACAACACCCTAAACCCAAATCCTAAATAGATTTAACATTTAGTCATTGTATGAGAAAAGAATTGAAATATAGTATTGGGGTATTCTTCTTTTTTGCTCTTTTCTATATCTCCAAAAAATTGTGGTTCAATGAATTATACCATTTTATAAATGAATTTCTCCGGATAAGTCCTGTCAGCTTCTTTATTGCTTATATGGCCGTAGGCACTCCCCTTTTGGGCTTTGTTTACTGGACTGAAAAGTTTGCTTCTTTTAAAATATTGGGATTAAACCGATCCATAGGCAAGGCGTTACTTTTTTCACTGTTGTTCACCTCTCCCATGTTTATTGGATATGGTATCATCAGTGATTTTAATATTAGCCTGGAGACAGGAGAATTTTGGAGAGGGAATGTATTTGCTGCTTTTTTTGAAGAATTATATTACCGGGCTTTTCTTTTTGGGCTATTGTATAGAAAGACCCGTCTTGGTTTTATCCCCTCCCTTATTGCCAGTGCCTTAATTTTTGCCTCGCTTCACCTATATCAAAGTAATGACTTTGCAACTTTGACCGGTGTCTTTATAACAACTTTTCTTGGAGGTGCTTTTTTTGCCTGGCTGTATGTTGAATGGGATTTTAACCTATGGGTTCCCATTGGGATGCATTTCTTCATGAACCTGTCATGGACAATCTTTTCTATCTCGGATAATGCTTTTGGCGATGGAGCTGCCAACCTGTTTCGCATACTCACCATTATAGCTGCTATTGTCGGCACTATCATTTACAAAAAAAGGAATCAACAGTCGATGGAAGTCTCCCGAACTACTCTCCTGATTAAAGATGGTTTGTAATGGTTTAATTAAGAATTAACAATTGTCAATTGTTTAGGTAATGGAAGATTAGTGTAAGAGAGCTGAAAGCAATTCTTAATTGATAATTGAACCATTCTTAATTGAACAATTGCTAATGCGCTTCCAGCCAGTTCTCTCCTATGCCTGATTCTACTTTGAGAGGAACATCCATTTCAAAGGCACGCTCCATCATTTCGTTCAACTTGGCGGGTACTTCATCCAGCTCACTTTCATGAATTTCGAAGATCAATTCATCATGCACCTGAAGCAGCATACGGCTCTTCTTGTTCTCTTCTTTCAGCCAGTTATGAATATTAATCATAGCCAGTTTTATAATATCAGCGGCTGTTCCCTGTATGGGCATATTGATAGCTGTGCGTTCGGCAAACCCCCGGCGGTTCCAGTTGCCTGACTTTATGTCCGGGATATAGCGCCTGCGGCCAAGAAGTGTTTTAACATAGCCATGTTCCCGGGCAAACTCTTTTGTATCATTTATGTAATCCAGGATTTTCGGGAAACGCCCGAAGTACTGATCAATCATCTCCTTCCCTTCCGTATTGCTGATTCCAAGCCGGGATGCAAGCCCATAAGCACTCACTCCATAGGGTATTCCGAAGTTTACTTCCTTGGCCTTCCGCCTGTGGTCTCCGGTTACTTCATCCAAAGAATCCAGCTCAAAAATCTCTTTAGCTGTACGAGAATGAATATCCTCACCGTCCTTAAAGGCCTGCATCATGGCTTCATCTTTTGAGATATGAGCAATTACACGAAGTTCAACCTGCGAATAATCAGCCGACATCATTTTAAATCCTTCCTCAGCCGTAAAAGCCTTTCTTATCTCGCGGCCTCTTTTGGTTCTGATGGGTATGTTCTGCAAATTTGGATTGGAGGAACTCAGCCGCCCCGTAGCCGCCACACTCTGATTGAATTCTGTATGAATACGCCCGGTCTCTTCGTTGATTAGGGCCGGCAAAGCATCTACATAGGTAGACTTAAGTTTCTTTAAAGACCGGTATTCCAGAATTAGCTCGGGCATTTCGTATTTGGGAGCCAGCTTTGTCAATACCGACTCAGCTGTGGAGTATTGCCCGGTTTTTGTTTTCTTCCCTGAGGGGAGGTCCAGTTTCTCAAACAAAATGGTTCCCAATTGTTGTGGAGAATTAATATTGAATTCTTCGCCGGCTTTATCATATATGTTTTGCTCTAAAGCCCTTAAATCTTCCTCCAGATCAGCTGAAAACTCCGAAAGCATGTCCGTATCCAGCCTCACTCCTTTGTACTCCATATCAGCAAGTACTTCCATCAGGGGATAATCAACAGTATACGCTATTTCCTCCAGTTCATCTTTTTTCAGCCGCTCATTCAATATCTCATAAAGCCGCAGCGTGATATCCGAATCCTCGCAAGCATACAGATATACTTCCTCGGGACTCAAGTCTGCCATAGACTTCTGTGCCTTTCCCTTTCCTATAAGCTTCTCGATAGGAACAGGTTCATAATTCAATAATGCTTTAGACAATTCATCCATCTTTAGGCGTTGATTGGCATCCACCAGATAAGCGGCTACCATTGTATCAAACGGCTTACCTTTAATTTCCAACCCTGATTTTGCCAGCACCATATAGTCAAACTTATAGTTATGGGCTATTTTTGTAGTGTCGGGATTCTCCATCAGTGGCCGTATGGCTTCTATCACCTCATCTTCCTTCAGCCCGCCTTCTACATTCACCGGTATATAATATCCCGTACCTGAGACCGCCGAAAATGAGATTCCAACTAAACCCGCACTTACCGGATCCGGGCCGTCAGTTTCCGTATCAAAACAGAGATCTTGTTTATCTGATAATTTTTCAATTACCTGTTCCAGGTAATCCATCGTATCAACCAATTCATAGCTTACTTCCTCCTCATCGAGCTGCTGTTTGGGTGTTTCTTCCTCTAAAGAGCCAAATAAATCAATCTGATCCCCTTCTTTCTTGGCTACCGGACCCTGCTCGCCCAAATAGTGTTTGGTAAGCGTTCTGAATTCCATCTTCTTGAAAAACAGCCCCAGTTTTTTCTTATCAGGACCCTCCCATTCAAATTCTTCCCAATCTGCAACTCCCGGCACATCGGTTTTAATGGTTACCATTTTTTTTGCGTGAACAGCCTGCTCTCCATAATTGGTAAGTCCTTCCCGTGCTCTTTTTCCCTTGATGTTTGGAGCGTCTTCTATAGCCGCTTCCAGCGAGCCATACTTCTTAACCAGCTTGGGTGCTCCTTTCTTTCCAATTCCGGGTACACCGGGGATATTATCTGATGTATCCCCAATCATAGCCAATACATCAATCACTTTTTCGGGATATACTCCGAAATAATCCCTCACTCCCTCCCGATCAATAATATTAAATCCACCATTATTGTTATCTGGCTTCATCATTCTGATATGATCATGCACCAGTTGCATAAAATCTTTATCGGGGGTAACCAGCATTACATCCACATCATCGGCATTGGCCCTACTGGCAATGGTTCCAATAATATCATCCGCTTCATAGCCATCCTCTTCAACACAAGTGATGCCCCAGGCGTCCATCATTTCTTTAATAAGTGGAATACCTATGGTTAGCTCTTCGGGCTGAGGGGGGCGGTTGGCTTTGTATTCTTCATCCATCTTGTGCCTGAAGGTAGGAGCATGAGTATCCCAGGCAACAGCAACATGCGTAGGTTCTTCCTCGTCCATCATTTTTTTGATAGTATTGGCAAAGCCTAAAATAGGACCGGTAGGAATACCTTCCGAGTTTTTCAGTCGGCTATTAATAAATGCAAAATGGGCGCGGTATGCTAAAGCCATACCATCTAATAAAAAAAGCAGCTTCCTGGACATGAAATGTATTTTTTTAGAACTCTAAATTTCGACTGGAAACTAATTTTTTTTAGTTCAAATTACGAATCGATTTAAAAAATGAATTGGAGCATTGTGAGTAAACCAGGCTCAATATGTGCTGAAGAAACCTGTTGTCAGCTACCTTACCCAAATTATTTACGAAGGTATATAAAAATAAAATTTATGATATTGTTATTATTTCTTTCTTTCGAGTTGTACAAATACTTTACCCATATTTGGAGTACGAGTTTATGCTTCCCCGACGCGGTGGAATCCTCTGCGTGACTTGGGGTTGAGCCTGGTTCTGCTACATACATCCTTAATCAAAGCCGCTTTTTTATACACACTCAAATCCCCTATGACGGTCATTCAGAGTGATAGCGAAGAATCTTCTTATGGTCTGCTCATTTTTGTTGTGAAGGCACACTAACAGGCGCTGCCCATACCCCCTCCCCAACCAAACCATAAGAAGACACTTCTCCCAAAGAAGAGATCCTTTCGGGAGGCAATATTCCCCGCTTGACTTGGGACTTGGTGAATAATCCGAATTAAGCTGAATTCTTTTAATTATTTATTTCCTGTTTTGAATACTCAAAAATCTCTTTTTCTTTGGAGCATGATTATATCATTATTTGTTGACTATCAGAGAGTCTTAGAATAGAACTATTAAGGGCTAACATGCCTATGAGGCGTTGATCCCTATTATTCATTAGACATTCCGCCAGAACATTGAATACGCTCAGAGTTCTGAAAATATCTAAATTTCCCTTTTTTGTTATATGAACTTCGACAACTTGCCCAAAATAGAATTGCACCTTCACCTGGATTGTTCACTTAGCTTTGATGTTGTCCAAAAGTTAAAGCCCGGGATAAGCCGCCAGGAATATGAAAAAGAGTTTATTGCCCCGGAAAACTGCTCCAGCCTGGATGAATACCTGCACTGTGCCCAGGCTCCAATCTCTATTATGCAGACCAAAGATCAGCTCAGGATGGTAACGCTGGATCTCTTTGATCAGCTGAAGGCAGATAATGTGTTATATGCTGAAATTCGATTTGCTCCCCTCCAGCATTTGGAAAAGGGATTATCTGCGCCAGATGTAGTCGCTATTGTTGACGAAGCTATTACAACGGGCACAGAAGACACCGGCATTGAGGCTGGGCTTATTTTATGCACACTTCGCCATTTCTCCGAAGAGCAGAGTATGGAAACCGTAAAGCTGGCAGACCATTTTAAAGGAACCAATGTGGTTGGCTTTGATATAGCCGCAGATGAAACCCTCCCCATTGATAATCATATTAAAGCCTTTGAGTATGCCAATAAGCATGGGATCCCCTGTACAGCTCATGCCGGAGAAGCCCGTGGAGCTGATAGCGTACAGGAGGTATTACAGAATTTTTATCCGGCGAGAATCGGCCATGGTGTACGCAGTATTGAAGATCCCACCCTGATGGCTCACTTAAAAGAACAAAACATTCACCTGGAGATATGCCCCACCAGCAATGTGCAAACAGGAATTTATACCTCTGTACGCACCCATCATATCAACACTATATATGAGAATGGCAATTCATTAAGTGTAAACACAGATGGCAGAACAATCTCGAACGTATCTTTAACGGAAGAGTATGAAAAGCTTAATCATTTTTTTGATTGGAATTTGGAGCATTTCCTCCGCTGCAATATATATGCTATAGATGCTGCCTTTACCACCGATACTATTAAAAAGAAGTTGCGAAAAAAGCTTCTCGAAGATTTTGACCTTTACCAAAAAGAAGACTAAACTTTTTTGTTTGTTTTGCGAACACAGTCCTAACCTAAATCAGATCAGTTTACTTTGAGTCTCAAAAACGAAGCACAATCAGGGTTCGGTACAAAAAAGTTCTATAAAGAGTATGTATCCGGTATGAACCGGGAACGCATTTCCAAAGAACTTAATGCCGATACAGAACGCCTTAAAAGAGTATACCAGGAGGCCGTTGAAGACATTGAACGCAAACAGGGGCAGCAGCTCCCCGGGCATGTAAAGTTTTTACGGTTGTTTTCTAACCTTACCCAACGCCTGAACCCCACCCGCCGCCTGGCCTTTGGTTTAGGTTCTGTCAGCTTTGTACTATACTATTTATTGAGTTTTTTTGGATTAGCTCAGTTTGTATTTATTTCGAACCTGCTTTTACCTTTTGGCTTTATTTCAATGTTCTTTTTGCTGCTGGTAGAACTACTTGAAAAATCTGATGTGCAAAAGGAAATTGATCTGGCCCGTGAAATACAGTTGAGCTTACTCCCTGATACTTCTGTCAGCAAAAAAGACCTGGAAGTGTACTCCTTTGCTCATACTGCTCAAGAGGTAGGTGGTGACTACCTGGATGTTATTGAAACAGAAAAAGGAACGTATGTAATCATCGCTGATGTATCCGGCAAAGGATTAAGTGCGGCTTTGTATATGGTGCGTTTGCAGGCTCTTGTCAACCTTATCATCGAACGGGACCAGCCTACTCCCAAAGAACTTTTTCTTCAGTTAAATAACTACATCAAAAGCAACAGTAAAGACAAAACTTTTGTAACCGGTTGTGCGGCTTTCTTCCCTGACGAAGGAGACTATTTTGAATATACCCGGGCCGGGCACAACATCCCCATTTATTTTAATCGGGAACAGGATACGACCTACAAGCTCAAGTCAAATGGTTTTGCCCTGGGTATGACTTCAACCTCCTTGCTTGAAAAAAATCTGGAAGTAAAGAAATTTCATTTTAAGCCTGGTGATTCCGTTCTTTTCTACACCGATGGTTTAAATGAAGCTCGAAACGTTCATGGTGAGGAATACGGAGAAGAACGCATAGAATCTTTGATGGAAATTTACGGTTCCCTCCATTCCAAAACAATTATCAACAAGGTTCAATCTTCCCTCGAAGCGTTTATAGGATCAACAACGCCCGGGGATGATATCACTTTTACCTGCGTGCACCATCCCGGAAATTAGCCCCATTGATTATTCAAGAGCTGCTTCAACCACTGCTTCTACGGTAATTCCAAAGTGGGTATAGAGATCCTGAAATGGAGCTGACTCTCCAAATGTATCTATCCCAATAGCTGTACCTTCTGCACCTATCCAGCGCTCCCATCCAAATGTTGCTCCGGCTTCAACAGAAACACGGTTTACAACTTCCTTAGGAAAAACAGAGGCTTTATACTCTTCTGACTGTTCATTGAAAAGTTCCCAGCTTGGCATACTAACTACACGGGCATCCATTCCTTTTTCTTTAAGCTGAACCCTGGCTTCTACTGCTAACTGAAGTTCAGAACCCGTTCCGATTAATATGGCATCCGGAGTTTCCTTATCCGAATCCTCCAATACATACGCTCCTTTGTGAACTAAGGACGCAGGGTTAGCATTTGTTCGGGCATAAGTAGGAATGCTTTGTCGGGTTAATACCAACAGGGTAGGCCCGGTGGTATTATCCAAAGCAGCTTTCCACGCATAAGATACCTCATTGGCATCTCCCGGACGTATTACTGTGGTATTGGGCATTGCCCTTAAACTTGCCAGGTGTTCAATCGGTTGATGAGTTGGCCCGTCCTCTCCCAATCCTATACTGTCGTGTGTTAATACAAATATTGACGGAGTTTTCATTAACCCTGCAAGTCGAATAGACGGACGCATATAGTCTGTGAATACAAAAAATGTAGCCCCAAAAGGAATCATACCTCCGTGCAGAGCCATTCCATTTACAGCCGCGGCCATTCCATGTTCCCGTACACCAAAGTGTACGGTACGCCCGGTGGGTTTGTCTACAATGTAGGATCCATGCCCATTAATGTCCGTTTTGGTACTTCCTCCAAGGTCGGCAGATCCTCCAAACAAGTTAGGAACCGTGTCCTTAATAGCATTTATAGTCTTCCCGGAAGCCGCCCGGCTCGCCATCCCCTTCTCATCTGCTTCAAATACCGGAAGTGATGCCTCGAGTTCATCAGATAAGTCTCTGTTGATCCAGTTTTGGAACTGCTGCCCTTTTGCAGGTTGTGCTTCTGTATAGCCTGTTACCTGCTGGTTCCACTCACGCTCGGCTTTTTCACCTTTCTCAACTTCCTTTCTAAAAACTGAGAGCGCTTCCTGGGGGACATGAAAACTGTTTTCGCTTTCCCAATTATAGGCTTCTTTGGTGAGCTTGATTTCTTCTTCACCCAAAGGCGATCCGTGTGAAGACTCACTGTCCTGTTTATTGGGACTTCCATAGCCAATATGAGTCTTACAAACAATCAACGACGGTTTATGAGTTACTGATTGAGATTCTTTTATTGCTGCTGAAATCTGATCATGATCGTGTCCGTCAATTTCAACTACATGCCACTCATAAGCTTCAAACCTCTTGGCTACATCCTCTGTAAAAGTGAGATCTGTTGACCCTTCAATTGAAATTCTGTTCGAATCGTACAGATAAATAAGTTTACCCAATCCCATTCTTCCAGCCATCGAAGCTGATTCGTGGGATATTCCTTCCATCAGGTCACCGTCACTTACAATTGCATATGTGTAATGGTCAACTAAATGATGGTTGTCGGTATTAAACTTATGAGACAGAAAATGCTCGGCCATGGCCATTCCGATACCGGTACCAAAGCCCTGCCCCAGCGGACCGGTTGTTGTTTCCACCCCTGGTGTCATTCCATATTCGGGGTGTCCGGGAGTTTTGCTCCCCATCTGCCGGAAATTCTTAATATCATCGAGACTTAAATCATAACCTGTTAAGTGTAACAAACTGTATATCAGCATGGATCCGTGACCTGCAGAAAGAATAAATCGGTCTCTGTTGAACCAATCAGGATTTTGGGGATTATGCTTTAAAAATTTAGTCCATAAAACATACGCTACATCAGCCATTCCCATCGGCATACCGGGATGGCCTGAGTTTGCTTTTTGTACTGCATCAATGGATAAGGTTCTAATCGTGTTTACACAAAGTTGATCAAGTGAGGATGCTGGCATTAATCAGGCCTTAGATATTAAAATATTAGGAGTTCAATGAGGGACAGAAGATAGGAAAAGGGGAATTTCTATAAAAAACAAAATATCGAAAAATCACCCCCCAATAAAAAAGCCCCTCTGACCAGAGGGGCTTAGAAAATAAAAATAATCAATTTTATCGTTTCGAAGAAGCTGTATCACACTTTAGTTCATGCTTCATCTTATGCTCGGATAAGGACTTAAAGTTACCATAAACAGCTTTTGAAAGTGCTTCACATGCAGCAAATTTATTGTTAAGAGACTGCTGAGCCATGCCTAATTCAAAGTAGATTTTTGCCTTATCCGTTTTCCCACCATTTTCAATGTCAAGAGCTTTTTGAGCATGCTCAATTGCTTTATTTGATTTTCTTAGCTTGTTATAAACTTCAGCTAACCGAAAATGCAGGTCAGAGGATTCACCGTTGTAATTCAATGCTGATGTATACATTTGAACAGCAAGATCATTATTCCCCGCCTGAAAAGCTTTAACGCCTACAGCAAGTAATTCAGAATGAGCGGCTTCACTGGTTTTTCTAACTAAACGATTGTTGTTTGTTTTCTCACCAACACTAATAGCTTGATCATACCATCTCAACAGTACATTGATGTCCTTATCTATAATTCCGTCACCATTAGTATCATTTTTCTTTTTATGAATCTTTGCTTTATGATAGTAAGCGACCGCATAATTGGCATTTGCAATGATGGCTTTATCAATAGCTTCATCGGCACCTTCCATATCACCTTTGGCATAAAGGAGCAATGACTTTTGATAGTAAAGCTGGGTAACTGCAGCTTGCAGTTTTCGTTTAATTTCCTGCTGCCCATATTGTTCAGCTACCTGGATTGTTTTAATCAGAGCATCTTTAGCAATATCCAGATCCTCAACAGATTTCGTTTTTTTGAATGTATTTAACTTAATAGCAGCAACCTTCTGGTGCATTCGTGGAATCTGGCGGGAAGTTCGGTTCTTAATGTCAGTCCCATCAGCACCGATTTGATTAGCTATGGTGTATGCCTGGGTAAAATGAGAAATGGCATCTTCATAGTTTTCTTGCTTTGCAGACTCCAAACCTGCATTATAAGATTTAATAGCATCTGCCTTCTCTTGAGCCAACGCAACAGTTGCTACTAATGTAAAAGCGAAGACAGGGAGTATATATTTTAATAACTTCATATATCTATTGTTTATAAAATTGATTACTAACAGCGCCGAATTTAATAAATTTTGACACTTTTTCTAAAGTTTAAACTGATTTTTACTTCATTTTATTATTCTTAAACTGAATTATGTGCCAACTTGTTCCACTTATCAAAAATGAAAATTGGGCATAGGCACCTCTCGCTGATAAAAATCACAAATGATTTTTACCGCTTCATCCGTAGAGTCAGTCACCTTAAAAAGATCCGTATCATTTTCTGATATGGTCCCCCATTCTTTCATGGTATTGTTCATCCAATCTACCAATCCCCCCCAATATTCTGAACCAAACAATATGATTGGGATCTGGGATATTTTCCTGGTTTGAATGAGTGTAAGGCTTTCGAAAAGTTCATCGAGTGTACCAAAGCCTCCCGGGAAAACGACAAAGCCCTGTGCATATTTAACGAACATGACTTTGCGAACAAAAAAGTAATTGAAATTGATGGTATAATCAGGGTCAACAAATTGATTAGTTCCTTGTTCGAAAGGAAGGTCTATTCCCAATCCTACGGATTTACCACCACTTTTTGATGCTCCACTATTACCAGCCTCCATAATTCCGGGGCCTCCTCCGGTAATCACTCCAAATCCTTTATCGGTAATTTTGTCCGCAACTTTAGAAGCTAATTTATAATATTTATCCTCTGGTTTACTTCTGGCAGATCCAAAAACGGAAACACATGGGCCAATCTGAAATAACTTGTCATATCCCTCAACAAATTCTCCCATTATTTTAAAAATACTCCAAATATCCCTGTCGTATCCTTTCTTCTCTTCCTCAGGAAAGGACTTCATTTTTTTACTACTATCCATGCTTTTCATTTATTAATTAATTGGATTGAAATCGAAACTGAAGGGGCAACACCTTGCAACGATGTATTAATAACTGAAGGTTTGATGGTTGCATTCATAGAAAGATCATCTGATACATCAAAACTTCTGAGGTGAGCAAACACATAAGCATCTATTACATTAAGCCCATATGCAAGCCCAATCGAGATGTACACAAAATCTCTTCGGTTCCTAAAGAAATTCCGGTTACTTCTCAACGCCTCACTGCTCGCATTTTCCGGGATATACGAAGGCGTAGGGCCAAACCGAAAATCGCTGTCTACCCCCTCTACTGAATTATAATAAGCGGCACGGTAATCATGATATTTCTTATGCAGATAAACACTGTAGTAGGTAAGCCCTCCTAACAATCCATATACCAACGGTACCTTCCAGGCTTGTTTATTTGTAACCTGCCCCCAACCCGGTACCATCAATGATCTGTACATTACTTTTTTAGGATTGGGGAAAACTTCGGCTGTTGGGTTGGCGGAATCCTGAGAAAAATACGTGTGGTCAGGCACAAACTTTAGGTGAGAGACTGTATTTTGTGCCTGAACTAAAGAGCTCATCAGGCAACAAATAAAAAATAAAATGCTAATCGATCGTGTCAAAGATGGAAAGTAATCGTTCGAGATCATCATCGGAGTAATACTCAATCTTAATTTCGCCCCCTTTCTTTTTGGGCTGTACATTTACCTTGGTACTAAAAGTACGTCTGAGTCTCGCAGAAATTTCCTCATAAAAAGGATCATTGGAAGTATCTTTTTTCTTGGAAGATTTTTTCTCTGAACTTTTTTTTGCCTTTGATAGTGAACGGACTTCTTTTTCTATTTTTCGAACCGACCATCCATCCTCAATGGTTTTGTCCAGTATTTTTTGTTGAATTTCTTCATCGTCAATCGAAATAAGCGCCCGTGCATGCCCCATCGATATCTGATTAGATTTAACCGCAGACTGTATAAAATCAGGTAATGTCAATAATCGCAACATATTAGTTACAGTAGATCGGTTTTTGCCTACTCTTTCAGCTACCTCTCCCTGCGTATAATCAAATTCTTTTAACAGCCGTTTATATCCCATGGCAACTTCCAGGGGATTCAATTCTTCTCGCTGTATATTCTCTATTAACGCAAAGGCCATACTTTGTTCATCATCGGCTTCTCGTATATAGGCAGGTATTTCCTTTAACCCACTCATTATAGCAGCTCTGAGCCGGCGCTCCCCACTTATCAGTTCAAACCTTTTTTCCCCAATATAGCGAACGGTTATGGGCTGAATGAGGCCATGCTTTTCGATGGAGGATGCCAATTGCTCGAGACGTTCTTCGTCAAATTCTCTTCTGGGCTGATTAGGATTTGCCCTGATATGATCAACCGGTACAAATAATACTATATTTACCCGCTCTTCCGGTTTTACCGTCGTATTCGAAAAATTCTTTTCAACCCCCTCTTTGGCTTCCTTTTGGGAGCTATCGGATGCATCCGCTGCTTTGTCATCTTCCTTATATTCCGGGAAAAAAGCTCCTAATCCTCTTCCCAGCACTTTCTTTGTAGCCATATTAAACTCCTCTTAATCCGTTAAAACAGGACTATCCTTAAATAGCTTCTTATTTCTCTTGATAATTTCCCGTGCCAAAGCCAGGTAATTTTTAGCTCCAACACTTGTTGAATCGTAAAGTAAAGCAGGTTTACCAAAACTTGGAGCCTCAGCTAATCGTACATTTCGAGCAATAACTGATTTAAATACCCGGTCATCAAAATATCTCTTTACCTCATCCGCCACCTGGTTCGAAAGCCTTGTCCTGGTATCATACATCGTTAATAATACCCCTTCAATGTCAAGATTGGGGTTTAGGTGCTGACGTACAATTTTAATGGTGTTTAATAACTGCCCCAGTCCTTCTAATGCAAAGTACTCGCATTGTACAGGTATTACTATAGAGTTTGATGCAGTTAGAGCATTTATTGTGAGTAATCCAAGAGAAGGCGGGCAATCTATAACTATAAAATCATACTTCTCACGCAGCTCGGTTAGTACCTTAAATAAAATACGTTCCCGTTCATCCCGATCAATCATTTCGATCTCAGCACCAACAAGATTGATATGAGCAGGAATAAGATCCAAAAAATCGAGTTCGGTTTGTCTGATGGTATCTTCAACATCTGTACTACCGATCATTACCTCATATATGGAATTTGATACGGTTTTAGAGTCTATCCCTAATCCACTTGTAGTATTACTTTGTGGATCAATATCAATGACCAGCGTAGGATGTTCGATAGCCGCCAAACTCGCAGCCAGATTAATTGCCGTCGTGGTTTTACCCACTCCACCTTTCTGATTGGCAATTGAAATAACTTTTCCCATTAAAAACCTGCTTTATCGTGGAAATTACTTTTTAACGATTTTCAATATAAAGCGAGGCATGCTGTCATACAAAAATACTTATTAACATTCAGGGCAAAAGTTATCCACATAAAAAGGGTTTCAAGAAAGCTCCTGACCCCTATTTAGGTGAACCTGTCAACAGTATTGACGAATTAGAACCGCCGGATGCCGTTACAGAGTTTACCAATTTCAGCTTACCCAGACTTTTATTTAGCTCAGAATTAAACTCTTCGGCACCGGCTGTTTCCAAACGGTCGGTATACCTGATTACTTCGTTATTATCTACCCATGGATTGATTGTGCCCTGCGTAGAAGATGCTGATGGTATCTCCTTACCGTTCGAATTCAGGTAGTAAAAACCACCGCTAACAGTTGCCGTTAAGAAAATGGCTGCTGCCATTCCCGCAAATCTGGTGAATAATCGTTTCTTATTGTTTTGTCTGTTTGATTGTATCTCTTTTGCCGTATCTGATATTTCTTTAATTAAATGTTGAGGAGGGTTTTTATGAGGGAGTTTATTCAGCTTTCGATACGTCGCTCTTAAGCTTTCAACCTCGATCAAGAGGTTTTCGTCCTCCCTCATTTTTTGTTCAAATTCAAGTTCCTCAGAAGGATCCATTTCCTTCATCAGATACCTGATACAACCATCGTCATTGTTTGTATGCATGTTTTGTAGGCTCTTGTTGTCTTTCCTCTTCAAAGTATTTTCGAAGATTAATGAGTGCGTATCTCATACGCCCAAGGGCTGTATTAATGGATACATCCGTTAATTCTGCAATTTCTTTGAATGGCATCTCATAATAATGCCTTAAAAGAACGACGGATCTTTGCTCTTTAGGCAATTGGGAAATGTGTCGCATCAAACTGGCTTTGTCTTCCTCTTCCACGAGTTTAACATCCGCATCTACAACACTTTCATCTTCCATTCGATCAAAATAATCTGTAGAAGAATCCTCGTCACTCCATCCACTAACGTCGATGTATCTTTTTTGTTTTCTTAAATAATCAATAGTTGCATTATGTGCAATCCTCATTACCCAAGCTATCCATTTTCCCTGTTCATTGTAGGTGTCGTCCATCTTGGTAATGATTTTTGTAAACGTAGTTTGGAACAGGTCATTGGCAATTTCTGGGTTCATCACCATACTGTAAATATAAGAATAGATCTTAGCCTGGTGACGATTTAATAATTCATTAAAGGCTGATTCGTCTCCATTTTTACGGAATAGTCGAACTAATTCTCTGTCCTTCAAATCCTTGTAACTTGCTTTTTCAACGTGTCTTTTTACTAATTTCATATCAGTCACCCTTAATTTGGGGTTGTGCCTTTGTGGATATAAACTGAAGGTGCCTCCATTTAGTCAGACCTCATATCCTATAACAAAGATCGTTTCGCCTAAAGTCCAATTTTTTGAATTTGGCTTATGTAAATGGTAACACCCAGTCCAAGGTATTTATATAACATGATGATGTTAGCCCCCTGTTATCCACAGGTACAGACGAATTACTGCCGAAAATAGTTGTGAATTTTCTCTCCTGTTGAGTTTCCAATAAAATCCTGAAGCTCTTTTTTGCCCGCTTTCTTTATTTTCCTGACCGATCCAAACTCTTTTAATAGTTTTTGAGCGGTCTTTTTTCCCACCCCTTCAATTTCGGTAAGTTCGGTTCCCAATGTGCGTTTTGATCTTGTTTTGCGGTGAAACTGAATAGCAAACCGGTGTGCTTCATCTCTCACCCGCTGCAATAATTTAAGCGCACTCGATTTTTTGGGAATCATAATAGATGAAGAGCGACCGGGCAAAAATACTTCTTCCAGTCTTTTGGCCAGCCCAATAATATCACATTCTCCTTCAAAGCCAATTTCCTTTAGTGCTTCTACAGCAGAACTAAGTTGCCCCTTCCCTCCATCTACTACAATCAGGTCGGGTATTTGAAGTCCTTCTTTCTGCACTCTTGAATATCTGCGGGTCAACACTTCTTTCATAGATGCAAAATCATCCGGTCCTTCCACAGTTTTAATATGAAATCTCTTGTATTCACTTTTACGGCTTCTTCCATCTACAAAACATACCAAAGAGGCCACCGGGTCTGTTCCCTGTAAATTGGAATTATCAAAGCATTCAATTCTTCGTGGTAACCGTGATAAATGCAGATGTTGCTTTAATTCTTTTATAGCATGTGGAATGCGGCTACGCTCTGCTTTTTCTTTTTCCAATGCTCGTTCGTTCAGATATAACTTTACATTGGCTTGAGCCATCTTGATAAGTTGTTTCTTCTCGCCAATCTGCGGTACATGTACCGGAACTATTTTTCCTCTCTCTTGCCGAAGATATTCTTCCAGGGGTTCTGCATCTACCATGTCGTGGCTCAGGTAAACTTCATCCGGTATTGCTGCTTTATACTGACCTGTGTAATAATCTTCCACAAAAGACTGTATCATTTCGCTCATTTCCAGTTCGTCAATATTCTTAAGGAACCGGTGGAATTTACCAATCAGTTTTCCTTCCCTGATTTTAAATAATACTCCACAAGCTTCATTGATTTCTTCATTTCTGCCTACAGCAAATACATCCCGGTCTACTTTCTTGGAAGCTACAATTTTCATTTTCTTACTGTAGCGCTTAACTGCTTTTACACTATCCCGCAGTTGGGCAGCTTCTTCAAAGGCAAGAGCATCAGAAGCAATTTCCATCTCTTCTTTTAATTCCCGAATCAGAACATCTGTTTTACCATTTAACAGTCGTTCTACTTTATCAATAATGTCATTATACACATCACTATCCCAATCGCCAGAGCAGTTTTCCAGGTAGTCGTCAAAACAGGAATGCCATCTGGGCACTCCCCGTGTTTTATCAATTACTTTTTGAGATACTGCACACGTACACAAGCCGAATGTTTTCCTGATGGTTTCCAATAAACGCTTCATCGTTACCACACTGTCGTATGGGCCAAAGTACTTGCTGCCGTCTTTCAAAACTGTGCGCGTAGGAAAAACACGCGGTTTATCACCAGGTGTGATGCAGATGTAGGGATAGGACTTATCATCCCGGTACATGATGTTATACCGGGGTTGGTATTGCTTAATCAGGTTATTCTCGAGAATAAGAGCTTCTGCTTCAGAGTCAGTTACAATCACTTCAAGATCATCAATCTTGGAAGTCATTGTCTTAATCCTCCCATCCTGTTTTCGGGACGACTGAAAATAAGAACGAACTCTGTTTCTTAGTTTTTTAGCTTTCCCAACGTAGAGTATAGACTCATTTGAATCGCGGTAAATATATACACCCGGCGAAGTTGGCAGGTTGGCAACTTTCTCTTCAATATCTACTTTCGCCTTTTCCTCACTCATGAAATAAACTTCCGCTTATTTGTTGCTTAAAAGCGACTTCATTTTACCCTTCACCCTGGGATCAAATTCTTCTTTTATTCTTGATAAAAGTAAATTCTTTGCATCTTCATCGCTGATTTTATCTAATCCTTTCAACGCCAAATACCTCATTCTTGGATCTTCATCACTCATCAACAAATTAAGTTTTGCCTGCCAGTATGCATCATCTTCATCATAACTATACAGCAAGTTAAAGGCTTGTCTCCG
Organism: Balneolaceae bacterium; assembly: GCA_009711805.1. Taxonomy (GTDB): domain Bacteria; phylum Bacteroidota; class Rhodothermia; order Balneolales; family Balneolaceae; genus VEMX01. The sequence goes on along the minus strand of VEMX01000028.1, from coordinate 27,966 downwards.
AATCTGAAATGGGTAGGTATTTCCTGTAAACCGATCGGCCACCTCCAACCCCCTCCCCGTTGAGTCAGCCTCCATAGTGCTTCCCAATACCTTCAGGGCTCTTAGGGATGAAGCCTCACTTTGCTGCAAACGGTCTGCCAGCTGCATGATTTCCTGATTCCCTGAAATTTGCTGATAGGTTCTCAAAGCAGTATTAAACACCGTGTCTGTCTCAGCTCTCAGAAGTAATGACCGAATAGTGGATTGTACCATTTCATTACCTTCAAAATTAGCCAGCGACCTAATGGCAGACAGGCGTATTTCCTCAGAATCTGAGCGCAGAGCATCTAAATAGGTTTGCTCAGTTCCAGTGGCTCCTTCTGTAATAGCAGACAAGGTATTATACATGGCAGCCAACACCTCCGGATGATCTTCCCCCTTCATTACATCCCTCAAAGCCAGCTGTAAATCCGGGTTCTCAGTGTGATAGCTTAAGAGAGAAGCTGCTTTTGCTCTTTGGGCGGGATCGTTACTTCTCAACTGACTTAACAGAAAAAAGACCGGAAGCCGACCAATCTCTACCTGATCGATATTGGTTTCAGAAGATTCAAAAGTTACATATTCAACCGTATTTGGAAGAGAAACTGAGAGGGTATCAGTTTCTCCTGTAAATGAAATTTTGGTGCTACTGGTGTCATCTATAGCGTAAACATTCATCGTCAATCCGGAAAGACTATCTGTTCCTCCATCCACCGAACTAAACATCAGCTGCAGTTCAGAATTTATGTCATCATATTCAACATCCAGACGATAGGTAATGCCAGCATCCTTCATTGATACTTCTTCCTCATCAACAGGAGAGACATGGGGGAGTTCCCCCAAATAAGCCCCTGTGCCTTCGTACCAGTAGGAGGCGTAATCTTCCCAATTTACACTCCCCTTATACTCCCGAATTAAATTTGAAAGCGATTGTTCTATATGTTGAATCAGGAAATCAGACTCCAGCTCACTATAACTATCCTGCCATCTATTCCATGCAGCAACAGAATACAGCGAGTCTTCATTTTTTAATTTATTTGTGTCAGACTCTCTCATCAAAGATGTTTTTAAAAACTCACTTCGGATAAGCTCATCGTTAACGTGAGGGTACCGATGATAATTCCCAAACCATTGCGCTGCAATCCCTCTTCTCAACTGAACGGAAAGTGAACCCAGGTTTTGGTACAGGTAAATGATTCCGGCCCCAGCCTGTTTTTCCTGCCAATAATGATCCGGGAGTATCACAATGTTGAGGGCTTCATATGGATATTCAAACGAAATCTTGTTTTCAGTATTTTTGAGTTCATTAACTGCTATCGACAACAAACCTGATCTTACTTCATCCAGAAGTAAATTTTTAGGAGTATACAGAGTTACTTTTTTGATTCCCGATATAGCCTCTTCTTTCACAAACCGTCCAACGGCCAGATTGAGCCCCGTTACTGCTATTGGTGCTTTGGAACTGAAATACACTTCTTTTTCATCAGCCGATACAATTTCGTCTTCCTTACGCACACCATTAAAGACCGCTTCCATATTGGCTGGAATTGTAATATGAGCATCTATGGCAGCCACATTTCGGGGGTGATCTAAGACAGGCATCCAGTGATGCAATGCTTTGGGATTCAAAGATGTCCATGTAGTTCCCAGTAATCCCTGGTGTATGCCATAATAAGAACTGCTTTTCCAGCTGAGCTGAAATTCCATTGATTCATTGAGGCCCAGGGTATCAGACAGCGAAATAAGCAGCGAATCTCCCGATACCATGTACTCTAAATCAGCTTCCCCATGTACAATTCGTTCAATCGAAAGATCAGCTGTATTCAAAAGCAGGTGCGCAAGCTCCGATCGCCGGGAAGTGATGTTATAAACGCCTACCCCCTCAATTACTTTTTGAGTTGTGTTCACCTTTAAATTTAAATCAAGATGATTCAGCGTGTACTCCAGGTCTGGGTATTGTTGATACTCCCATCCCTTCCTGAGCTGATCCTGGGCCGCTAACTGGTTCACATTTAATACCGCAATCAGAAATACCGACAGTGCTAATACGCTTTGTTTCAATTTAGTGATCATGTGTTTTTAAAAATGTTTTTAATAGCAGGAAATAATGCCTTGTTTGTTGAAATACCGTTCCCGGTATGAATAGTTTCTTTTCCTTTCTCATCACAAAAAATTCCTCCCGCTTCCTGAACGACCGGCAGCAAAGCTGCAGCATCCCATATATTCAGAATAGGATCATACATTACATCGGCCCGGCCTGTAGCAACCATCATATGTCCATAGGCATCTCCCCAGGTACGGTGTATCTTAGTTTTATCCAGTAATGCTTCGAAGGCCTCTTGCCGGACTTCATCTTCAAAACGATAGATTTCTGTAGCCAACAAGGTTGCATCTTTGAGATGTTCTGTATTCCGAACAAAACAGGGTTCTCCATTCAGAGTTGCTCCCATACCGATAGCGGCTGCACAAAGCTCATCCAGCGCGGGAGCATAAATAATACCCACAATGGGGGTATTGTCAACCAAAATCCCAATCAATGTTGTATAAAACGGAACGCCATGTATAAACGACTTGGTGCCGTCTATAGGATCCAACACCCATTGTATGGAACTACCTTCGTTGGTTTGGCCAAACTCTTCTCCAAGAATGCCGTGATCCGGATATCGCTTTGATATTTCATTTCTGAGAATTTGTTCGGTCTCCCGGTCTGCTACCGTAACCGGAGAATCATCTGCCTTGTTAATAATCTCAATGTCTTTTTTAAAATATTTCAGGGTATGCTGCCCGCCCATTTCGGCAATCTGAATAGCTGCCTCTAGTAATTCCTGCTTCATTCCGTATATTAAATTCATCTATTGTTCAAAAAAGAAGAGTATTTTTTGCTAAAAACAATGAGAGTATCATCATTCTTTAATTTTATACTTCCGGCAATTGTTTTTCTGCCTTTTGGTGTTAGCGCACAAAAACCAGCCACCCAACAGGCTCTATTGTCAAACGAGAGTAAGTTAATCATTAATGGTAAATCAAATGTGAATGATTTTTCCTGTGTTTCTCAGCATAACCTCCAGGAAGACTCCCTCAAATTTAACTATCTGTATACCGGAGAATCAATATCTCTTGAAGGGCTTACTTTAACATTGGAAACAGATCTGTTTGATTGTGGGAAAAGAGGTATTAACAGAGACTTCAGAAATACTCTAAAACATAGTGAGTATCCCAATATCGAAATAACCCTCAGCGAACTCATATCCTCTGATCAGCTTGATTCTCTTACCGCGAAAGTTGTAATTACCATCGCCGGTATCAAAAACCACTATTCTGTTGAACTTCAGTCGGTATCTCAGGAAAAAAATAAAATACTGGCTAAGGGTAAGAAGAAATTGAGCATGGAAGATTTTAAGCTGGATCCCCCTTCTCCCTTATTCGGATTAATCAAAGTAAAAAAGAAATTGGTTATTGATTTCAACTTAATCATCCACCTTTTTTGACCGTTTATATCCAGCCTTTTTGTAGTTAAAATTTAGTCATCGCGGGAGATTTATGGGTTTGGGATGTGGTTTAAAACAAACTCTCCAACGACCGTCATCCCGCACGGAGTGAATACGGAGATGCGGGATCTCCTAAATAGCAACGCACTCACAAAAGGCTGTCATCGCGTATGTAGCGAATGCGGAAATACGCGATCTCCTTGCTACAAAGAATGTACTCTCCAACACCCCGTTGTTCAACATCCCAAACCTCTTCAGGGAGATCCCGGTTCGGCACCTCCGCTCCGCTACGGCTTGACCGGGATGACGGGCTTTTTGTAGTTAAAGCTTAGTCATCGCGGGCCCAGACCCGTGATCTCCCTGATACAGCACCGTGGATTATCAAGAAAAAAATTCCGTAAGGGATTCCATCCTCATCGCTCTTACTTAGCAAATGAACAAAAAAGGTTATCTATACATATTATCAAACAAGCATCGTACGGTTTATTATACCGGGGTTACTTCACAACTCCTCAAAAGGGTTGATGACCATAGAAAAGGTAAAGGTTGTAAATTCACTAGAAAATATAATATCCGGGAGCTGATGTACTATGAAGAATTTCCTGTCATGTACGAAGCCATCCAGGCTGAAAAAAGAGTGAAAAAATGGAAACGAACCTGGAAGATCGAGCTTATCAAAAGTATTAATCCCAAGATGGTTGATCAATGGGATGAGGTTTCAACCCTTGGCCAACCGGAGTTGAACAAAGACGAGTCATCGCCGGCGAAGCAAATGCGAAGATGCGGAATTTCCTAAATAGCAACGCACTCACAAAAGGCTGTCATCGCGTATGTAGCGAATGCGGAAATACGCGATCTCCTTGCTACAAAGAATGTACTCTCAACACCCCGTTGTTCAACATCCCAAACCTCTTCAGGGAGATCCCGGTTCGGCACCTCCGCTCCGCTACGGCTTGACCGGGATGACGGGCTTTTTGTAGTTAAAATTTTGTCATCGCGGGCCCAGACCCGCGATCTCCCTGATACTGGGAATGTACGTTGATGCAGGCTTTTACCGAAACCTAACCACCGCTCACTTCACCACATGCTCCACATTCATTCTCACCAGTAAAAAATTACAGACATAAAAAAAGGCGGATGTGTCACCACCCGCCCTTTTCCTATGAGGTCGGTATGTCAGAAGCTTACTATAGCTTCCAGCATGATTCCGCTAAATTCTGCACCGGCAAGATCACCGGTAAAACCGTCATAAGTTTGATTAACATATTCCAGTTTGGTCATCACGTTGTCGGTCATGAACCAGCCACCGCCAATATTAATTCTGGAAATATCAACATCGCCATCAGAAATATGGTCACCGGAAACGGTGTTGTAACGTCCGCCTAAGTAGAAATCTTCATTCAGTCCAAATCGATAGAGAACCTCGGCACCAATTTGGGTATAAGATCTGGAATCGGACTCAGTTTCAATCTGGCCAGATACACTTTCTAACACTCCATAAAATTCAAACCCTTGATACTTGACAAATGGGTTTACCATAATAGATGTTATTTCACCTGCAGCAGCCGGAGCACCGCGCCCAGGAGTAAAAGAAGGAGCAAAGCGTCCGCCACGGAAACCGTTATTTGCCACGTTATAATAACGGGCACCGGCACGGTCACCTGAGTAAAGATATATACTGCTTGATTGAGACACATTGAATACAGAGCCTGTTAAACGTACTCTAAGGTCTTCATTAACCTGGCTGTCGTACCCAATTTTGGCTAATAAGCTTGGTTTTGTTTTTATTTCTTCCTTCTCAGTACTTTGATTCAAATGACCATTTGTGAGCCCAATCATCCCAAAGATATCACCAGAGTAAACATAAACCTCACCGCCTACCTCTGTAGTAAATGAATCCATAATATAGTTACCTACAAATGGGTTCAGTATGGCTGATCCGTTATCACTGCGCCGGAAATGGTTATCGCCATAGTTATTTTCCATGTGGCCTACCTTAATTCGAATGTGATCACTTAGTTCAGAAAGAAACCCTTCTTCTATAAAGTCAAAGCTGTCGATTTGCAGGTACCCGCCTTTAACATATGTTTCTGTATGATGCTGGGATGAAAGATAAGTGCGTAAGTGCATTCTCATACCTGGAGCAAGAGCTACATCAAGATCCAGATTAGAAGTAGCCAGATTAAAGTTTGACTGTAACTCGGTAAGGTTATCCGCATCATTTTCTTGCCTTAACCCTTGGAATTGCAGTGCATTGGACCCACCTACACGAACAAGAATACCGTCAAAAGTCTTGTCTGTAGTAAATGGTGCTTCAAACACATTCAGTCCTGCTTTTGTTGGAGGAGTGAAGTACTGAATATCGTTGCGATCCTGGGCTTGTGCCGAAGTCATAAAGGCTCCCGCAATAAGCATGATCAATAAAGTAGTGATATGTCTGGTTAGTGATTTCATGGCCTTGTGATTAGTGGTTATTTAGAGTAATTATTTAAAGATTTGTGCTGTCGGTAAAATTTGTATCAAAGTGAACTACTACATCATCTCCACACTTAATGGTGCCGAATACAGCTTTTGGAGGCTTAATCTTATAGTCGGTCATAGTAATGGGTTGCTCTCCGGTAAAAGTGATGGTGCCCTCTTCCCCTATGGCATAAGCCACTTTCATTTCTATAGATTTGGTTACACCGGCTATGGTAAGATCCCCGGCAGCAGAAATGGTTTCGTTTTCAATGGTATTTACCTTGGTAAGATTAAAGACAATGTTGGGGTGTTTTTTCTCGTCCAGGGCACCGTATGTCTTTTTATCCATACCGCGCTTTCCACTTTTGATCCCCTCTACAAGAACATTAAAAGTGAGATTCTCTATAGAGATCAGTTGTCCATCTACTATAGTAAGAGAAGCAGTTCCACTAAACTCCTCAGCTGTAGATTCCCAGTCATGAATGGTTGAAGTACCCGTTATAGTAACTTCACTATTGGCTGGGTCTGCGTTAAAATTCTGTGCTATTACATGAGTAAAACTAAGTGTCAATATAATTAAGAAAGCTACTTTCTTAATAACGACCTCTTGGTTGATAAAGGTTAATCACAAGTGATATTCACTTGATTCACTTCCAAGAAACCCATCCTAAATGAAGAAAAAATGAAGAGCCGTTTTTTTATTTCTTCTCCAGTGTCACATCTGTGACCCTACCCCCCTTTGTATTACCATCTAAAATCTTTTCTGTCTTATCTTTCTCTTCGTTACTAAATCCCAATAAAATCTGTGATCCTTTCTGCTGAGTGCTTATTTTCAACATCCAATTTTGAAATGAACTTCATCAATGAGCGACACAAAGATTTTTAACCATATTGCAAAGGCATTAGCCTTTTCACCCAAACAAGTAAAAGCTGTTGCCGATTTCCTGGACGATGGCGCTACCGTCCCTTTCCTGGCAAGGTACCGGCAGGAAGCAACCGGAGGCCTGGACGAAGAACAAATACGTGCCATCCGGGATGCCCTTGATACCCAGCGTACACTGGAAAAAAGGAAGGAAACCATCTTAAAGAGCATTAAGGAACAGGAAAAACTAACCCCTGAGCTTGAAGAACAGATAAAAACCTGCACCGACCTCAATACACTGGAAGACATCTATCTCCCCTATAAAAGAAAACGCAAAACACGGGGCGACAAAGCCAAAGAAAAAGGGCTGGAACCTCTTGCTCAACTGATATGGGACCAGGAAATTGAAAAAGGTGATCCGTCGGAATATGCACGGGAATACATTGATGCCGAAAAGGATGTAGAATCTGTTGAAGATGCTTTTGCAGGTGCCAATGATATTGTGGCCGAATGGATTAATGAAAGCCTGGAAGTCCGGAATATGCTCCGTAAAGTCTTTGCCAACCACGCCACTATTTCAACCAAAAAGAACCCAACTGTTAAAAACCGTACTAATTTTGAAGACTATTATGATTTTTCAGCCAAGGTAAACCGGTTAAAACCATATCAGATTTTGGCCATAAACCGCGGTGAAAGAGAAAACATCCTCTTTGTTAATGCAGAATTGTGGGAAGAACGTACGCTCGAAAATATCGATGATGTAGTCATTAAAAATGACCGGAGTATTTTTACCGAGTACCTGCAGGATGCCGTTGAAGATGCGTACAAACGTCTTCTCTTCCCCTCGCTTGAACGGGAATTGAGAAACGAGCTCACCGACAGAGCTGATGCCCACGCCATAGAAACCTTTGCGACCAACCTGAGTAATTTGCTCATGCAACCACCCCTCGACAAAAAGATTGTCATGGGTATTGACCCGGCTTTCCGCTCCGGCTGTAAAGTGGCTGTAGTGGATGAAACCGGGAAGTACCTTGAAGGTACCACCGTGTACCCTACCCCTCCACGCAAACAGGTTGCTGAGGCAGAAGCCGTTTTTGAAAAACTCATTGATAAATATGGTGTCACCTTAATTGCCATAGGGAATGGCACTGCCAGTCGTGAAACCGAACAAATTGTTGCAGCCTTTCTTCAAAAAAGAAAAGAGAAAAAACCGAAGGAAGAATTACACTACCTGATTGTGAATGAAGCTGGGGCTTCAGTGTACTCTGCATCTAAAGTAGCCCGCGATGAATTCCCGAAGCTGGATGCCGCACAACGTGGAAATATCTCTATCGCCCGGCGGGTGCAGGATCCTCTTGCAGAACTGGTTAAAATAGATCCAAAATCGATTGGGGTTGGTTTATACCAGCATGATGTAAATCAAAACCAACTATCCGGGAAGCTGGATGATGTAGTAGAAAGTTGTGTGAATGAAGTTGGGGTGAATTTAAATACCGCAAGCGCTCCCCTCCTCTCTCATATCTCAGGCTTGGGGCGAAAAGTAGCCAAAAACATCGTAAAACGCCGGGAAGATAAAGGGATTTTCATCGACCGAGAGCAAATCAAAGACATTGAGGGTGTGGGGGCATTCCGCTTTCAGCAAGCCGCAGGATTCATGCGTATCCCTGAGTCAAAAAACCCACTTGATAACACGGCCATTCACCCCGAGAGTTATCAAGCGGCCGAAAAATTGTGCAACCTCTTTGGTATCGACCTCGATAATCTGTCTAATGAAAAGAAGAAAATAGCTTCCAAATTTAGCAATATGGATCTTCAGCAGACGGCCGGGCAGGTCGGTGTAGGAGTCCCCACTTTCGAACTCATAATAGAAAATCTGCAAAAACCCGGCCGAGATCCCAGGGAATCCCTGCAAAAGCCCCTGCTTCGTACGGATGTAATGAAGATGGAAGACCTTAAAACGGGACAGAAGCTGGAAGGTACGGTTAGAAATGTGGTGGACTTTGGGGCCTTTGTAGACATCGGGGTTAAACAAGACGGACTGCTTCACATCTCCAACATGGCGGGGAACCGAAAAATCGAAGACCCTCATGACGTGGTGAGTGTAGGAGATATTATAAGCCTCGAAATCATTACCCTGGATCTCGAACGAGGTCGTATTGGGTTGAAGCTGGTTGGGGCGTAAGAACTCATTCGAACCAGAGGTTCAAGCAGGCGTACCAACCGGGGTTGGGAACGAGTTTCTATTGATTAAAGATTTAACTTGAGAATACCTCAAACAATCTGTACGTACCTGATTCTTGATTTTTTACTTTCACTCAGATAAACTTAAAATTTTTATTTTATTCAAAATACCTTTTGACTGTAGAATAGTACTTTTCAGATAGTTTTGGAGCCTCTTTATCAGCAATAAAGAATAATTCAGTTTTATATGAAGCAGAGTTTAGAAGAAAAACGTTTGCATTGCTGTAATCTATTTGCAATCCTAAGTTTTCGCCTTTTCTATTATAAATTGGAAGATTCAATTTATTTAGTCTCTTAAAAATTAATAAATCACTATTCCTTTCATAACTTGACAATATTAATACATTCTCTGAACCAATTTCGTTAGAAATTTCTTTGATTTTTTCTATTTCTGATTCAACACAGCTCTTACAAGTAATCTCAGAGAAGTTTAAAACAAGCATCCATTTATTCTGTACCAATTCCTTGAGTTTAATTTTCTTTCCTTCGTCATAGTCTGGTACCAGCTCTGTTTCTTTATCTATAACAATTCCTTCATTATCAAATTGAATTCTCATTCTGTTTAATAATGATTGAAAATTTGATTCATATGCAGTTTTAAGAGTATTTAATTCCTCATTGAAGCCTTCCGCTATTTCATTTTTTTGATACAAGCTGTATATATTCAAAAGAACGAGTACAGAACAAAGTAAAATCCAAAAATTACTTTTCCATATTTTCATCTTAAGATATGTTTATTCGTTAAAATCTAAGCGCATAAGAATGGGATTACTATTTTCCCTCATTGAATCTGCTATTCGTCTCAACTGTTCCACCTCTCTGCTGAAATATTTTTCCCGGTCATTATTATAAAGCTCATTTAAATGTCTCAGCATGTCATTTGCTTCAACGTATGAATACAAGGACTCATCGGAACTCAAATAAATGTACGGGGAAGGCCCGTAATCAATGTCGTTTACAAACTTATCTTTGCCTATGTGGGTAGTTTTTTTCTCTCGGTCGTATAATATCATATAATTAGATTCAGCAGAGCCAAGTCGTGAATGTATGTATCGATCGGTAACTTCAAAATTTGTTTTATGAGTAATATAATCATAAGGGTCTATTTCATTTTCCCAAAAATCGGACCACTGCCAAAATTCTGTGCCATATTTTTTCCTTCTTTCAAAAATTTCTTCTGGCAAAGCTTGATCTCCAAACTCAAATACATAGGCTGGTTTAAGATCATTTTCTCCAATGTAGTATACCGTATCATTTAAATGTTGAAAATAATAATAAACACCTCTGTAAACTGGGAAACTATTTGGCACACCAAAATCCAGCCCGAGTTTATTTTCAACCTGGGGTATATAACTGCCTATGACTTGTCCCCTCATATTAAATTTATACAGGTCATATCCCTGAAATTGGTCAGGGATTCTTGTATTAAATGTACCTGAATAAGCAAAATAATTTCCCGTATTCTCATAATAGGTAAACCTGTAACCAAAAAAATCTAATGAAATTTCCTCTATCAAATTACCCTCCATATCCAGCATCAATAACTCAAAAGATCCTAAAGCATGAATCCGGTTCTCATTGTCAAAATATACATCTGAAATATTTTCCAACTCTCCGACTCCTCTGCCCTGGGGTATTTTCACTTCATTTACGTATTCTCCACTTTTTGTGAATATCCAAACACTCTTCTTTGACCGATCATATAATGCCACATGATTATCCTGAATCAGGATTTTAAAAATTCTGCCAATCGGTTCGTTATTCGGGGTTTTTAGGTGATGATAGGTGATATTTGAAAAATACTCTGACATTCTTAGGGTATCCGTTTTTTCAACATCAACCGTGATTTTAACCAATTCCGAATCATGGTCATCAACAACCCTGGGATGTTCAGCTGAACAATAACTCAAAAATACCGATAACAGTAGAATGCCATATTTCATGGTTATACCCCTCTCGTACTAATACCTCTCCAGTATTTTTACCGGAGAGGTTGACTTATAAATTTATTCTTGCGACGAACAGGCATCCTGGGCTCCTACATCGCAATACCAAGGTGGGTAATGGCGGCATATTTCTATAGCTCTTCCATTTACCCAGCAGGTTTCATCCATCAATTTCATATCCGGTTCCCATGGTTCTGCTTGAACGGTATTTAAATCCACACTAACCTGCATATCAATAGGATTTAAACGGTACTCCATATTAAAATTTACCATTATTAATAATGCTACCAAAAGAGTAGCAAAGAACTTAGGTAGGTATTTCATACTATCCCCTGTTTATTTTTAATACTGCCCATTACTTAATGGACTACTTAATATATATATATATATATGTATTTAAAAATAAAAACACTCACATCTGAGCTTGTTGAGCTTGGGAATTGTCTTTGCTATCCTCGCTCCGGGGACCTGGACCACCGAAAAACCAACAAGCCATTAAACACATTCGCTTTACCGAAGACTTAAAACAGCAGGCCTCCCAGGCTGGGCGAGGAAAAATTAAGCACGGATTGTCAGTAGCCGCTGGAGCGTACAAGAGACCGACGTGGTGAGTGTAGGAGATATTATAAGCCTCAAAATCATTACCTTGGATCTCGAACGAGGTCGTATTGGGTTGAAGTTGGTTGGCGGTTAATACAGTATCCATCACATGAGGCCGGCAAGACAAACCACCCCGCACCCGATCTGACCGATCACCGGTCTGACCGATGAAGAAGACCCAGAAAATGGACAGGCAAAAATAGACCTGTTTTGCTGCCCGAATAAAGCCATCGGTCAGACGGACTTGAAGCTGTCAGGCCGAAAGGCACATGTTATTTCCAAGAGTAAGTGGAGCAGTCATCGCGAATGGAGCCTCCTTCTGCGAGAGATGCGTGAGCCCGGCGAACCAGCCCGTGGCAGTCTCCTTGTCTATGGCAACTGATGTAATCAGCGTTGATAAATATCCTAAGCATATTTTAGGAGATCGCCGCGTCGGTATTGAACCGGACCTTACTTAATGTTTGGGCTCCTCGCGAGGGGAGATTGTTTCGTCGTTCTACACTCCAAACCTACATTAAGCTTCATAGTATTCTATACAACCATTGATATTCCGGATGAGATATCCGGCTTAATGTTGCTTTCAGGAGCATACAGGACACGTCCCGGAGCCAGAACTTCTCCATCTTTTTTCCAAAAAATACGAATCCTGGCGAGCTCCCTGTTTCGCCCCACACACCAGGTTGTAGAATACTACCGCGAAGGTATGGTTGGCCTCGATGACCCGCTTTTTAATTTCAGGTATACACTCCGGTTTTTTCGGATGCTGGATATGGACGACCTGACGCTTCCCCCGGATTTAAATATGCCCGTTTTGGTAGGAGTAGGCGACAGAGATGAATTATTTGAAATAGACGCCGCCCGAGAACTTTATGATGACATCCCAGGACAGAGAAAAGAGTTTATCGTTCTCGAAGGAGCAGCACATGCGAAATTTCCAATAGAAAGCTGGACCGAATTGGTTAAATGGTTAGATAACATGAGTTCGGATAAAAATTAGTTGAGGAGTGCCCTCTTTTGACCCCGTTACCAATGAGGAAAAGACATCCATACCGGGCACATACAAGGCGTATTAACCCGGATTATTCACCAAGAAATTTAATCGTACGCAAGGCGAAGTGGAAATGGGAACGGAAGGGTACTGTGGTACCCTGAGTACCCCGATTTTCACTTGAACGCAGCGTACGGGGAAATTTCGCCGCCTAATCCGTACCTCAAAATTGGGCTATTACATAAAGCAATTCACCGATAATATATTCAAGTATATAGATCGCCATTTTGCATCCATTCGTGAATAATTCGGGTTAACCGGGAACGCAACCAAGGCTTCATTTTCCAGGGTTGCTTGTTTAAAATTTTAGCCTTTTTTTGCTCAAAATTTCTGTGTACCTGGCCATTTGGGAGTATACACATACACAAGATTCATAACTTTTTAATTGCCGTATGAAGTTGATACCGAAAACTGAAGACACTATGATTAAGACACTTGAAGAGGCTTACCGATTTGTTAAAAAAGTCAAGATTTGTACTATCTTCCCAACTGAAAAAGTAGAATTTACCTCTCTTTGGGAAAATGTTGATCTCCCTAAAAAGCAAACAGGAGAAAAGGGATGGGGAAAAAGGATGAGTGCCGTATGGACATGGAAGAATCAACTTCCCGCTGAGTATCCTACTGAAATATTCTATGGAAAAATTAAAAGTGGTTTGGCTGTATTGATGGAAATGGATTACATGGCCCATGATCATTTTCCCCGAGCCTATAAAGATATTCAAACTCAAGACCAGCTCACGCAGTTTATACACAGTAAAATAGTTATAGAGCCATGGGACACCACAACACTTCGCAAAGCAACAATACAAGAAATCGGCTGCACCAAGAGCCAGTTTGACACAGCTTTAAAGAAGCTTCAGATAACCCTGAACATTGTCAGACTAAATGATTCTCAAATTAAGCGAGATACGTGGGTGCCTTTCAAGGAATTGTATCTCGATGTTTGGCGACAATACGTACATGAATAAAACTAACGAATCAAGAACATCAGCTGAGAGAACCTTCAATCTTTTGACCTCAGAGAAATCCCTGCCTGGCAATAGACAGATGATTGACTGGAACCGCCCCCACTGTGTTACTCCCAAGAGGATGCGCGGAGGGCAATACAGACATTGGTAGCGAAGGAAAATAACACGAAAATGATTTTCCATGATTACATATCCATAAATAAGTACCTTTCGCCCGGCCTGAAGAAAAGTGAAACTATTTAAAACGGTTTTTTGCTCATGTTGGATAGCACAAGAGCGGCAATCCGTCTTTTATTGTAATAATTATAAAATATGGGCAGTACTCTTTGTAAATTCTATACTGGCTTCGTCCCATAGTATCTGCTTTTCGTTTTTTAGTTAGAATGATTAGGGGACTGTTACTTACAATTTTTATTGAGACCTTATTAACTATTTTGAACCAGAGGTTCAGGCAGGCATTCCCAACCTGAGGTTGGGAACGAGAATTCTTAGGCAAGGATTCTCCAATAGTACTCGTTCCGAACGTCCCGTTCGGAATACCTGCCGGAACCTCCGGTTCCAGTCAACCTTTATTAATCAACAATAATACCCAAATGGACAAAACACAGCAGCTTGAAAAGCAATATCATTTCCAGGTATATAATCGCCTGCCTGTAACCCTTTCGCATGGGAAAGGTGCCAAAGTATGGGATACGGAGGGCAATGAATACCTGGACGCTTTTGGCGGACTTGCCGTAAACAATCTCGGTCACTGCCACCCCAACATAGTAGCTGCCATACAGGAACAATCAGAAAAATTGCTGCATGCCTCCAATTTCTTCTATAGCGAACCTCAAAGCCGGCTGGCTGAGAAACTGGTTAAAGTCTCCGGTCTCGACCGGGTGTTCTTTTGCAACAGCGGTGTTGAAGCTATGGAAGGCTGTGTAAAACTGGCTCGTAAATGGGGAGAAAAACAGGGCAAGACAGGGAATATCATTTCTCTGAGTGAAGGCTTTCACGGGCGTTCCGTCACTACTATCGCCATGGGAATGCCCCGCTACCGGCAGGGGTTTGATCCTATGCCCGAAGGTTTTGAACAAGTCCCCTTTAACGATTTTGAAGCTCTTAAAGCTGCGGCCGATGAAGACACCATTGCCATTACTTTTGAAACCATACAGGGTTCGGGCGGAGTGAATGTGATTGATGCTGATTTCATCCGCAAAACCCGCCAATTATGTAATGAGTTGAATATCCTCATGATTATTGATGAGATCCAATGCGGTGTTGGACGAACCGGTAAGTTTTATGCGTACCAGCACTTTGATGTGATGCCCGACATCGTTGCCTCAGCCAAGGCATTAGCAGGGGGCATTCCTGTTGGTGCTATCCTGGCTAAGGATGATGTAGCCTCTGCCCTTAACATGGGAGATCACGGTACCACTTTTGGTGGAAATCCATTCACGTGCCACGTAGCCTGTGCCGCTCTTGACACTATCGAAAAGGAAAACATCGTTGAACAGGCTGCGGAAAAAGGAGCATTTATGATGAATTTGCTCAGAGAAAAGCTGGAAGACATCCCTTCAGTAAAAGATATTCGCGGCATGGGACTCATGCTGGGTGTAGAACTGGATAAACCAGCCCGGCCGGTTGTAGACAAGATGTTTGAGCAGAATATTCTGGCCAATGCGGCTCACGGTACCGTGGTCCGATTCCTACCCCCACTGATTATCAGTAAGGAGCAGATCGAACGTATTGTAGATGTACTTTACCAAGCCTTAATATAGCCTGATAATATTAGTTTTCGTGTTCGTGGTATACTTTGGCAACTACCCTCCAGCCATCATCGAACTTGAGGAGTGACAGGTAATCTGTGTATACATGCTCTCCCTTGTGATGAAGTTCTATCTTCACAGCCGCTGATTTGCCGGTTACATCAATGGATTTGAATTTGTGGTCCCACTTATTGTCTTCAGGATTAAATTCTGCAGAAGCTTTACGTTTTTCAACACCCTCGGCCCATCGGTCGATGGGATATTTGGCAATATCATTGCCCCGGGGTGAGAAAATGGCAAAATCTTCATGAAATGTTTCCTTCATCGCTTCAGGATTTAAAGCATTAAAAGCTCCATTTACATATCCATCCACAAGAACCTTTTTAATTTGCTCCTCCTCATGGTGCATTCGGGTGGAATTAACAGCTACAACGGAAAAGAGTACCAGTGTACTTGATAGTAGAATGAGTGTTTTTTTCATAACAACGGTATTTAATTAAAGTGATGTTAAACGGGACGACATGATCCCGTTTATGTTACAAATGAGTAAATCCCGGCTATCTCTGCTGGCTATTATACAGAATAAAAATTAAAGATAGTTAAGGTTCCCAATCAGATTTCTATTCCTAAAAACCAAGAAAGGACACCATCGTATGCGCCCGGTATAAGATCTGATCAACATTACTGGTCCTATTTGCAACGGAAATAGAAAAAGAACCGAAACCCTATTATCTGGCTACCTCCCCTATCCTAAGTATAACCCCATCCCAATGCGGAACAGTACAACTATGAGTAACCCCCGTGAAGACCGGGGGCTTTGTATCAGCCAGCTAACCCCGGGGTGGGTTCAACTACACTCATTGCTCTTTCAAAACACCTTATCAGGAATACAATCTGAAAGGATTTTAGATGAAAAACTCTCACATACTGCACCAACTTCCGATGTCTTATATTTTTTACCTTTCATCTATAACCCACACCGGTACGTAATCAATCCCCAAACAACTTTTGTACTACATCTTTCACCTTTTTCAGCTCCTCATCCCCCACCTGAAAGTGAAAAGTGGCTCGTATCGTTTTGGGGCCGAATGGAATCATCTGCACTCCCTCTCCTGCTATTAGCTCAACAGCTGAGACAGCATCACCCTCAACCACATCAAATAAAAGAATATTGGTTTGCAGCCGGTCCATGTCAACCTCAAGCCCGGGACACTCTTTAATGACCTCCGCCAGTTCCCGGGCCCGGCGGTGATCTTCTTTCATCAATGGCCAGTGGTGTTCAAGACCATAATCAGCAGCTGCGGCCAGTAATCCCACCTGACGCATTCCTCCGCCCCACATTTTCCTGAATCTGCGGGCACGCTTAATATTCTCTACCGAAGACAACAGCATGGACCCCACCGGAGCTCCCAATCCTTTAGAGAAACACACCGAAAGCGTATCGGCAATCCCCCCAAAAAAAGCGGGTTCTATATTGGTGGCTTCAATAGCATTCCAGATACGGGCACCATCAAGGTGTACAAACAAATCATGTTCTACAGCAAAGGCTTTGATGGCTGCCAGCTCATCTTTTGTGTAGCACAAACCGCCCCCTTTATTGGTGGAGTTCTCAAGGCAAACTACCTTGGTATGGGGTTCCCATTCGTACTGACCTCTTATATTGTGCTGGAGTAAATCGGGGGTAAGTTTTCCATTTCTTCCCTGCAAGGTGTGTATTTGAATAGATGAAAGTACGGATGCAGCGGCTGTCTCGTAATTAAAAACATGTCCCGTTCCGTCAATCAAAATTTCGTCGCCGGGATTTGTCAACACCTTGATTCCAAGTTGGTTACTCATGGTACCACTGGGCACAAATACTCCGGCCTCCATCCCAAAAAGATGGGCTACCTTTTGTTGAAATTCATTTACAGTGGGATCTTCCCCAAATACATCATCGCCAACCGTTGCTTCGGCCATTGCTTTTAACATTTCCGGTGTCGGTTGGGTGACTGTATCGCTTCGCAGATCTATCATATTCTCATTTTGCTTTTTCATTCTCATCGAATATAATCAATACTTCGTGTTTCTTTAATCAATCTTAGGTCTGCTTGTGAAAAAAAATATTACAGCCGCCATTATTCAGCACTCCCCTAACTATCTAAACCTGCCCAGAAGTATATCCAAAGCGGTTACTCTCTGCAGGGAAGCCGCCAATCAACATGCCGATCTGATTGTCTTCCCTGAAACATGGCTGCCGGGTTATCCCGTTTGGCTCGACTATGCCCCAGAGGCCGGTCTATGGGATCATCCCCCTGCTAAAGCCCTGTACCGATTGTTAACTGAAAATGCCGTTCAAATTGAAGATCCTCACTTCAATAAACTTTCGGAAACTGCAAGCGATCTCGAGATCGTTATAGTGATGGGAGCGCATGAAAAAGTAGGGCGAACTCTTTATAACACCCTATTTTATTTTCTACCGGATGGAAGTCATCAGCTGCACCGTAAGTTGATGCCCACCTATACCGAGCGGCTTATCTGGGGACAGGGTGACGGCAGCACCCTTCCTGTTGTTGAACATCATAAAGCAAACATCGGGGGGTTGATTTGCTGGGAACACTGGATGCCTTTGGCCCGGTCTGCCATGCATCATCTTGGAGAAGATATCCACATTGCCCAATGGCCTGCGGTGAAAGAGTTGCACCAGGTAGCATCCCGTCATTATGCTTTTGAAGGGCAGTGCTATGTCATCGCAGCCGGAACAACCATCAGTAAAAAACAGATGCTGAACGGACTTTCATCAGTCATACAAACTAAAGAAGATGAAGCAGCTCTTGAACTCATCAATTCCATTCCCACAGAACCAAAAGAATATATTCTGAAAGGAGGCTCAGCTGTTATTAAACCTAATGGAGAATATCTTACAGAAGCTGTTTATGATGCTGAAGAAATCATTTATAGCCATCTGGATATGCAACTGCTAAGTGAAGGAAATCTATTTTTGGATACGGATGGGCACTATTCCCGTCCGGATGTGTTTAACCTCTCTGTGAACACCCAGGCTCAAACAAATGTAACATTCGGTCCAACCAATCATGAAGATTGAAGCCACATACGATATTATTATAGCCGGGGGAGGTCTATCGGGACTAAGCCTGGCCTGGTACCTGGCTAAGGGTGGATATGACAAACAAGTGTTAGTAGTAGATTCTACTTTTGCACCGGTTAACAACAAAACCTGGTGTTTCTGGACCAATCAGCCACCACCCTTTTTACATATTCTGTATAGAAAATGGGAAAAAGCACGGGTATCAGTTTCAGATTATGAGACTTTTCAAAACTTGAATGAGTTCAACTACTACTGTATCCGAAGCTCTGATTTTAAAGAATGCGTACTCAAAGAATTACGCCAGCATAAGAACTTTCACCTGGCAGAAGAGAATATTCTGGATCTTTCATCCAATAAAGATAAAGCCATATTACTCACCAAGAACGGGAAGCATTACTTAGCAGACTATATCTTTCAAAGTATCAAACCTCCACAACAATTGGATCCTTCCGAGGTAGAATACTCACTCGTTCAACATTTCCTGGGATATGAAATAAAAACGAATAACCGAATCTTTGATCCGGAAACATTTACCCTCATGGACTTTGAAAATAATTTCAGCCCAGGGATTGGTTTTATATATGTGCTGCCTTTCAGTCCACAACATGCCTTAATTGAGTTTACTGTTTTCTCTAAGTCAGTATTAGCCAAGACAGAATACAAGCAGCGAATTGCCCTATACCTGCAACAAAACTTCAAGCTGGATGAAAAAGACTATGAAGTAAAGCGTCAGGAATATGGTGAGATTCCCATGGAAATCCGGCCCCATATCCCTTTTTATAATGATGGAACCAATATTGTAAACCTGGGTACCGTGGGAGGACAAACAAAACCAACTACAGGCTACACCTTTCTTCGTATTCAGGATTATACACAACAACTATCCCAATCACTCATTACCGACAACCGGCTTGTCCCACCTCCTCAATCACCTAAAAGATTCCGGTATTACGACCTGTGGCTGCTGCACATTCTCTCTACTTCCAGCGAAGAAAGTCTGCTTCTTTTTAAATCCCTTTTTAAGAATAACAAGCTGGATGAAATACTACGTTTTCTTGGGGAAGATTCTTCTTTTTTCCAAGACCTAAAGATCATGTCGTCTGTTCCATCTCGTCCTTTTCTTAAGGCAATATGGAAGAATTTTTTTTAATGAACGAAGTGCAGATCTATTCCATTTAGATTAGATACACAGCTAATAATAAAGAGGAGGCTCGTCATGGAAGAAAAGAAGTTAAGAGAATACACAACCGACATGTATCTGTTAGTAAAGCACACTCTTAATACCATCAAATCGCAAAAAACTTCAACTAAATTAAGCGATAACCGATCAGTGGAACTGCTCCATAATATCGACATCGAGTTAACAGAACAGCTTAAGGAGCTTGAAGATATGAATGAATTTTTGGAAGATTCATTATCAGTAAATATTAAAGAACGAATGGCATCTGTTACAGGTACTATAGCAAGTGTAATTGAAACCAACCGGAAAGATCCAGTATCCAAAATGCTTCGAGACAATTTTACTGTTTTGAATATGATCGCTTCGGGATATACAACGCTACATACTATAGCCTTGGGAGAAGGTGAAGACAGACTGGCTGATTTTACCCAGCAAAGACTGCGTGCTGTCATCAAGCTGATTGCTAAAACCAGAATGGTGATACCTCAAACAGTAGCATTAGAACTGGATATCAGCCATATAGCTGAAGCTGCAAGCGCCAACATAAAAGATGCCTGGAAACAAGATCGTGTGATAGCTTGATAAGCAATCATTCATTTTTTGAAAACAGCCATTTATTTTGAAAAACCCGGGATTAAATCCGGGTTTTTTCATGAATATATTCATCGAGTCTTTCAATGTTCCAAGTCGGTATCGGTCGTATCTACGGTACTTGGGGTTTAGCCGTCATTTAACCCGGATTATTCACCAAGAAATTTAATCGTACGCAAGGCGAAGTGGAAATGGGAACGGAAGGGTATTGTGGTACCCTGAGTACCCCAATTTTCACTTGAACGCAGCGTACGGGGAAATTTCGCCGCCTAATCCGTACCTCAAAATTGGGCTATTACATAAAGCAATTCAACGGTAATATATTCAAGTATATAGATCGCCATTTTGCATCCATTCGTGAATAATTCGGGTTAATCCACCGATCACCCAGGGCACAGGAAAACCTGTGGTAACAATACGGGCCGGACTCATGACAATATACGCGCTAAAAAAGTGACTGCTGCCGTTTCTGCTCTCAAACGGTATTTTCCCAACGAAACCAGCTCGCTCCCGGCTTCCCCGGCTAGTTGAACCTCCCGATCCGAAAAGCCCCCTTCAGGACCAACCATAAGCAGTAATTCATCTTCAGTTCGCATTTTGTTCTGGAACGATTGAGTGGTTTTTTCATGAGCCATCAGTTTATGATGCTGGTTGTACTCTGCTAAAACATTATCCAGCGCATCATATATATTCACTTGTGGCAGCCATACCCTGAGACTCTGCTTTACTGCACTCAAAACAATATTATGGAGCCGGTCTTCCCGAACGTTGGTTTTTATGGTATGGTCCGAGACAAACAGTGCTATTTCAGATACCCCTAATTCCACTGCTTTTTCTACGGCAAACTCTAAGCGATCCCTTTTCTTTATAATGCCCATGGCCAGCGTTATGCCAGGACTGGGCCGGGGTATTTCTTCAATTTCTGTTGTTGAGGCAACCACTCGCTGTTTTGAAATTGCCGTAACGGTTCCTTTTAATCTACGCCCCTTCCCGTCCGTGGCATATACTTCATCTCCTTCCCGCAGGCGAAGTGCTTTAGCTGCATGCCGTGCTTCCTGTCCTTCTAGATAAAACTGCTGTTGAATGCCGTGATCGGACTCTGTATAAAAAACATTCATGATTTCCTGTTTATCGAAGCTCCGGGTTCAAATTCTGTTTCTCCGGTTTTAAACATCAGCTCCAGATAAGGAATACAAAGCCCGCATTTACATGCACAATAGTTATGTTCCTGCAATTCTCTTACCGTAGAAATATTGTGTTTGACGGCATACTCCTTGACCTCAGTAAATTCTTTTTCCTGGCAAATACATTTGCTAACTAAAAAATTACTCATGGTGTTTTAAAGTGCTTCCCAAGTCTGAGTTCCTGTCCCTGATAATTACTGTCTATTTCTTCACCATACACAAAATCGGGGTGTTCAGCGTTTGGCTCAAATTGCATGCTAAAAAGTGTTTGTCCATCTTCAATCATGAAAGGCACATCGTGTGAGCGAACCTCGAGTACCGCTCGCGCTCCTTTATCTTTAGCTGATCCGCCAAATCCACTGTCAAAGAAACCCGCATAATGGGTACGCAGTTCCCCGGAGCCAGTATCATAGGCCATCATTTCACAGGCAAGATGGGCCGGTACACGAATCCGTTCTTTGGAGGCAAAAATATAGAATGCTTCAGGTTCCAGAATAAACTGATCCTCTTTACGTGCATAAATGGGTTCCCAGAACTCATTCACTTCATAATGATCTATATTTCGCAGGTCTATGTAATTATTATGTTTCTTGGCTTTATAGCCTATAACTTCTCCCTCTTTCCCCTTCAGCTGTACACTCATGAACAACCCCTGGTTTACTTTTATCTTTTCCATAGAAACGGGATTATGCTCTTCATTGAAAAGCAAAGGATCGGAAGCGTGAATGCGCAATAAATCCTGATCGGAAAGCACTTCAAAACCATGGCGTACTCTCAGCTGGTTTAACCGCTGCCCGGTTTGTACTTTGATGGAAAATGATTTAGGTACTACTTCCAGGTATAAATTACCCTCATAGCCAGGCGTCACTTCTTCAAAGCGGTGCGAGTAGTCAGTTATCACCCTGGTAAACACATCCAATCGCCCTGTAGAACTCTTGGGATTGGCTTTTGCTGATAAATTCTCAATCGATCCTAACTTTACATCCGTAGCTTCTTCTGTACCATTAAACAATCCTTTTTGGATGCTTTTGTTGGATTCAGGTAACCTAAGTTCTTCAAGCAACGGAATAATGTATACACAATTCTGTTCCAGTACGGCTCCATCTTCAATAGAGAAAGAATACTGCTCCAAACGATCTACTTTTGCCTGTACAGTCTCATTCTCAGGTAAAAAGCTGCAGCGTACACGGTAGGCTTTTTTGCCCAAACGCAGGTCAATTGAGTTAGGTTGAAACTGATTTTCTTGTATAGGATGATCCGGGTCAGATGTAATAATTCCCAGTTCGTGAAGCAGTTTAAGTTTTTGAACTGGTAATATTCCTTTGGTACGAAGCTGAACTTCTTTCAGGGACTGAGACATATGTTATCTTGGATGCTAGCTGTTTTTACCCGAAGATATTGAAGCTTCGTCTATGAACAAAACCTACTTTGTACACACCTGGAATTAATGTGATTAAACAGCAATCTGCGGGAATAATAAATAAAAGAAAGTTTTGTAAAACCCTCTAAAAGAGGCCGATCTGTATAACCTGCCTGCGGCCTTCTTAAAACAAGAAAATTACTTAACCTCTGCTCCGGCCATTTCATGAATCTTCTTCCATTCGGCCTCGGTAACAGGAGTAATCGACAACCTTCTGCGTTTAAAAATCACCATTTCCTCTAATGCCGGCTCTTCCTTCATAGCCGTTCGGCTTACCGGCTCGTCAAATTTCTGTACAAATTTAACATCCACCAGCTTCCATCGGGGATCTTCTTCGCTACTCTTTTCATCAAAATACTTGGAATCCGGATCAAACTGGGTGGGGTCGGGATATGGTTCGCTGGCCACTTCCATAGTTCCCACAATTTCGGGCGGAGAAATGCGTGAATGATAAAACAGTATACCATCTCCCACATTCATTTTGTCGCGCATATTATTCCGGGCTTCATAGTTTCGTATTCCGTCCCAGGGCTCAACACCATCTCGTTCAAGATCATCAATGCTGTATTCATCCGGTTCAGATTTCATTAACCAGTACTGTCTGTCACTCATTATGCTTTCTTTTGAATTAAGGATTCAATATTAAAATGAAAATTAGGCAGAATAACCTGCGTTTAAAACTTTTTATTTTAACTTCCTCAAGTTGAAGCTGATTTATATTTATCAACATACCACAAAATGGTCTTACGGAGCATTCCGTCAAAATCCTGTGAGGGTTCCCATCCCAGTTCCTTTTTAATCTTAGATGCATCTATAGCATAGCGGAAGTCGTGGCCGAGGCGGTCTGTAACAAAACTGATCAGGTTTTTATAATCGCCATTGGGTCCATTCCCTATTTCTTCATTCAGAATATCACAGATCGACCGTACCAAATCAATATTCTTCCATTCGTTGTTTCCACCAATATTATAGTTCTCACCGGCTTTTCCCTTGTTGAATACTACATCCATGGCATCACAGTGATCCAGCACAAACAACCAATCTCTAACATTCTCACCTTTGCCATATACGGGTATATTGTCATGGTTCATTGCACTTCGTATCACCGTAGGTATCAGTTTTTCGTCATGCTGATGGGGGCCATAATTATTTGAACAGTTGGTGGTAACCACATTCATCCCAAAGGTGTGATAATAAGAACGAATAATCATATCACTTCCCGCCTTGGAGGCAGAATAGGGTGAGTTTGGAGCGTAAGGAGTATCTTCTTTAAAATAG
Organism: Balneolaceae bacterium; assembly: GCA_009711805.1. GTDB lineage: Bacteria > Bacteroidota > Rhodothermia > Balneolales > Balneolaceae > VEMX01. The sequence goes on along the minus strand of VEMX01000028.1, from coordinate 3,846 downwards.
CCTTCGTCTCCTAATTCTCCATATACCTCATCGGTTGAAACATGGAGAAACCGGTTGTTCTTCCAATCTTCTTCATCTTGCATCCACAGCTGGCGGCACTCTTCCAAAATGTTAAACGTGCCCACTACATTCGACTGAATGAATGGCTCGGGACCTTTAATAGAATTATCAACATGAGATTCTGCTGCGAGGTGAAATACTCCCTGTGGCTTAAAGTTCTTTACCACATCCTGTACCTCTTCCCTGTTCACCAGGTCCACTTTCTTAAAATGATAGCGTTCCGAATCTCGGTAGGCGTTCAAATAAGATGGATCAGAGGCATAGGTTAGCTTGTCTATGTTATAGATCTCCCAGTCAGGGTGTTGTTCGAATAGTCTTAAAATTAAGTTGGAACCAATAAAACCGGCTCCTCCGGTTACGATAATTCTCATGTAAATAAGTCTTCTTCTTTAATGGATGATAGTAAAGGCAAAAAGCGGTCTTTCTCTGAAATAATAGGTTTCTCTACATTCCAAAGAACGCGGATTTCCGGGTCGTCCCATCTAATGCCTCTTTCTCCTTTTGGATTATAATAATCTGAACATTTATAGCTTATAATTGCCTCTTCTGATAATACCGAAAATCCATGAGCAAACCCCACAGGAACATATAAAGAGTGCTTGTTCTCTTCTGAGAGCTTAAAGGCGACATAATTTCCGAATGACGGAGAACTCCTGCGTAAGTCAACAGCTATATCCAGAACTTCCCCTTTAAGGCACCGAATCAGCTTTGTCTGGGGTCTCTGTATCTGGTAATGAAGCCCACGAATAGTATTTTTACAAGACTTTGACACATTATCCTGAACGAATTCATCTTCTATACCCGCTTCCTGTAAAACAGATTTTTGGTATGCTTCATAAAAGTATCCCCTTTCATCCTCAAAAACTTTTGGTTCCAGCAATTTAACGGCTGGTATCCGTGTTTCTTTAATCTCCATATTAAATATGCTTCAGTAAATTTCTAAGTCCGTCTTTCCAATTTATTATTACGCTGCCGGGTGTGTCGGTAATTTTTTGGGTGTTTAACAGCGAAAAGGCCGGACGCTTTGCCCTCGTTTTATACTCGCTGCTACTTACCGGCTCAACAACTATATTCATATTTCTTTGTTTAAATATTTCCTGGGCAAACTCATACCATGTGGTTTTTCCTTGCGAGCTAATATGAAAGATCCCTTCTTCGTTTTGCTTTAAAAGGTGATAGGTGTTCTCCACAACATTTTCACAAAAAGCCGGACTTCCCCATTGATCGTTTACTACCCTCAATTTCCTCTTCTGTTCTCCAAGGCGCAGCATGGTATCCACAAAATTGTGCCCATCTCTGCCGCACAGCCACGAAGTCCGAATCAATAAATAACTACATCCTGAAGATTGCAACTCTTTTTCTCCAAGCAGCTTACTCTCGCCATAGGTATTTACAGGATTTACTTTATGATCTTCGGGATATCCCTGTGGCAAAGCTTTAGCATCTTTCAGCTTTCCAGGAAATACATAATCGGTAGAGTAATGCACCAGTTTGATCTGTTCGGAAGCACATACCGCCGCCAAATGCCCTACTGCTTGTCCATTTATCTCAAAAGCCTTGTCCCTTTCTTTCTCTGCCTTATCTACCTGGGTATAGGCGGCACAATTTATAACAACATCGGGATGTAACCCCTGTACTATACTTTGCAGTTTCTCTTTATCGGTAATGTCCAGCTCGGAAGAAAGAAACGTATTCACTTCATTTTCTGCCTGCTTATCCAGGAATCTAACCCATTCAGAGCCTAACTGTCCGCCGGCACCTGTAATAAAAAAATGCATCTCTAGTCTTTTAGTAAATTATTAGCCCGCCGATACGATTCCATTGTACCTGCATCGGTCCACCATCCGTCCAGCACAGAGCTCGTCATTTCTCCCTTTTCGATATAAAAGTTGTTTACATCGGTGATTTCAAGTTCCCCCCTTCCGGAAGGTTTTAGTGTTTTGATGCACTCAAATACTTCAGCATCATAAAAATAGATTCCGGTAACTGCATAATTCGATTTTGGATCCTCCGGTTTTTCTTCAATCGAGATCACCTGCTGGCTATCCAGTTCTGCTACGCCATACCGGGATGGGTCGGGCACTTCTTTGATTAAAATTTGGGCGCCGGAGCCTTCATATGCAGTAACAGCCTTCTCCAATGATGATTCAAAAATATTATCTCCAAGAATAACCACTACCGGTTCACCACCGGCAAAGTTTTCGGCCAATCCAAGCGCCTGAGCTATTCCTCCGGCTTCATCCTGTACTTTATAGGTAAACCGACAGCCAAAATCTTTACCAGACCCTAAAAGATTTACCACAGCTCCCATATGATCGGTTCCGGTGACAATTAAAATCTCTTTTATTCCAACATCAGTCAGCTTTTCAATCGGGTGATAGATCATGGGCTTATCCCCGATGGGTAATAAATGTTTATTGGTGACTTTGGTTAAGGGATAAAGTCGGGAACCTGTTCCACCAGCAAGAATTATTCCTTTCATAAACTGAGTAAAAATTTAGCTATTTGGATTGATCTGTTATAGAAAATTCTAAGCTGAAAGATAGATAATTTAGCCTATGTTTATAATTGTTTTTGAAAACAGATGAGATCGGCTAACCATTAAATTTAATTGGATTAAAAAATTTTAATGAATTCATTGAATCATTCATTAATTTACCAGTTAATCGTACTGTATTAAGGCATTTTTTAGGTTATAAACATGTAAAGCGGAAAGTAGCCCAAAAGAGCAATTACCGAGTATATATATATCATCACTACGGTATAAGGCACTACAAGAAAGAGGACATACAAATAGCAATGGTTTCAGCAGGATACATAAGACGTTGCTCCCACAAAGCATTTAGCCCAATTAAGGCTTATGGAATTGCTCTATCTTGCTTTTTGACTCTTATTGTTTTTTTAGCTCCTCATTCCGGCATTGCACAAACTGTAACCCCTGCTTCTGGCGGAACGAATATCTCAGCTGATGATTATGCAACGGGAACCTGGACTACCATTACCGGACCTACCATCACTGAAACAGCTCCCGGGCAATTATCACCGGGTGATATCCGTCTTCAAATCCCTTCTGGTTTTGAGTTTGATTCTACAGGAACAGATCCTTCCATTACCATTACCTCTCCCAAAGCCCAAAAAGTTTATTTATCAGTCACAGACAGGACAGACTCAGAGATTGTTTTCACTTTAACGGGGTCGAGTTCCGGAAACCCCAAAAATAACCCTCATACCATTGCCATAGGCAACATTCGGATTCGCCCATCCCGGGGCACTCCACTTGCTTCTGGTGATATTACCAACGCAGGCAGTTCTGCACCGGGAGGTACCCAAAATTATGGTTCCCTTTCTTTTATAGCCGGAGCTGATGCCAAAATCCGGGTGGAGAGTGCCTCTGATGCCAGTGGCTCGCTCATCTCTACCCAGAATGTTGAAGCCGGGACATTCATCACAGTATATTCCAACGTGAGAGATCAGTTCAACAATTTTAAACGAAATGAAAGTGCCAGCTGGTCGCTCCAGAATATTACGGGAAATGTAGTAAGTGGAGATTTATCTGCTTCAGGTGGCAGTGCTACCTTTACGGGTGATCTTGTCGGTTCTGCAAATATACAGGCTACTTCGGGAGCCCTTACAACGGTATCTTCGGGATTGTTAACGGTTGTCTATCTCTAGCATAGCTTGACCGCTTAACCCCAAGTTATGAACAAGCGAAAACTAAACAAACACCGTTATTTTAGCGAACAAATCCGTCGTAAAGCCGTCAAGGAATTTCGTAGCGGAACCTAT
>VEMX01000012.1 GCA_009711805.1 Balneolaceae bacterium | reverse complement strand
GAATCAACGGCATGGGAAAAGGCCAGAAACAAGAAATCCAAAACAATCAATTGGCAATTCACAACAGACGATGCCCGAATAAAATTACACCGACTTTACCCGACTTTTCAGGATTGACATGACACTAGTTAAATTTAATCCAAATATGTCTCATGCTTAACTGGGTTTTATTTTTCCGCTGGGGAGTAGATTTATAGTAAGCTATTTTGGGATTTGACCAATTTGGGACTGAAATTAGAAGGTCATTATCATTCCATGTTAAACTTAAATCATGTGGATTGTTTATTTCGTCCTGAATCCACTTGTTTATCTTTTTTAACCATGATTTTGAGGTATCTGATTGGATATATCCAATCAATCCAGCATGGGGTGCATTTTCTCCATGCCTAAGGTTTTTAAAACGTTCAATACCACCTGAGTTATTTATTTGGCTTCCATTTTTATATTCACCTATTACATACTCTTTTTCTCTTTTCTTAGGTAGTGTAGAACAAAGTCTTTTAGCTTCGAATTTAACTAATGGAAAATTATCACCACTTTGATTGGTTAATTCAGCATATTCGAAGGTGCCGTATACAGCGAAATCTGTTGACGTATTGTCTACGCTATCCTCTAAGTTTTGATGGTGAAAGAAGAAAGGGAATCCGGGTGGTTTTTTGTGACTTAGGGATTTACATAGTTCATTAGTTAAATAGTTCTCATTATTATCTGCTTCACCTTCAAAATCCTGTAAAACAGATATTACATAAGAGAATATCTTATCGATTATTTTGCCATCAGGAGCGCTGCTTAAGGAACCATAGGAATTATTATTAGCATCGCTCATGCTCATTACTTTCCTTGTCTGTATAAATCAGCTAATGTTTCATCTGCATCCCGAACCGCGATTGATTTTAACCAGTAGCGTTTTTGATTAGGTTTATAGAGAATGATGACATTCTTCTGATAGGCTTTAATAATTCGTTTTACCCAAAGATTATAGGAGACTTGATGATTAATCAGTGTTTTTAGTTTTTCTTCAATTTTATCTATTGTATCTGGCAGCTTAATTTCTGGTTTATCACCTAATACAAATGGATATGCAATAAATTCTTTACCAATTACAGGAGTGAGGGATTTGAAATCATCATAAATCGAATTGAGTATTTCGCAATATATGCTTCCAAAATCGTTTAAATCAGACTTTTCAGTTGAGTTTAGAATCTTACTTTTTTCGCCCCGTTTCCTGAATTCTGAATAATATTTTAAAATGTCATCCAATAGAATTTTTTCAATAGAATTAAGTTTTAAATTTTCTTCATAATATGGAAGAGATAGTATGTCTATCTTGTTAGCCACGGCTTCTCTTGAAGTAATCATTTTAGCACTAGTGAGCCACATTAATGCCACATTATAACTGTTACTTAAGTAGTTCTTTAGTTTTTTTAATTCCCCTTTAAATTTATTAGGAGCGTGTATTCCGATTATCTGATCTTTAAAAGTGAGGTATTGATTGCTATAAACTACAGCTATTTTATTACCTGTAACACTTTCCTTTACTAGTAAATGAGGAGGTTGGAATATTTCTTTATTTCTTTTTGCAGACCGATAGAAATACTTTGTTGTACATCTGTTGGTTTCTTCAATTCCGTTTTCAGTTAAATCGTTTGTCTCTATGAAAGGATGTCCAGTAATCCAACTTGCCTCATGCTTGGATTTTAATTTTTCAAACTCTTCTTCTTCCTCAGTAGTTAATTCTTTTTTATTTGAAAGGTACCTAACCTTGGAAACACCTTTTGCATTTGGAGATTCAATCCATCCTTCTGCAACTTTCCAGTTATTATTATTGATTCTTTCTTCTAAAAAAGTTTCAAGATTTGCTCTTTCTGAAAGTTTTTCAACGACTCTATTTAGTCTTCCTCCCCCCATAAAGTTGGACTGCCAAATCTCTGGCATAGTCAAAGCTTGGTTGTAAGATGTCCAATGGATATCGTAGTGGTCTATTTCAAATTCAATTTTTTCGCTAGAAGCTTTAGTGCGTCTAAAAATGAGGTGCTGTAGGGCATTCCCATTTGGGGAAGCTTTTTCTGCAAGAATTGCAACAACGGCAGGTTTTGCACTCGAACTACTACCAATAAATAATTTAGCTCTTAAAGGTGTGAAATCGAATACTGATTTAAAGTAATGCTTTTCAAATAAGTATTTTCTAAATTCATGTACCTTAGTATTATAAAGAAGCGGTCCCGAAGGGAGAATCAAACAACAAGTTCCTTGCTCTTTTAACAGATTGAATGATTGCTCTAAAAACAGTAGAGCAATCTGATTGTCAGGGACTGAGGGACGATTTGGGTTCTCTTTACTTGCTGATTCGGAAATCGTAGCAGCATTAGAAGTTAAATTTGAATCGAAAGGAGGATTTCCTATTACTAAATCAAAATCTACTGGAAGTTTTTTTTCCTGGAGTGTTTCAAAAAAATCACCGGCATAAAGATTCTGTTCGATTAAATTATCAAAATGAACATTTCCCCATATTTCTTTTGGTGATAAAGCATCCAAAAGGGCTAATCCCAAACTAAAATAGGTGAGGGTGATGGCCTCCTTTTCTAAATCGCAACCATAAATATTTTCATTGAGTAGATTTTTTAGATCATCAATATTTTTTTTGGTAGGGGTAATCCAGTTATTCTTAACCCGCCACCATTGGATCATTCGTTTGAAGGCACCAACAAGAAAAATTCCCGAGCCACATGCTGGATCCAAAACCTTAAATTGCTCTTTTGGTATATTCAAGGGCATGTTCTGATCAATCAGGAATTGTACTAGGTATGGAGGGGTGTACACAACTCCTTTTTTCTTTTTCCCATTTTTATTAGCTAAAAAATCTTCATAAATATGACTAATTAACTCAATGGGGAGATAATTGAACTGGTACAACCTCCAAAGAGTCAATTCTCCGAGTCCCTGTTTTGGAGTAGGAAAAATAGAAGCATCCCCCCTAACAAAGAGTTGAAAAACGTTTAATTTTACCTCTTTTAGTTCTTCTTCTTCCTCTTTAGTTAAACGAAAAATTTGGCCGTTAAAATGCTCCTTACTGGAAAGCTCACTTAGCATGGCTGTAAATTTCTCGGAATTTTCTAAAACACCTTCAAGGGTAGGATTTTTTGGGTTATAGTCTTTGTAAAATTCTTCAGGTCTTAATGCGCTATTGCCTTCTTCGTCTCTTCTGTCCTCCAAGTATTTTAGAAGAATAAGCATCATTAAAACACGCTTAACTAATAGTGCCTTGTTATGGCCTACTGTTTCAATGATGTGATTTTTAGCATTTTTCAATTGTATTAACAATTGTTCATAAGCGCTTTGCCGGTATTTGAAATTTTTACTTGTATCAGAATCCCAAAATAAACCTGAGTCAAACTGTCGGGCATGATACTGTTGGATTTTTTTCTGAACATTACTTGCCAGATTAATTATATCATGAGGGTTTGTAGTAAATTGCTCACTTTCTTTATTCCATCCATCAGGTGTTTCTCCACAATTAAAGACAAGGAATTCTGAGACACTGAATATAAAACAGTATGGAACTATACCTGCATTCCACAATTTATGGTGGGTATCTGCACCAATATTTTGGTCTGCATTAACCCCTTCCTCTTCATAAATATATATTTGAGGTCTGGGCGGTCGATTTTCGTTACTAAAATATCTAAAGTAAACTGCCTTGGCTTCAAGTTTGTCAGCTTGTTCCAAAGCCAGGTATATATTCTCATCTTTCTCGTTCTCTTTTTCTGAAACCCATTTCAGCCCAAGAGAAGTTCTCCCCATTCCTAGAACTTCTAAAGCATTAATTAAAGATAAGTCAGTGTTGGTATACATTTAGGTTATTAATTAGCTTTGAAAAATATGAGCAAGGGTGGCTGTGTAAATTATACGTTTGGGATAATAAGTATATATTTATATTGTAGGTACATAACATTCATTATATATGTTTTTAATATGTGTACATATATATACATTGTCAATGTTATTGTCATTTTATACAGTAATTTATTCTCATTTTCGTGAAGTAAAACATTCTCAAATAAATTCTAAAATAAGATCACAAAAAGGATTGTTTATCCAGAGGTCTCAGTTCTGAAAGACAGCCCTATACTAACTATATATCCTACTGCAACCACAAACCCGGCTCCCAATGGATTCAACCACAGGAATTCTATTGCTTTGGTATATCCGTTGGCTACCTCGGTCCAGGGAAGGAAAAAGGAATAATCTGCTGTGGTTGCGTTATAGTACAGCCGGTCAAAAGTGAATACAGAAAGCATTCCTGCCGCCAGGCCTGTGATAGCCCCGGTGCCATTGGCTTTCTTTACCCACAGCAACAGGATGAAAACCCCGAGAATAGACCCATAAAAATAACTGCCAATCTGGTTGATAAGCTCAATGATAGAACGCGTCTCGCCGAGAGCAAGAGCGGAGATGGTGGCTAAAATCCCCCACATCACCGTAGTGGTTCGTGACGACTTAAGGTAGTGTTCTTCAGAATGCTTACCATTCTGTAACCGCTGATACCAGTCGACCACGGAAACAGTGGTGAGGGCATTTAGTTCACTGTCAATACTACTCAAAGCGGCAGCAAAAATACCCGCCACAATCAGGCCTACAAAACCTATGGGTACATATTGAAGGATGAAATAGGGAAAGATATAGTTGGTGTCGTTTACATCAGCATCGCGGATTTCGGCCTGCAGCTCCATGTCGCGGTTACGGGCTTTATTCATGGCCGCATCTGCCTGTACAAAGGCCTGTTTGACCTTTTCATCCCCTTTATTTTTAAGGGCATTCATAGCCGTGGTTTGGCGGAGTTCGCGGTTAACCGCGTAATCACGTTCAATAATTTGCTGTGCCGTAGCTTGTTGTTCCGTTTGTGTTACAGGACTGGTGCTGCGGAAGGAGATAGGGGCGGGTTCAAAAATAAAGAATACATACAGCATCACTCCCAGAAGAAGAATGAAGAACTGCATGGGCACTTTGGCATAGGCCGAAAGTAACAGGGATTTCCGGGCTTCTTTGAGCGAAGGAGTCGTCAGATACCGCTGCACCTGGGTTTGGTCGGTTCCGAAATAAGACAGCATGAGAAAGAGAGCTGCTATAACCCCACTCCACACATTATACTTCTCGGATAAATCAAAATCTAAATCGAGAGCGGTTAACTTGTCGAGGCTGCCTGCAAGATATAAGGCATCACCCATGTCTACACTTTCCGGCAGGGAAAACATGATGAGAATAAAGCAAAATACCAGGCCAAACATCATGATGGCCATCTGCTTCACATCGGTTTGGATGACCCCGGCTACACCGCCAACCATAGTATATATGGTGGCAACGAGTCCAATAATGAGGATGGTGGCCGAGAGGGGGAGTCCCAACAATAAGGCCAACACATAGGAGGGAGCGGCAATAACTGTCCCCAAGGCCAGCCCCCTGGAAATGAGAAAAAGCCCGCTGGTCAACAGCCGCGTCTTAAGGCCAAAGCGTTCCTCAAGTACTTCATAGGCTGTGAAATTCTTTAATTTCTGGAAGTAGGGGACCAGCGTCATACAAATAATAATCATGGCAAAGGGGATGGCCAGGTAAACCTGCACAAAACGCATATCTTCCACATAGGCAATACCGGTAGTACCGATAAAAGTGATAGCTGAGGCCTGGGTAGCCATCACTGAAAGTCCGGCGGCCCACCAGGGCATGCTGCGGTTGGCCATTAAATACCCTTCGATATTACTGGCGTGGCGGCCTTGCCGGGTTCCATCCCAAACGACATATAAAAGAAAAAGCGTGAGTACGCTCCAGTCAATCCAATGCATCTATTCTATCCGGTATCAAGGCAGGTTGAAAATTGAAGTGAACCAGAGAAAAAGCAGGATATATACGATACCCAAAACAAAAACTTTTGCGTACTCTTTATTCCAGTTCGTCTGTTTGGATTTATTTTTTGCCATGGACAATTATAGGAAATACAGGGTGATTATAAAAGTGACTGTCATATACATAAGTATAGATAAAGTAACTATAGCTCATATCTAAAATCTATGACTCCTTCGTAGGTGGATTATTCTGTTGAAAGTTTTTGTAGGACTATAAAGAGTCAGCCAAATGGAGATATCTTCGGTGAGGACGGAAGATCAAGGCTTTCTTCATAGTTGGACTGTGTGGGAGCAGGTCATAAGAAGTCCCTTCTAACTTAACTCATCCAAAATCCTAAAGCTTTCCGGGCCATATTGGAAGAGCAGATCCAGCACACAACAGCCCGGTTCAAACCCTTCGAAATGCTGTCGGTATACAGGGTGATTGGTTAAAGCCGGTAGCGTCTGGGGGGACTGCCGCTGATAGTTTTTGGCTTTGTGTTCCTGGAACAGCACATTGGCCCCCAGGTTTTCCATAAGCCGATCGGGGTTCGGGTCGTAGCCTTCAATCTGGCTGGTTAATTTATAGGGGATGTCCAGTTCCAGGTACCGGAGCAGGTGATCGAAGAAAAACTGGTCGAAGTCGAGGAGTTTGTCAAATTGTTTGGCTTCATTCAGAAGGGCTGAAATTTCGGCTTCATAAAAATCATAATACACACTGTTGCGATAATTATAATTGAGAGCGTTCTGGAAAGGCTCCAGCCAGTCTTCATCGTGATTGATACGCACTTCATTAACAGGCAGCCCCTTGTCTTCCGTTTTGATTGGCAGGTTAATCCATTGCGTACCCTGCACAATTCTGATTTTAGCCCGATGGCACCGGCTTTTACGCGACCATGTTTCTACATCCTGCAATAACACCTGGTCGGCCCGCAGCATAGCTGCCAGATCATAGAGGTTGGGGGCAAATTGTGGTTGAATAAGTGCGAGATGCAATGTTAAAGTTTTTAAGTGATGGAGGATGAAGGGGAGAACTTAGCCAATTCAACACTTAAAATTTAGCGGTTAAAATTTCTTATCTTGGCCAGGGAATAAATAAGTTGTATTCAACAGAACCAAAATTACTGATTAGGAAATTATTTATGAACGTTCGCGTACGATTTGCGCCATCACCCACAGGATTTTTACACATTGGCGGTCTGAGAACCGCACTTTATAACTATCTTTTTGCCCGGCATCACGGAGGTACATTCGTTCTTCGGATCGAGGATACGGATCAATCACGGTATGTGGAAGGAGCAGAACAGGATATAATAGATTCCCTGGAATGGACGGGAATGGAAATTGATGAAGGCCCGGGCAAAGGAGGCGATTTTGGCCCTTACCGCCAGAGCGAGCGTAAGGCTACGTATCATGAATATGCCAAACAGCTGGTGGATCAGGGACAGGCCTATTATGCTTTTGATACCGTGGAAGAAATAAATGAGATGAGGGAACGGCTTAAGAAATCCGGGAACCCTTCTCCGAAGTATGATTCCATTACCCGTCAATCCATGAAAAACAGCCTCACACTGTCACAGGATGAGGTTGAGAAACGAATGGCTAATGGTGATGAATATGTCGTCCGCTTAAAAGTGCCCCGCAAAGAAACTGTTCGATTTGAAGATGAAATACGCGGAACAGTTTCTTTTGATACCTCTGGTTTAGATGATCAGGTGCTGCTGAAATCGGATGGGATGCCCACCTATCACCTGGCGAATGTGGTAGACGATCACACCATGAAGATATCACATGTTATCAGGGGGGAAGAGTGGTTGAGCAGTACCCCCAAGCATATACTCTTATATAAAGCGTTTGGGTGGGAGCCTCCGGTGATGGCACATCTGCCGTTGATTATGTCTCCAAGTGGGGGGAAACTCTCCAAGCGTAAGGCCGAGAGCGAAGGCATTCCGGTAAATACCAAAGACTATATAGCCGGTAATTATGAGCCGGATGCCCTGGTGAATTTCCTGGCTTACCTGGGATGGAGTCCGGGTGATGATTCTGAAATTCATGATATGGAAGAACTCTGCGAACTGTTCACCCTGGACCGGGTGAGTAAAGGAGGGGCGGTATTCAATCACAAGAAACTGATGTGGTATAACGAGAATTATATCCGCGATCATACAGTGGAAGAACTTGAGCCGAGAGTAAAAGAGCTTTTAGATGCTGAAGGATATGAAATTCCTTCGGAGGAATATCTCTCCAAAGTGATTGAGCTGCTACACGAACGAGTGTCTAAAATTGATGAGTTTGCAAGCATGGGTGATTTCTTTTTTGCAACACCGGAAAGTTATAATGAGAAAGCACTCAAAAAGTGGAAAACAAATAGTGCAGAGCTGGTTCAGGCCTATAAAGAAAAGATATCGGAACTATCTGGGGAAGAATTTGAAGCGGCTATGCTAAAGGATCAACTAAAGGAAGTTATTGATGCATATGATGTAGGCTTTGGGAAATTGATGATGCCCCTTCGAATAGCGGTATCCGGTCAGGGCTTTGGGCCAGATCTTTTCCCGGCTATGGAACTGATAGGTAAAGAAGAAGTGATAGGCCGACTCAACACAGCTCTGGAAAAGCTGGGATAAACCCAATTCTGAGGAAAAAAAATGCACAGAAAGCCTCTTCGGAGGCTTTCTGTGTTATTGCAGGGGGTTAGATTGAATAAGTTCCGAAAAGGCTTAGAATTAAAATATGGCCCTATACGGCTTTAGAATACTGAATGGCCAGCTTTCTTCTTCTTTTTTCGAAGGAATTCTCTTCTATCGGTAACACTACATTTTCGAAGAGGTTGAGAAACTGTTTTGAGTGAGAAGCCGCCTTTTTCTCTTTCAGGTTATAATGAACAAAATTGACCCAGAGAAATGATTTTAATTGATTGTGTTCCTGATTCCACATCCGCATTTCTACTGTCAGTTGTTTTGCTGAATATTGGATGAGTTGAGATTCGATGAGCACCGCTTCCATGGTATTGGCCGGATTGAGATATGCAATCTGGTTACTTCCTACTACCCAGCCACTGCCTTCTTTAAAGGCTAGTGCATATATATCGATATCGTAGTATTCAATAAGCTGATCTTCCCGGGCGTTGATGAAGTAATCTATGTATTTGGAATTGTTCAGATGATTGAAGGGATCACAGTCCTGAAAACGAATTTTTCTTAGGCTTGTTAATATCTTTTCCATAGTTTTAAGGTAAATACCGATCGGTATATTGAAGATTAAAATTTTTAGAGGGCTAATTTAGTTTTTATAATTTCATCAATGTGATCCATCATATTTATCAGATAAGACCGATCGTTATGTATGGTTGCCATGAACATACAGCCCTCAATCATTGAGTAAAAGTTGCGGGCCATTTTTTTGGTGTCAATGTCTTTTTTAATCTCATGGTTCTCTATGCCGGTTAGGATGATTTGTTCTATACTTCCTTCCAGTTTATTGGTTGTCACTTTAACCATGTTGTGCAATATGGGATTCGTATGATTGGCATCTGTGCCTATATTCAGAATAGGACAACCACCCAGTTTTTTGGTAGAATCATAGTAGCCTCGGTAGAAGGAAGTAATAGCATATAGCTTATCAAGGCTTCTTTCTGCATTTTTGATGGCATTCCTAAGCTCGGAAAGCTCAGAGCGTATATTATATTTGAATGCCCGTACTGCCAGGTCTTCTTTATTTTTGAAATTACCGTAGATGGCACCTTTGGTAAGCCCCGTTGCTTTTGTAAGATCAGAAATGCTGGTTCCCACATAACCCTTTCTGTTGAAGACGGGAGCTATCGTTTTTATGATATATTCCGGGGTGGTTTCGATAATTCGGTATTGTTGGTTTATAATTTCCGATAATATAAAAATATACCGATCGGTATCAAATAATTTTTCGCGTATTTATTCGGTAATCAGGGAATTTTGAAATATACTGGTCGGTATTTTGTGTGAAGAGGGACAAGGGATGGGGGACGGTGTACACTGATCGTTTAGAAAAATATGTGGAAATAAAAAAGGAGCCCTTCCGGGCTCCCTGATCTAAATTAAAGTGATGCTGTATTTATTTTCGTTTGTGTACAAGCCCACCTTTTTTGCTGTCTACAGTAACGGTGTAGTTTCTGCCTTCACTGATAATCCAGCGAACGGTTACAGAACCCATTCCGGGAATATTATCGACAGCTATTTTTTGAGGATTATTTTTCTGCTCAACAGTATGGCCCATATCACGGTTGGTTACGATCATACCGGCTTCCACATCGGCTCCTTCAATACTAATATAATCGGGAGGCATAATGTTGTATTTAAGATCCTGGCTTGCGTGAGTTGGGATCATACGGGTATTGGTAACAACGGCTGTAACTTCTTTCAGCCCGCCGCCCAAATCTTTCTCTGAAATCTCATCAATTACAAGATTTGGAGTGCTGTAGGCATGATAGATGGTAAAAGCCATATTACGGTGTGCAGCATGCTCCAGTAAGAATCCGGGGTGTGCACGGCCGAAGTTCTTTTCGGTTCCCCCAATTTCAATTTCTCCGTACTGAGGGTGATTATAGGGTTCCCATTCAACAAGGGCATCATTGAAGAGGAGGTATTTGTTAAACTCATAAGAATCTTCGCGTGAGCGATCATTTGAGTTAAACATCTCGAAGCTGGTCCACAGTTCATTGGTAAAAGTGAAGATACCACGACTTCCATAAAACCAGTCTAACTCTCCTCCAAATACACTGTAGAGATCTTTATACACTACAAGGTAGCGGTAGCCCGGTATTACCCGTTCTCCCATCTCACCCAGTGCGTCATATACCCGGACATCCTGACGGTTATATGTTCTGAGGTCTTCCTCAGCGCCCGGGCCACGCAGTATCATTCCTCCGCTGTTATGGTAGCTCTGGGCCGCGCCAATATTGGGATGTTCCATCACAAATTCCATTACGGCCCGGTTTTCGGGTAAAGAAAAAGGGTATTTATGGGCTCCTCCCTGTATATAGTTCGGCTGCCATTTCCAGCCCCAGTCACGGTTAGGATCGTAGTATCCTTCGCCGTCTTCGTTGATGCGTCCGTCTCCATCATTATCGAGGCCTTCGTATCCAAGGAGTTCATACTCCCCGAATTCATCCGGACCTACCCGTTCCATCAGTTCAGGGTAGGTGTCATTCTCAACAAACTGCCCGCGTGGATTTTTACGCCGCATCATGTTGATGCTTCCGTCTCCATTCAGATCATCGTATTTGTCTTCGTTGACCATAAAATCCCCGTCATTATCGATGGGCTTCATTCCCGACCGGGGAGAGCTTGCGGTGTTGGGTTCATTGAAAAAGTTTTCCCGTGCATCCGGGTTAATGGTAGGGACAATATAGAAGGTTTTCTCTGTGAGTAACTGATTAATGAAGTCATTGGAACCGAACATTTCAGCCAGGTACCATGCAGTATACAGCGACATTTCAGTTCCCTGTATCTCATTAGAGTGAATGTTGCCATCAATATACATGGCCGGTTTTCGGTCGGCATCCCCTTCGTTAAAGTTGGTTACGGTAAGCAGCCAGATGTCGCGTCCTTCATAAGATTTACCAATGGAGGTTCTTTTTATGAGGTCTGGATGAGTGTTCGCCAGTTCTTTGGTTAATTCTGATATACCTTTGTAATTATAATAGTGGTTCCAGGTGGCGTCCACTTTAGGGTTGGCTGGAGTTCCCGCAGCACGGAACACTCCATCGGTAAGCTGAGCATTTGCTTCAGGGCTGATCAGCAATCCGCAACTTATACATGCGAGTAGAATAAAATTAGTTATAAAATTCTTCATAGTATTGTTATCTGATCGTTTGTTCTACAGTTGAAAATCCGCTGTTGGGTGAGCCGGCAGTGATAGTGAAAGAGCCTTTACCGCGTACCAGCCACGATTTTTTAACACTTCCATCACCTTCAATGGAGCGTACTATATCGTGTATGTCACCGCTTAAGAGATGCAAACCATCGGAAAGCGTAAGGTTGATATTAACCTTTTTTACCCATGAGTTTCTTTCTCCAAGGCGAGATGCCGTTGGAAGTACGCCGTTGTTGTACACATCCACGGTAATCCGGCTGAGGTTTTCTCCAGCATCTTCAATAGTGAGGTTTACCAGCTGAACATCGGGCTTCATGCCTGCCAGTTCAACAATAAAATCGGTATGAGACTGTGCCAGCGAGTCTACAAAGCGATAAGGTGGAGTATAGAGTACATAAGGTTTAATACCGCCCACTTCTACTTTTTTGCCGGGGAAATCGGGGTGTTCTACTTCTTCCCATTCAACAAAAACGTCCAGGTCTGTTTGGTCGGCCCAGGCCAGAAAATGGGCTTCATCATTATTAAACTTTCTGGGTTTATCATCTTCATCTTTTACTTCAGGTATGGCCCATCCGGGAGTAACAAAACTATATCTTCCATAGTGGAAATAGGCCCATTGGAAGAAATCTCCCTTTTGGCCAGAGTTGCCGGGGGCATCTTTCAGTTTTGTGATTTCATTATACTTTTCCGAAACCAGTTCATTAACGGAAACATCTTCTTTATACCATCCGGTAATCACCCGCTTGCTTACCCCTGCCCTGTTAAAGCGGATGGCTGAGCTGAGGTTATTGGAAGGGCCAAATGAAACAACGGAAAATACGTTGGACACTTCTTCATAAAGGAAATCGAGTACTGCTCGTGTTTCGATTTGCGAAGCCATATTTTCACCGGCTCCGGGCTCGAAATACGGGTAATCATAAGTGAAGTTTTTGTTGATGTTTACGCCGCCTTTTGGATCTTCATTAAAAGCACCGTCTCCATCGTTATCCTGCCCTTCTGTGTATACATGATGGGTACCTTTTTCTCCTTTACTGATATCCGCCTTTTTGAGCAGTCGCTCTTCATCGGGGTGAATCATCCATTTTCCGGTTTCATCTTCAACACGGAACAGGGTAATCAAACGGTCGTTGTTAAGGTCGTCAAAATGGTCTTCGCTGCTTACATCATCCCGGTCATCATTTGTGGGGTGACTGTTTGCATCGCGCTCGTATTTAAGCGAAGCAAAGTATTCTTCGGTAGCATCCGGATTGATTCGCGGAAATACATAAAAGGTGGTAGAGGCAAGCAGGTCCTGAATTTCTTGTGAATCTGAATTGCCTAATAATTTTTCAGCAAAAGTAATGGCCAGTTCACTTCCATAGATATGTGAACCTTTAGCACCACCTACCACGGCAATGGCAGGGTGGTCTTCTACATCGCCTTTTCCTATGGTAAGTACCCATATTTCTCTTCCGTCAAGGGTTTTGTCAAGAGATGTTAATTCAGCCAGATTACGGTAATCTGATTCCAGTTTTTCAAGCCGGTCGGTTAGTTGATCGAAGTTACTGTATGAGCTTTGGGCCAGGGCAGAACTGCTAATAAACAGTCCCAGGGCCATTAGCATCACACAACAAGGGGGTAACACTTTTTTCATAAATGTAGTTTGTTGATTGTTTAGTTAGAGGTGGGATATTTACTCAGTTGTTGAGGTAATTCAAAATTCAAACTGTTAAAAGATAATAAGGCAGAAGGCAGAGGGGAAAAGTGAAAGGTTGTCAAATCCCTAGATTGACTTGACTGTTTCCCGTTTCACCTTTTCTTATGATAAGTATCAGGGATTGTCGAAGTCGTCTTCGCTGGTGGAGGAGCCACCTGCTTCGGCCAGGCTACGGATTTTAATACCGGCATAGGCATAGAAAATAGACATGAAGGGGCTGATCAAGTTAAAGAAGGCGAAGGGGAAGTAGGCAAAAGTTGAAACCCCAAGTACATTGGCGTGATATGCCCCACAGGTATTCCAGGGAACCAATACTGAAGTTACCGTACCGGAATCTTCCAGGGTACGGCTTAAGTTTTCGGGGGCCAGATCTTTTTCTTTAAAAGTGTCGGTATACATGCGTCCGGGTACTACAATGGCCAGGTATTGATCGGAGGCTGTTACATTGAAGAAAACGCAAGTTCCTACGGTAGAAGCAATAAGCGAGCCCGTGGAATTTACAACAGAAATAACGGATTCGGCTATTCGCTTTAGCATGCCACTTACTTCCATCACCCCACCAAAAATCATAGCAGAAACAATCAGCCATACCGTTCCCAGCATGCCGTACATTCCGCTTGAACTCAGTAAATCATCTACAATGGCATTTCCGGTAACAATACTTACATCACCATAAAAAGAGGTCATCACTCCAACATAAGCAGATTCCCAGGAGGATTGTTCATAGCCGGAAACAGCGTGAACAACTTCCGGTTGAAAGATGAGTGCAAAAAGCCCCCCTAACAGTGCTCCGGACAGTATTGAAGGAATAGCTGGTACTTTTTTGATAATCAGGTAAACCACCAGGGCCGGTACGATAAATAGCCATCCGTTAATATTGAAAGCTCCATCAATAGCTGTGAGAATTTCCTGGGTGTCTACCGGCTGGGCATCTCCGCCATATACAAATCCTAAAATGAGAAAGAGGATGAGAGAAATAGTGATGGAAGGCACAGTAGTGTAGGCCATATACCGAATATGGGTAAACAGGTCGGTGCCAACCATAGCAGGGGCCAGGTTGGTTGTATCGGAAAGGGGAGACATTTTATCTCCAAAGTATGCACCAGATACAATGGCACCGGCCACCATGCCCGGGTCAAGTCCCAATGCAGTTCCAATGCCCACCAGGGCAATACCAACCGTAGCGGCCGTAGTCCAGGACGAACCGGTAGCCACTGCTACAATAGCGCAAACTACACAAGCAGCAAAAAGAAAAATGGTGGGATTTAAAACCATCAATCCATAATAAATCATAGCAGGTACAATACCACTCAACAACCATGTTCCGGCCAGCGAGCCAATCAGCAACAAAATTATAATGGAAGACATAGCTGAACTGATACTATGTACAATCCCTTTGCGGATTTCTTTCCATTTGTAGCCGATTTTTAAGGCTACCAATGCTGCAACACCCGCTGATAACATTAAAATAATTTGGTTTGAACCATCGAGGGAGGCATCTCCGAAGATCCGAACATTCACAAATAACGCAATGATGAGAAAAATGATGGGAATAAAAGCTTGAAGAAGCGTAGGCTTTGAATACTTGTAAGTCATATAACAAATTTAGTTCGGATAATTAAAGAGCCTAAAATAACAATTAATTTGTTGGACACACATTTAATGTAAGTCTGTATCATGCTAAACAGTATTAAGGTTTTATTTGGAAAATTGTGGTCCAAGCTGAGATTGAATGTGTGTGTAATACAGAATTGATAGAAAAACTTATATCTTGCGTTCATATTGTATTGAGCTCTTTTTTTACATCGAGCAGCTGTAGTTCCGGCAGAACGATAGGTAATATGTTTAAAAAAATACAGAGATGAATAGGAATTCAATGGCGGGGTATTAATAAGCGTATGAAAAAGAAGCTAATACTATATGCCGGGGCAGTAGGTGTAATAGTGCTTGCCACTCAGTTCGGGTGGGCAGGTGGACAGGAAACAACAAACGCTTCTGTTATTGGGAGTTGGATGAGCATGCTGCCTCCCCTGGTAGCAATTGTGATTGCATTGGTGTTTCGCCAGGTACTGTTTGCTCTTTTTGTGGGTATTTGGGCAGGTGCTTTTTTGGTAGCGGGTCCGGGGATAAGAAGCTTCTTTGAAAGTTTTTTTACTTCATTAACTGACTATATAGTTCCGGGAGTATCAGATCCGGGCCGTATGAGTATAGTTGTTTTTTCGATTTTGATTGGCGGAATGGTGGGAATCATAACCGCCAACGGAGGCACCCGGGGGATCATTAAGGCGATTACCCGTTTTGTGAAAACGAAAGTACAGGGCCAGCTGGTGACTTCGCTAATGGGATTTGTGGTTTTCTTTGATGATTATGCGAACACCATGGTAGTAGGAAATACCATGCGGCCACTTACAGATGAACTGAGAATAACGAGGGAGAAACTGGCTTACCTGGTAGATGCTACGGCTGCACCGGTTGCAACTATTGCCCTGGTAAGCACCTGGATCGGGGCTATGGTGGGATTCATTGCCTCCGCTCAGGCAGAAATGCCAAACTTTAATGAAGCAGCTTATTCTGTTTTTATCCATTCGTTACCGTACAATTTTTACGCTTTTTTCACCATCCTCTTTGTAATACTGATAGCCTGGACGGGCAGAGATTTTGGCCCGATGTTGAAAGCCCGCATCAATCTATACAAAGCCAAACACGATCCAGCTCTGGATACCTATAATTTGTATACAGCTGAAGCAGAAGTAGTTGATAAAAAAAGAACGGAATCTCATTGGGTGAATGCGGTAGTGCCCATAGTAGTATTGGTGGGAGGGACGATAGCCGGGATCTTTATTACAGGAGAAGGAAGTACTGTGCAGGCTATTATTGAGACAACCAATTCATATAAAGCATTGCTTTGGGGTTCAATGGCATCACTGGTGGTAACGGTGGTTATGACACTTTCTCAAAAACTACTGAATATAGAAGATACACTGGAAGGTATGCTGGAGGGCATGCACGTTATGTTTGATGGTATACTCATACTGGTGTTGGCCTGGGCGCTTAGCGATATAACCGTAGCCCTGGGAACAGCAGATTACCTGATTTCTGTGTTTGGTGATACGCTGAGCCCCCTTTGGATGCCGGCTGTAGTGTTGCTACTGTCGGCAGTTACGGCTTTTGCAACCGGATCGAGCTGGGGGACCATGGGTATACTTATGCCGCTGATAGTGCCTTTGGCATGGCAAATAGGAAACAGTATGGGTTTACCTATGGAGCTTACCCTGGAGGTTATTTACGCCAGTGTGAGTGCAGTGCTGGCCGGGTCGGTTTGGGGAGACCACTGTTCACCTATTTCTGATACAACTATTTTAAGTTCACTGGCTTCCCAATGCGATCATGTGGCACATGTAAATACCCAATTGCCTTATGCGTTGATTGTGGGGGCTATAAGTGTTTTGTCTATGATAGCCGCATTGGTGCTGGGGATATCCTGGTGGGTTATTTACCCGGTGGGCGGGATACTTATTGCAGGTATTATCTACAAATTTGGCGAAATTCCCGACCCGGTCACCTATACCCCTGCCGGGAAGAAACCAGCCGAAACGTACATTCAATGACAATAAAACGTTACAACAAAAGTTGATGAAAAGTACCTTAAATCAACGACGTCATATGAAATACCTGTTATTTGTTTCTGTTATTGTTCTAAGTTCCTGCAGCCTGTTCGACAACGAACAAATAGATGAACCGCAACTTATTGGAGTTTGGGAATGGGAGGAGAGCTATGGTGGTTTCGCAGGCATGCATATACATAGCGACTCGGTAGACTATTCAATGCAGCTTAGGCTTTTGGCCAGTGGGAAAGCCAGTTGGTATAAAAATGGGGAGAAAACCCAGGAGTATGAAGTGTATAGAGCCAAAGAAGGCGACTTAAAAGGTGAACTGATTATGAAGCCAGTTGCCAGTACGGAATCCGCTAAAATAGTTAAAGTTATTTATGAGTATGATGGGGCTACTCTCAAAATCAATGATTATTGTGTGGATTGCTACTCTTATGTTTTTGTAAGGTAACAGGCTAATTCGTGAATGGATGTCAGTTAACACTGCTTTTTATCCTTTTACTTAGTGCGATCTGTACATAGCAAATAGGTAACCGCAGTTTTCTTTTATTGTATGGGTGAATATCTTTCCGCCATGAAAAAATCAGTTATACTATATTGTTTTTTGTTGGCCTCCTGTAGCTTATTCAGTAACGACCCCAGACTTGATCCCAATATTATTGGGGACTGGGAGTGGGAACGGTCGGTAGGGGGTATTGGCGGAAATGCTATTGATGCCGACTCGGTAGATTATAGCCAACAACTGGAGGTAATGGCATCCGGAGACGCTTTTTGGTATAAAGATGGAATCGTGAAACATGTCTTTAAAGTAGAACGGGGAGACTGGGAAATATACGACGGCCTGTTTGTGATGATAGCTATAGACACAACAACCAATGAACCCATCACGGACGGTATTGTACGAGTCATTGAAATGGCCACAAGACGCACAATGATGATCGCTGAAGAGTGTGCCGATTGTTACACACATACTTTTATAGCTGCCGAGTAAACCTTGTTTTATTTTTTGTTTATGCGATAATGGTTTTCTTCTTTTAGATCTGTTGAACCCGCTTTATAACGGCGTTCGGTGAAATCGATATTTCCCTCATAATCCATCAGAACAAGGGTAGAACATCGGGTGCCGTAGCTTTTGGTTTTTATAAAGATGGAGGAAACAGCCCTCTCCAGTTCTGGGGTTATCCCGGTATCAGGCAGCTGATCCATAGGAGCTTTTTCTTTGTTTTGGAGTAAAGTAAACAGCTCTTCTTTCTCAAACTGATCGGAGTGGGTGATATCACGGAGCTTGTGTCTGGCTGTTTTAAGTTTAGGCCAGGGAGTGTTGAGCGAAGCATTACTGATGCCATGTATGCCAGGGGCAACCGAATGGATTTGTTGCTCATGATTGGAATAATGGAACAGCCCTTGCTGATCTCCAAGCAACAGGTTAAAGCCATTAAAACGGTTCGATTGGGGATGAACCTGGTCCAAATATTGCCGGGCAGATTGTTCCTCCTTGAGATAATCTATAACCAGCTTCCCCCTGGTGGGCGGATTTTTTTTGCGGGCTAAAGGACTACGATAATTTGTTAAAGCTCCCCATCGGCCATCCTTGTGAATTCCCAGCCAGGTCCCTTTACCTTTCAGGTCTTGGCCGGCCAGGATTTCCGGATGGTGTTCATTTTTCCAAAATTGAGCGGCCCGGCTTGGACGTTTATAAAATTCATCCCTGTTGGCAGCTAAAATAAGTTTATATACAGGGTGATGATTATGGGAGAAGACAATTAAGCACATTAATAGTAAAGATGATTTTTTATTATTTATCAAAACTAAGCATATTCACCCGAAACCTCGTTATAGTTTTTCGTATAGGTTCCCTATGATTTCAGTCAACAAATCTTGGTACAAAAATTTAATACTTCTTCTTTTGGGTATTATAGGGGCAGGATGGTTTTTTTATATATATCCGTCGCAGCATCCGGCCGGGCAATTAGACTTAGGTTATGAAAAAGATGAAGCTGCAGGAAAAGCTGATTCCGTTTTGTTAAGCTGGCAATACCCAATCAAGGAAATGCCGGTAATAACATATGAACGGTCTTTTACAGAAGCCTTGGATTCGCTTCATCATAAATGGAGAGAACGTAAACCATCCCAAATCCGTAATAGTTCAGATTTCCTTCAGAATTTTCCCTTTTACTATTGGAAAGTAGATAAATATACGTCCGAAAGATTTAGCAGGGTAGGTGCATATAGAGATAGGTTGAGCTCATTAAGCGTGGGGCTTAGTCCCAAAGGAGAGGTCGTTAATTTTCGTCTTTCCGATGAACTGGTAAGGGAACAGGAACCCTATAACTTACATGCTATCCGAAAGATCATCACTGATAATAATGCTTCCCTGAGCAGGGAAAAGCAAGATTCCCTGTTAAATAGCCTGATGAATTATCAGAAACTGGGGGAGGGCAGCAACAACAGTCAGTCTCAGAAAATCATAGAAAGTTTACGAAAGTATACAGAACCCAAGGGACGCGAAATATATGCCAGGGAGGATATCTGGGGGCTTGCCGATTATTATCTTAAGCGAAGTGTTTGGAGCAAGTTTGATCTGGAAAGAGACTCCCTTGAGTTTCTAAGCGAGCCCGGTTTCAGATATGCGCGAGCTCATCTAAACGCAAACGATAAGAAATCAGGATTAAAAATTCATTTGATGCTGGATTTGTTGCCGGCGGGGTCTCTTAAAAAAATGGAGGTTGATGTAAGCCCTAAGTTAAAAGAAGCTGATAGCAGGAACAGTTTACTGAATACTATAGGACTCCTGGTTTTACTAAGCTTTTTTATATGGTTGTTAGTGGCATTTTACCTGAGGATAAAAGCACGTGCGGTAGATACTCAGCCTGCTCTTATTATTGCAGTGGTGGCCGGGTTTATTGTTCCGGGTATTCAAATACTGATATTCGCATTACAACTGGGAGTAACTCAGGGGCAGTTTTCGTTTTCCGATAGTATTGATAACCTATTTGTAATTGCGGTGAGCGGGGCTATTTCGGCCATTGGCTTCTTTGTACTTACAGCCGTAAGTGATTCTGTTACCCGGCAATACTGCCCAGAGAAGCTGGAAACCTGGGATTTCGTGCGACGAGGTATCATTCGTAACAGACCCGTTGGGTGGGTGCTTATAAATGGAATTTCAATAGGCGGACTGCTGATTGGTATATATGCATTGTCTGTAAGTGTAATTCCACAAGTATACCTGAACAGTGAATTAAACCTGGCTTCAGAAGCCTTTCTCTTTCCCTCGGTCGGGAACTTGTTGTTTGCAGCACTGATGACCCTTGTAATCGTCATCTCACTGTTCTTGATTATCTCAAATCAGTTTGTAGGAATGGGAGCTAAAAAATGGATTATCCCCGTGTTGAGTGGGGTGCTCTTTGCTTCACTGGATATCATTCGCCTCGATCTTAACCCTCTTGTATTCGAAGTGCTGATAAATGGGTTTATCGGATTTATACTTGGACTCTTTTACCTGAAATATGATTTCCTGACCATAGCGTTGGGCTTGTTTATTTATCTAAACATCGAAAGTACAGCTCTGGGCTGGATGATTGGAAATTCCCCAGATGCAAACACATTTTACATTTTTGTATTACTGGTTTCATGCTTGTTTATTGCAGGAATACTGTTTATCAGAGATGGAAAAGTGGAGGAGGAACTTCCTGAATATGTGCCGGCTTATCTCGAGGATCAGGCAAAAGAACAGCGTGTAAAACAAGAACTTGCGATTGCACGGGTGGTGCAGGAAACCTTCCTTCCTTCCCAAATTCATCACCTGCCGGGGATGGATATTGCCGGTATTTGTAAACCTGCCCAGGAGACGGGAGGCGACTATTACGATATGATATCGCTGGGTAAATCCCGAACAGCTTTGGCCATCGGAGATGTGAGTGGAAAAGGAATAAAAGCCGCTTTTTATATGACCTTCACCAAGGGAGTGCTGCACAGTTTAAGTGCCATTGTACTATCCCCGGTTGAGTTGATGAACCAGTTAAATCGCCTTTTCCTGGATAATGCAACACGCGGAACGTTCATATCCATGATATATGGAATATTGGAAGCGGATAAACGAACTTTTACTTTTGCACGGGCCGGACATAATCCCATATTGTTGGTACGCAAGAACGGAGATGTTGAATGGCTGAAACCCAAAGGGGTGGGTATTGGGGTAACCAAAGGAGATCGTTTTGTAGCCCATACCGAAGAAATGATACTAAAACTTAAAGAAGGGGATGTATTGGTTCTGTACACCGATGGTATTACCGAAATGATGAACAGTAGTGGTCACTTTTTTGGCGAAGAAAGACTGGAACGGCTGGTGAGCGGAGTTAAAGAAGCTTCTTCAGAAAAAATTCTGAATATCATAATAGAAACCGTAAACGAGTTTAAAGGTATCGAGAAGCAACACGATGATATGACGGTTATTGTGTTGAAAGCTGATACCTCCGTGAATCAATAGATTTTTGTATGTTTGGCTGTGATAAATCCTGAGGAATTCGTCATGTTCTTGTATATTCATACACAAAGAAAGAAGTTTTGGAAAACACTGGTTGGCCTTTACCCAATGCCTGTTGTTTATGGCTGATAGATTTTAAAGGATGTCCGGTATGAACAGCTATTACTTGCAGGAGCAGCTATATTTTAAAAGAAGAATCAAATAGGTTATTAATGGGTTTAAGTCCATCTATAGAAGATTACCTGAAAGCAATTTACGTACTCGAGTCGGAAGATAAATCGGCAACTACTACCCGTATTGCTGATGCCTTAGAAGTCTCCTCAGCTTCTGTAACCAATATGGTGAAGAAGTTAGCTAAGATGAACCTGCTGGAACATCAATCCTACAAAGGAGTATCGCTTACCAATGCCGGCCAGAAAATTGCCCTTGAAATTTTACGACATCACCGCCTGCTGGAGCTCTATCTAAAAGAGGTAATGGGCTATTCCTGGGATGAAGTACACGATGAAGCAGAAAAGTTGGAACACCATATTTCAGAACAATTCGAAGATCGTATTGATGAATTGCTGAACCATCCTACCCACGACCCTCATGGAGATCCCATTCCATCCAAAGATGGGGTAATGCCCGAAATGGCCCAGCTTGCCATCACTGATGCTCCCCTCAATGAAGAGTTTCTGATAGGAAGGGTGAAAGATCAAGATCCTGAACTACTGCGGTACCTCGAAGAACTGGGCGTAATACCCGGCGTAAAAATTGAAGTGATAGAGAGAGCTCCTTTTAATGGCCCGGTTAAATTAAAGGTTGAAGAGAAAGAGGAAACACTCGGCTATAATATTGCCGAACAAATTTACCTGGTCGAATAAAAGGTATTCCCGCGAACATTTCTTTTATCTAATCCCGTGGATGAGCTATATCCAGGAAAATAGTTCTTTTAGCTAAATAGAAGAAGACTGGAAGAAAGTTCTATTTCATTTTGATAATAAAAGAGCCTTGTCTTAACTTAAAATTAGTCAAGACTAAAAATTAAAGTAGTTATGAAAAATACATTGTTTATTTATTGTTGTTTGATGTTTTTACCGGCCCTTCTGTTTGGTCAGTCTCAGCATGGTCAGATTCAGGGAACTGTAACAGCTGAGGGAGAAGCTGTGCAAGGGGCAAATGTAGGTATTGCCAGTATTCAAAAGGGAAGCCCCACCGATGGCGAAGGTAAATTTGTAATTAAGAAAGTACCCGTTGGAAGCTATACGTTGCAAATATCTGCAGTTGGATACAAAAAGCAGAAGAGGGAAATAATTATTGAGGCCGGAAAAACGATAGAGCTTGAAATTGAGCTGGAGGCCTCGCTTTTAAAACTTGATCAGCTTGTGATTACAGGCACCATGAGGGAAACGTTTATCAAAGATTCTCCGGTAAAAGTGAATGTAGTATCCAACCAATTTTTCAGGAAGAATCCTGGAAATAATATTATGGAATCGGTGAGCTATATCAACGGTCTGTATAACCAAGTGGATTGTGCAGTTTGCGGCACCAATAATATCCGGATCAATGGGATGGAAGGTCCTTATACAGCCGTGTTGATTGACGGCATGCCCATTATGGGGTCTCTGGCTTCTGTATATGGGCTCAATGGGTTAAATCCCGGTATTGTAGAAAGCGTGGAGATTATTAAAGGCCCGAATTCTACATTGTATGGATCTGAAGCGATGGGAGGAGTGATCAATGTGCGAACCAAAGACCCGGAGTCAGCTTCTAATATTAACCTGGAAGCATATACCACCTCTCACCAGGAAAACAATTTCGATTTTATGTATTCGCCTGAAACGGAAGGCTTCTCCACCATGATTAGTGGTAATGGTTTTTATTTTGATGAATTCATCGATGACAACAACGATAATTTTGCCGATGCAACTAAGAGAAAGCGAGTTTCACTATTCAATAAATGGAGTGTGGATCGCCCGGGAGGAAAGCGTTTTGATGTAGCCTTTAAGTATTATTTCGAAGATCGCCTGGGGGGGACCCCCGGTTTCACAAGTGAGATGAAAGGCAGTGATACCATTTATGGAGAGGCCATCAAAACCAACCGCTTTGAGGTAGTGGGATCCTACGAGCTGCCAACCAAAGAGCTTATTCGGTTAGATTACTCATACAGTTATCACGATCAGGACAGCTACTATGGCGACTACCGCTATCAGGCCAACCAACAAGTCTATTTCGGAAATCTGATTTGGGACAAACAGTTTCGTTTTGATCGTCAGTTGTTGATTGGCGGAACGCTCCGCTATGATGCCCTGGATCAGACTTTTAATGGAATCAGGCCTGAAAATGGAGCAGAAGACCATCGATTTATTCCGGGAGTGTTCGGGCAGTATGAGCATATATTCAGTTCGGCGTTCCGTGGTCTGATAGGTGCCAGGGTAGATCACTATACCGATCACGGTTTCATTTTCTCTCCAAGGATGAATTTAAAGGTGAGTCTTTCAGATCACACCACAATTCGCCTGAATGGAGGAACCGGATTCAGGATCGTAAACCTCTTTACTGAGGAGCACGAAGCCTTAACAGGATCGCGGGAAGTGGTGGTAACCGAGAACCTAGACCCAGAGCGATCCTATAACGCAACCCTTAACATAAACCAGATTGTCGATATTGGGGTATCCGTTCTGAATGTGGACCTGGACGCTTTTTACACCCACTTCACCAACCAGATTATTCCAAATTATGACAACCCCAATCAAATCCGCTACAGTAACCTGGAAGGGCATGCGGTAACACGGGGTGTGGCGCTAAGTGCAGCTCATAACTTCCCCGGCCCGCTGATGTATTCGGTTGGGGTTACCCTGCAGGATGTATTTCAGGAGGCCGACGGAGTGAAGGAAACACTTCCATTTGCTCCCGGCTTCAATAGCGTGTTCTCGGTTTCCTATGGCGTGGAATCTATCGAAACCTATATTGATTACACTGGCCGTATAGCTGGAAAAATGGAACTCCCTGAATATCCTAATGCAAAAAGCACATCGGAAGTATATACCGAGCAGAATGTAAAAATCACCAAACGCCTGGCAGATGGATTAGAAATATATGGGGCCGTCAAAAACTTGCTGAACTATACTCAGGATAACCCATTAATTGCTCCCGATCGTCCGTTTAGCGATGATTTTGCTACCGACCATGTATATGGTCCCATACAGGGCCGCAGGTTTATGCTGGGCATCCGGTACGATATAAAATAGCCGGCTAAAAATGTTCAAAAACACCATCTCATATTTACAAACCGGAAGAAGCATGCAGCTGCTATGGAGTTTGTTTGTGTCGCTGTTGCTGCTGAATAACGGATGGGCTCAATCCGAATCATCAGCTGAAAGAATTCACTGGTATTCTATGGAGGAAGCCCAGCAGTTAGCGGCTGAAAATGGAAAAGGGGTGCTCCTGTTTACGGAAGCCGAATGGTGTACCTATTGTAAAAAAATGGAGCGGGATGTTTTTCCCGAACAAACGGTAATCAGGGCACTGGAAACTCATTTTTATCCGGTCAAGCTGGATATAGAATCGGATGCAAAAATTGTGTTCAACGGAACAGCTATGACAGAAGCAGATTTTGCTGAAAAACATGAACTAAGAATAACTCCCACTACGGTTTTTATCAGTGAAGAAGGTGAAATGCTGATTTCGCATACAGGCTATGTGCCGGCCGTTTTGTTTTCCCGGTTATTGAGCTATATAGGGAGTGGGGTGTATAGTTATCAGTCATTTGAGAAATATATTATGAAGGCAGATTTTTAAACCTTGCAGATCAATATCCCATAAGGCTTTGCAAAACCGGCCTTTTGCCCAATATCTGCGTTATCTATCGGTTGAAATCCTCGAATATGGGGCATCTGCTGCGGTGTCAACCTCTTTCTGGTCTTGGCATTGACCAAAATCCTTGGTTCTTCAAAGCTCTCTCTCATCAATTTTTATTTAATATTGAATTATTTATTATACTCTTGTTGTAACTAACAATACAAATTGGAGGCACGTATGGATTCAGTATTAGCAAGAACCGGAAGGTATATCTATGCAGTTCCTTTCGGTATCTTCGGTTTATTTCATTTTATGAATGCAGAAGCTATGTCAGGAATGGTTCCTCTTCCGGGAGGGATTTTTTGGATTTACCTTACAGGAATAGCTTTGTTAGGTGCATCAGTTGCAATAATTATTCAGCAAAAGATAAAATTAGTAGCATTGTTGCTGGGTATTCTGTTGGCTATTTTTGCTTTGTCAATACATTTGCCTGGAATATTGAGTGCAGAGAGCGAAATGGCAATGCAAGCTTCTATGTCGAATATGCTTAAAGACCTTGCACTTTCAGGTGCAGCATTTTTCATGTCAGCAGTATATAGCCAGGACGAAGCAGATAATGTCAATAGTGAAGATTAAATAATCTCAGAGAAGCCAGCTTAAAAAGTTGGCTTTTTTTATTTATATGGAGTGACTGTGTCTTACCAATTTCCAGTTTCCAGTCTGTAAGCAAAGCCTTGGTTGGTTTGTGCCATCCCTTCCCTATTTCGCTTGCAGGGAAACAAGGAAGGGGACGCGTTGATATAGACGTGGCCAGAATCCTCAATATAAAAGTCCCCATTCCCCTCGGGAGATAAAGTTTTAATTATTTTTTCTTTATTGCCCCCAAACAAAGAACCAAAGATATATTGAAAACCAAGGCAGCAATGGCACTGATATTAACCTGCATAAAGATCAGCTACGGCTTTTTGATTGAGATCCCGATGGCTCTGCCTCGGGGATAGTTCATTCTAATCCCCCTCAGGCGAACATGTGTATAATTCCTTTATATTGTGGAGAACTAATGATTGACAAACCGCTTTTCATGTTCCATATTAGCGGATGAATTAATGGTGTCAGATCCAATGGTTAGGTGATGATGAAAAGGGAATCCGGTGAAAATCCGGAACTGTACCCGCAACTGTTAATCGGAATATTCTCTTCACTATGCCACTGTCTCAGCTCCAAAAGAGACGGGAAGGTTGAATAGAAAATAGCCGGTAAGTCAGGAGACCTGCCTTAATTCAAATAAACGAGGTTCCGGGAATAGAATCTAAGTTGAATGAGTATAGTATACCCACAGTATTGGTTTATCTGTAGCTGTCTCTTTTCAATTCCCGCCTCTTCAGTTTGAATTACTAAGAAAGCACAGCTAATGAAAAAAACGTTAATAGCACAAACCTCGGTACGGGATAATATCGAGCTAAGTGAAACCCCCTCTTATCCCATTTTTAAAGAACTATATGAGAAACAGAAAAAAGCCATTTGGTTTCCTGAGGAGCTGAATATTCAGCAGGATGCCCTGGACTATCAGTCCTTGTCAGAGGCTGAAAAAGATCTGTTTGATACGGCGGTAGGATATTTCTGTTCATCGGAACTGCTGGTACAAAATGTATTGGTGAATTCCTTTTTCCCCATGCTGAGTGACCCTCATGCAAAGATGAGCTTCAGCACCCAGCTGTTTATGGAAAATATTCACAGCGACTTTTTTGAGATTGTTCTGCAGACCTTCAACATGGATCGCGAGAAAATGTACAAAGTAGCATTTGACGATCCCATCCTGAAGAAAAAGCAAGATCTGATTGTCGAAGAAATCGACAAGATCAGCTACGGAAAAATTGACCCCGATACCTTGCAGGGGAAAAAAGAGGTGCTCCGTGCCATCTTACTCAACAACATCGTGATGGAAGGAATCTTTTTCTATTCGTCCTTCGCTCACTTTTTTGCCCTCAAGGATATGGGCAAAATGAAAAATGTGGTTTCCGGTGTAGAGCTGGTGCTGATAGACGAATCGCTGCATCTGCAAAATGGGATAGAAGCCATTCTCATAATGTTGGAAGAAACCCCCGAAATAGCCCATGACGCGACCTATGTGGATGAAGTACGGGAGATTATACTAAAGGGGGCTTACCTGGAAATTGAATATGTGCAGCACAAATTTGGGAATAAAGTGATCCTGGGTATCTCCAGCTCTGAACTGGAAAAATACCTGAAATACATTACCGACCGAAGACTGGAGGAATTAGGGTTTAGCCCCGAATTCAATATTACTGAAAACCCTCTGCGGTTCCTTCAAAAAGAAGATGTTAAAAAACTGATCAACTTCTTCGAAGTATCATCCACCGAATACACTAACTACTAAAACAGGGAGATTTTTATGAAACGCACAGTAATTAAAAGAGACGGTTCCAAAGAAAAGTTTGAGACTCAAAAAATCATCAATGCCGTATTTGAGATTATGGCCGGCCTGGAGGTAGAAGATGATTACGAAATCGTATTTAGAGTAATGAAGGAGCTGGATCTCAAAATCCCTGAAGAAGTTAAAACCGAGGAAATAGACCAGCTTTTGCTGAAGGCCATAGAACAGCTGATTCCCCAGCATCCTATGTACGATGAGCTGGCCAGCCGGCAGATGATGAAACAAATCAACAAGAAGATAGACCGCACTTTAAGTGGGTTTGAAGATTATTTGAAGCACGGGATTGCAGAGAACCTCATTATAGAAGAAGTGCTGGATTTCGATATCGACTTGCTGAAATCATCTTTGAGCTACAGCCGGGATGAACTGTTTGGTTACTTTGGGCTTACTACCCTCAAAGATCGCTACCTGATGAAGGGCAGAAACCAGGAGCTCATCGAAAAACCGCAGTGGTTTTTTATGCGTGTGGCTATGGGGATAGGAAATACCAATGAGGAAGTAGTGAAAGTGTATAACAAGCTTTCAAAGCTGGAATACCTTCATTCCACCCCCACATTGTTTAACTCGGCTACGCCCATGTCGCAGTATTCTTCCTGCTATGTTAGTGTAGTGGATGATTCGCTGGATTCTATCATGGACAAAGCCAGGGAAACTGCTTTTCTGGCTAAGCATGCCGGTGGAGTAGGTACCGATGTGAGTCGGGTACGGGCGTCGGGATCTTCCATTAAGTCGCTAAATGCACAGTCATCGGGGGTGATACCTTTTATCAAGATGTATGATACCCTTATTAACTCTATTCAGCAGGGAGGACGCCGCCGGAGTTCACAGGTGATTTCCATCCAGCCCTGGCACCTGGATGTGGAAGCTTTCCTGGATTTGAGGGAGACTACCGGGAATGCCTATTTCCGCACCCCATCCCTCAATACCAAATTATGGATGCCGGATGAAATGATGAGACGCATCGAGCATAAAGAACCGATATACCTTTTTGATCCGGGAGAATGTCCTGAACTGGTAGAAGCTTTCGGGGATGATTTTGCTGAAAAATATAATCGTCGAATACAACAAGCTGAAGAGGGAACACTCAAACAATACAAAAAACTGGAAGGGGATACCTTTTTTAAGAAATACTTGTTCAAACTGGCGAAAACCGGGCATCCATGGCTGATTTTTAAGGATGAGCACAACCGCATGAACCCCTGCCCTCAATATAGTGTGATTAACAGCTCGAATCTTTGTACGGAAATATCTATTCCAAACTGTCCGGATTCTACCGCCGTTTGTACGCTGGCTTCACTGAATCTCTCGAAACATGTGGCTGAAGACGGTTCCGACTTTGACTGGATCAAAATTAAAGATACCCTCCAAACAATGGTACTTGGATTGGATAATATCCTGGACAAGAATTTCTATCCTTCGGAAGAAGCCCGGAAAAATACCATGGATTTACGTCCGCTGGGAATTGGGATTATGGGATTTGCAGAAGCACTGGTAGACCTGAATATTCCTTATGACTCTGAAGAAGCGGTTATCAAGGCCAGAAAATTAGGTTCGTTTATGCGCGACACCTGTTATGCCACATCAGAAAAACTGGCGGATGAAAAGGGAGCTTTTTCACATTACACAAAAATGGAAAAAAACAGCAAAGGATATCCCTATAAACCCCGCCGAAATGCGGTACTTCTGGCTATTGCTCCAACTGCCACTATCTCTATTATCTCGGGCACCACTTCCTCTATTGACAGTTACTTTAGCAACCTGTATTCCCGGGATACCCTCTCTGGAAAGCATATTGTCATCAACAGCCAGCTGATAGAAGAGCTGGAGTCGAAAGGATTGTGGGACGACCGCATGGCTGATTTGATTAAACAGCATAATGGTTCGGTACAGTATATTGAGGAACTGGAGGGCCACATCAATAAAGAAGTATATAAGACGGCGTACGAGATCCATCCCCAAAGGCAGATTGATATAGCTGCTGCTTTCCAGGAATCCATAGATCAAGCCGTGTCTAAATCCATTTACATAGATGAAAAACTCAGAGGGGATATGCCAGAGATATATCTCTATGCCTGGAAGAAGAAGCTTAAATCCACGTATTACTGCTTCATTGATAAAGTGATTAAGGGAGAAAGGTATACATCTAAAGTAAATAAACGCGGAAACAGGGCTGGTTTTGGAGGGACTTCCGGGAATGTTCAAGCGGAGTCTCAGGAAGCTTCAGGTAAGCCAGGGAAAGGATTTGGAGCACCCAAAGCTAAACTGAACGCCAAGCCCCGGAATGAATTAGAAGATGAAACCAGGGAGAAGTTTGGAGATGAAGCAGTGGATAAAGCTTTGGCAGCCGAAGGAGATGCATGTCCAACTGATCCTATATTGCGGAAAATATGCCCAAGTTGTGAATAGGTCAGGTCTATTTAAGCAAAATCATCTTTTTGGTGATTTGTTGATCAGCTGTAGTAAGCTGGTAGATGTAAATCCCGGATGGGGGCGCATTACCGGAAGGTGAGGTCGCATCCCATCTGAGGGTTTTACTTCCTGCAGATTGCCATCCGTCAACCAGTGTGGCTACTTCAGCGCCTAATATGTTGTAGATTTTAAGAGCCACCCTGCCGGGTTTTTGCAAGGTATACCGGATGGTAGTGGCAGGGTTAAAAGGATTAGGATAGTTTTGTGAAAGGGAAAGCCGGTCAGGGATGGTAGTGGGGCCTTCTGAGGAAGTAACAACTTCTGAGAGTGATTCTTCAATTGTATCCGTAACTTCAGCTGTATCCGCGAATACAAAGTTAGTGCCTTTGTATGCAACCGTTCCTTCTTTAGAAATAACAACAGAACGATCATAGCTGGTCGTATTTCCATAGTAATCCAGCATACTTTGCCTTGCACTGAGCAAAAGGGGGTAGCTTATTCCGGTAACAGCTTGAAAGTTTTGATTAGCTGACCGGGAATAATTCCAGGTATCAAGTCCCAGTGCCACAAAATTATCATTGTTTTTAAATAGTTGGTATATGTCATGTTCTGTAATAGGGCCGTTTTC
Organism: Balneolaceae bacterium; assembly: GCA_009711805.1. Taxonomy (GTDB): domain Bacteria; phylum Bacteroidota; class Rhodothermia; order Balneolales; family Balneolaceae; genus VEMX01. The sequence goes on along the minus strand of VEMX01000012.1, from coordinate 170,078 downwards.
TTTACAGTGAGGGCAGCCGGCTCCGTAAAAAAAGATGTATACCACTTTACCTTTATAGTCCGAGAGTGATATTTCAATCCCCGAAAGGGAGGAATAGGTAAAATCCGGTGCCTCATCGCCTACACTTACTTGTGCATAGCCTGGGGTTTTGAAAAAGAGTAGAGCAATAGATAATGAAATAAGGAAGGGTAAATATCGCATGGTGATGTTTTTATTTTATTAATTCAATTCTTAGCCAGTTCCTCTTCAATTACACGAACAACTTCATCCGCATCTTTATGTACAAATTGAGTGCCTTGATAAACGATGTGTCCATTTTTAGCGATTACAACCGAACGATCGTATGAGGTGGTATTTCCGTAATAGTCAACTAAACTCTGGCGAGCGTTCAGCAACAAAGGGTATTCGATGCCTGTAGTCTCCTGAAATGAGCTAACCGCACTTGAATTGGTGTTCCAGGTATCCAACCCAAGGGCTATGAAATCTTCTTCATTCATGAATGCTTCATAAATCTGGCTTTGGGTAACAGGGCCATTATTTCTACAGTGCGGACAGTTAGAACCAAAAAAGAAAAGATATACCACATTTCCCTGCAGTTCGGAAAGAGTGTATTCTTCGTTTGCTAAGGAAGTATAAGTGAAATCGGGAGCCGGCCGTACTTCGGTTTCTGTTTGATCTTGACTGGAAGATGGGCTACAACTGACAGCGATTAACACAATAAAAAAGGGAAGAATTCTGTGCATAGCGACAATATTTAAGGTTAAAAACGAGTAGAAAATCTTATTTCAACCCCTTCAAAGTCCAGTATTTCATAACATATACCCGAGGTACATGCCGGACCACCACGCCGTTGGCCGGCAAAAATATCCAGCGTGTGGGTGTAGTTTATTTTATATCGGATGTTACCGCCAAACCAGCTCCGGGTATTTTCTTCAACTTCAAAGGTCCGGGGGTTATCGGTTAACAATAAATCGGTACTTGCTTCAGCTATGGCACTTATAGTTAAGGATGGAAACATGCTGAAGGATATAGCTCCATAATAGTTTTCACTTTGCTGGGCGAAGGAAGTTTGTTTATAGGTTTGATATTGAAGGTCTGCTGTCAAACTCCATTCGTGATTAAAACTCTTTTCCGTTATTAACCCTAAAGACCACCGGTTATCTTCCTGTTTCAATTCATCAATGGCATAATCTATAAAGCTTTTTACCGACAGAAACTCATTGTACTGATAGAGTCCCTCTACAAAATATTCGCGGTAGTGATTTACATTAAATACTTCGTTACGCGCTGCAGTAACATTGGCGGTTAAAGAGTGTCCTCCTTCAAAATGGTAGAAAGCTTCTACCTGGAAGCCGGTTTCGTTTGAGGTATTCAAGACATGAGTGCTTCGGTTTAAAACGGGATAGGTATGTTCTTTAATGAGAGAAGGCGGGTCGTTAAAGCCGGATCCGATCTTGAAGCTGTTATAATTCTTATACTCAGCACTCAGCCCAAAAGAGCCATAATAATAATTGAGCCCGGTATACAATGCATAAGAGTCTTCTGGATTGAAGCCAAACAAAGATACATCCGTCTCAAAAGCATATTCGCTATATAGCTGAAGCTGAAACGGAAGGTTAGCGTTTAGTATAAATGAACCAAACTCACGGTAGCTGTTGGCATCGGTATCGGATGAACTTCGCATATAAGCCCCGCCAACAGTTAGGTCTTTGGTGAGAATTATACTGGCTTCGATGGCTTCTACCAGGTCAGGCCTGCGTAAACTGTCGGGTTCAAAGTTCGGAGGCAGGGGGTTAAAAAGAGGTTTGGCATGCAGGGCCACTATTTCAATATGATCGGATGAATATCCCAAAGAAATCCCTTCCTGATCACGATTAAAGGCATACCTGGTACGGTAGAAATTGTCTTCATATACAGAGCCGGGAATTTCATAACTGCGAAGCAGAAGGCCGCGGCCAATCGTCTTATAAAAATTCCCCACTTTTACTTCGAAGTGATCGTCCTCATACTGTAGACGCTTCTGAGTCAGCTTAAAATAGTTTCTGCTTTCATGGGGAGTCAGGAATTGTTCGAACCGCCCGTAGGCGCTAATGTTGCCCTGATCATAATAAAGGTTAAGCAAGTCGTAAGAAGTGGTAAGGTCTGTATCTTCCTCAAAGGGAAGGTTGCCATACTGAAATTCAAAAGTATTACTTCCGTAAATCTGGGCATGGATATCAGAGCAGTCTGCAATCCAAAAGATGGCCAAACAAAAAAGAAATGATACTTTCATTTTTCCAGGAGCTTGAGGATTTCTTTGCGGATGAGTTTTTCCTCACCTGGTTTGTATCCTTCGTGAAAGAGAACAATTTTATCATCACTATTTATAATAAGCAAGGTAGGAACTGCTTGTACGCGAAAACGAGTCATTACATTGTTATCCATATCCAGCAAGATCGGATAGTTGATTCCCAGCGATTTGGCAAAAGGTTTTACTTTGGAGAGATTCCGGGGCCCATCAATGCTTATTCCCAGGAACTGAACTCCTTCAGACTCAAACTCATCATTCATTTCAATAAATTTTGGAATCGACTTAACGCAGGGTTTACACCATGTAGCCCAAAAATCCATAACTGTAAGTTTATTTCCTTTCAATTCAACGTATGATACCGTCTGATTATTCAGGTTTTTGAGCTTAAAGTTATGAGCTTTTTGGGCAACCAAGCCCATTGGAAGGAGAATTATAACGAATAGGCTTAGTAGTTTTTTCATGGTGCTTTGCTTTTTCCTGAGACAAGTATGCACAGAATTATGAATAATGTTATCACAAAAGGATAACATCTTTACAACAAGAGAAGTGCCCATTAATCTATTATAGGGGAAAGGAATTTTAAGCAAGAAAAATAGATTATTTACATAGATACCTTAAACCTGATAAGAGGAGTATATTATGCCACTAAATAAACTAATTGATTATCTGGATAAGAATGGGAAAAAATACATCGTGATGAAGCACTCTAAAGCATATACGGCCCAAGAGGTTGCCGCTTCAGCACATATACCGGGAAAGGAGATGGCTAAAACGGTAATGCTTAAAGTAGATGGTGATATAAAAATGGTGATACTGCCTTCTACACATGATGTGGATTTTGGAAAGTTTCAGGAAGCATTGGGGGCTACTGACGTAGGACTGGCTTCAGAAGAGGAATTTGAAGGGTTATTCCCGGATTGTGAACTGGGCGCCATGCCACCCTTTGGAAATTTATATGATAAGGAAACCATAGTGGCTGAAGCGCTCACAGAAGACGAAGAAATAGCTTTTAATGCCGGAACCCATAAGGAGTTGGTAAAGATGTCATATAAAGATTTTGAAGAGTTGACCAAGCCCAAAATATTTCCTTTTACCAATAAACATACTTAGAAAGTAGTCTTTTTTCGTTTGAATTTAATAGTGGATACGGCTATTCCAAAATGTTCGGCTACCTTCACATATGGAGCTATAGCGTTTAAACCTATTCTGATTATAGCCATATGATGGATGGCATGTTCGATGTTGTATGTCAATTCCCGGTATAGATTACTGTCCACAATATTGGGTTTGTCACTCTCTAATGAATAATTGGAGGCAAGTTTAAGCGGGACATTCTCTGAACAACTGCCCAGGAAATCGGTGAGTTCGGCAATAGCAGAGAGACTTAACTGCTTGTTTCGTTCCATCTCCGGGTCGTGGGCTCGTTCGTCATAACTTACCGTTCCACGGGGGAGGCTATTTTTCAGGCAGATAAAAAACTCAATAATATGCCTGGAGTGTTCTCCGATAGTACTGTTATTAAGTACAGGTACGGTTTTGCTGAAATCCTTTTCATCAATTTGCTCAATCATTCTTTTTAGCTGATTGAGTATATCAATACTGGCTGTTGTCAAATCCATATATCAAATTCAAAGTAGTGGTTGCCTGATGACCCATGTAGTATAATAATTTTGAGGAATTCACCAAGTCAATAATTTTAAAATGATAAAAATGTGATTGTATCCTTCACAAGAAAGCATAGTACTGGTCTGTGTGTGTTTAAGTGCTTAAGTGTGGACTGTTGATGTTTATTCCCTTGCCCCACAATGGGATGATAGCAATAGCCCTGGGCGGGGATGATCACAAAGAATGAACCTCCGTCCGAATGATGATAAAGCCCGGAGACTCATCCGGAGGTTGCTCCGGGAATGTTTTGGGGGTGAGTTTTCGACTATATGCAGGGATAAAGCTTGTGAAGATTCATCTCCCGAGGGGATGTCTACGGCACGCGAGGGGTGGGTGAGCCTGGCGAACCAGCCCGCGGCAGTCTCCATGTCTATGGCAACTAATATGGTCAGCGTTGATGAAGGATCTGACTATGAAACAAAATTATACTTTAACCAGGGATCGGGGGCACAACCGTCCACTCCGATATGTTTCCCTTAATATAGAATGTACCTAAAGGAGAATATACAGATCTACTACGTCTGCATATCCTCCTGTAAGGGATGTTGCAATCTTTATGAGCACTTAGAAACCACCATGCCATATATTTTCCCAAAACCCGAATTTTGCCAACTGGGAGTTCGCGTTCCCGGAGTGTAGGTATCCAGGTTCATACTTGAGTTTAAGAATGACGTTCTGTTTGGTGCATAAGCCTGGGCAAAACTTTCAGCATTGAGTGGTATTTGAACATGCCACAGACCCGGCCCAAAAGGGCATTTGTTATGGTGCCAGAATCGAACTGAAGCATCTGCATAATTGGCTGTTTTTGGGGGGACTGGATTTTGTTTGAATGGAAGTTTGGTATCAAAATCCCATGCTACAGGTACAGATGCACTGTCACAGCTCCATAGTCCATCTAATGCAGAAATATCGATGCCTCCAAAATTTACCCCCTGATCCTTTAGGTAATTGAAAATATTAGTGTGGGTGTCAGCCCCGTTTTTGGTAATGAGATCCCATTCATTTAGAGATGGATACCTCCATTCCAGGTTGCCAGGCAAAGGAAAGAACTTACCACCGGGGAAATACTGCTTATTATGTTTGATAATATCATGCCCGCTGGTCCAGTTTTTTACCCATTCCGACACATAGCCGAAAATGAGTAGATTAGCCACCTTGTTATAAAATACAGGTGTGGGTTGATCCGCAATTTGTGGTACCAGTCCAATGGCCAGGTCATCCGGTAAATTCCCGGAGCTTACGTTACCCTGAAAGGGAGTGTAATAATCTGAGAATGTACTCTGGAAGAGTTGGATTTCCATAGTCAGATAGGGTTTTCCGTTTTCGCCCGCTCCTGCCCCACCAATCAACCATTCATTGTATAAGGCTTTAGCTGAAGAGCTTGTTTGCAGCTTTGTAGAGGGAGCACTTACTGATTTGTTTTTATCATAGTTATGTGCTTGTACACATAGCATAACTCCCTGTGTTTGGAGTAAGGCATAGTAGGCAAAAATCTTTTGCACAGCCGCATAGAAATTTTGATTACCAAGCAAATCCTGTTCGTCTGTTAAATATTTAAGCAGAGGCGAAGGTAGTCCTTTGTTTGCTGTGCCATCTATATTATTGTAGATGTTAAGAAGAGCTTCAGGTACCCCCACATCCGCATTCAGAATAGTTTTAGCTATAGAGTGCAAATGTTTACCAGACAGTCCAGATTTTGTTTGTGTATGATTATATACCACTTGGTAATTCGACTGAATGACGGATACCGAGTTAGTCATATTCAATACAATCTTCTGCACTTCATTTTTATGGAGAAGGTGAATGATCCTATGAAGTGCTTTAATCTCCACAACCTGGTTTGAAATCACCGTACTCAACTGGCCTGAAATCTGGCTCAGGGCTTTCTGGATTTCTTTTTGTGGTGATTGTTTATTGAAGATCCACGATTTTAACAGAGAAAAACCATAGGAGCATACATAAGCGGCTACATTGCCCGCCAGTTGAGTTTTGGCCCATTTGCCAAAATCACCAAGCGTACTACCCGCAGAACCTTCTGTATTACCATTTCCGGGAATGCCGTTAGCCATAGCGGCTATTCCATCGGTTATATGTTCTATATTCTTCATCCGCCCTGCAAGTTTAGCCGTTTGCAGCTTAATGATGGATGCCCAGGAACTGTGATTCATAGCCCAATTGGCTGAGCTGGGTATAGTTGGAGCAGAAGAGGAATTGGTATTTTCGTTTTCAGGTACTGGGCTCTTGATTGAATCAGCGTACTCATCTATATAAGCGTTGGTGGTGGTTTTCAGTTGATCCTGGTTCGTCACCAGTTTTCTTACATAAGCCATTCTGCCTTCGCTACATGCTACTCCTAAAAATTTATGCGGACTGAATAGTGAAGGCGGAGATACTTGTGCAATAAACTCAGTACAGTATCCCGGGGCAAATTGCTGGTAAACATTACCAAACAGGTAGTTCCTGATTGTGTCTGAAGCTTCCTCATACCCAAGAGAGGTATCCTCTTCCATCAGGGCTGTGATAAGGGTAGAAGCCCCATTTAAATATATTCCCTTCAGCGGATCTTTTACCGGATCATAGATGCCCATATAGAGGAGGAGATCGTCATTCTTTATATCCTCCGATGGATTGATATCTGTTATTTTTTGTTGGGGTAAAACATAAAACTTAAGAACGGTGTTGTCTGGCAGGTCATCTACATCGAAACACCCATCCGACTCTACTTTAAAGGTGGTAACAATTGAGTTTTTTTTGTGATTTTCTACAACAACTGTCGCAAAATCAAACCCAACGGCATTTTTAATTTGGCCAATAATATACATTATATGTCCTCCGTATTTGTTGGATCGATATCAGGTATTCCCGTGGTAATTGTACCTGCTAAATAATCGAACTTATGAGGTATATACTAATTAAGGTTGTTTAATGTGTTTAGGACCATAGTTGTCAGCTTTCAGTCTCCAGCAGTTAGTGGTTCTGGGTAATAGTGTGTTTACGTGTTATTGTGTTAAGGATACTTTCTTGAATGGCAATCAATGGCTCCGGACGAAGTATATACAAAGTTCTGAGTAAGGGAATTCAAAACAAACAAACCTTCGCCCAGATTGGGGTAAAAGCTATGCGTTTGTTTGGCAGTTAAGGCATGCACGGTTTTGGGAACCAGTTTTTAGCCGTCAGTCGGTTTGGTGCTTCAACAAGGTAAAACAGTTGTATTCTATTCGTTGTTACGATTGCCGATATAAGATTGGTTGCCTCATGAAAACTCAAAATAGTTTAGGAAATTTTGCAAGTCATGAAGGTAAAAAAGTAGTGTGCTGTGACTATAGTTGTTTAAATGAGATGGTAGGTGTTTTAATGTTAAATTATTTGGTATTAAATTGAATTTACTTATTCAAAGAATAGTATGATTAAAACCGAAAAACGAACTTGATAAACTTTTCCTTTTCATTATTGGGAAAGCCGTTTCAGGCTACTAAATAACAATACCTTATACAAATTGTTTTGATATGCATATTAACTTTATTGATTCTCAATACAAGAAAAGGAACAGAGCAGACCCTATGATACCGGCTATAACAAAAGTGGGCTAAAAACTGATATGAAAGCAATTGTAATAAGCATGAAATTACTAACCGGAAAGAAAAGTATTTCAAAAGCTACCTCGTGCTAAACTGTAAGTAACACACTGAAACCATTAAAAAATTAAGTATAGAAATGATAGGTTTGGAAACAGAACGGTTAATTTTTAGACAATGGCAAAACACGGATTATCAAACTTTAAGCAGATTCTATTCTGTTGAAGAAAATGCTCGCTATGTTGGAGGAGTAAAAACGCCGGAAGAATCATGGAGATTAATGGCTACCTATGTTGGCCATTATGAGCTTAAAGGATATTCTTACCTTGCAGTTGCAGAAAAAGAATCAGGAGTTCTCATCGGCACTGTTGGACTATGGAAATCATATTCCTGGCCTGAGCCCGAATTAGGATATTGGCTATTGCCAGATTCGCAAGGAAAAGGATATGGAGTTGAGGCAGGTCTTGCCGTTAAAGAATTTGCGCTTAATATCCTGAAGCTGGAATCATTAGTCAGCTATATCGATCCCTCGAATGGGCCATCTAAAAAATTGGCCCAACGACTGGGTGCTAAATATGATTCTACAATTGAGCTGCTTGATTTTGGTGATCATGAGGTATACAGATACAAATGAAATAATACCAATTGCTGACAAAGGGTATAGTCATGACCTCGGTTTTTACATGTAATCCTCTCAGAATTGCTAAAACTAATAGCTTAAACGTTATTTATCCTAACCAAACCCTAAAATACATCTAAAGCAATCCACCCGGTTTTTTTATGGGACTGGGGGAATGAATCAGGATGAATAATCTCTGCCAAAATACGGGCAGAGTCGGCAATGCGAGGGCCTGGACGGTTGAAGTATTGGTGCCCGTCGGCAAGGAAAACCTGGTTGTTTTGTACTGCTTTTAACTCATTCCAGCCAGAGAGGCTGAAAAGATGATCCAACTCCGTTTTAGTTTGATCAATAGAATACCCACAGGGGATGATGGCAATGATCTCCGGGTTGGCATCTTTCAATACTTCAAAATCAATAAAAGGAGAGTGTTTTCCACTTTCGCCCAGGGTTGAACATCCCCCGGCTATTTCGATAAGATCCGGCATCCAGTTCCCGGCAGTCATCAGGGGATTGATCCATTCTATAACTTCGATGTGCACTTGAGGGCGTTGACTGGTTTTTGCCTTTATGTCTTCGAACCCTTGGGTAATAGCTCTCTGAAGTTGATTTCCTTGCTTGGGTACATGCAGCTTATCCGCAATGGTCTGTATATCGGCGAGGATATCCTCCAGTGTTTCCGGAGAGAAAGAGAGAATGGAAGCTTCCATTCCAAGATTGGCCAGGCATTGTTCAACCTCATTTAAGCTAACCGCACACACTTCACATTGGTCCTGGGTTAGAATCAGGTCTGGGTTCAGGCTTTTGAGGGTTTCAGTATGCACCCGGTAGATGGAAAGTCCCTCTGCCAACACTGCTTTTACCCGCTGGTCAATTTCATAGCTGGTTCCCTGGAAGGGGTATTTAGGTTCGCTGCATATCGGCAGTTGGCTCACCTGCTCGGGATAATCACATTCATGAGAGCGCCCCACCAAATGATCGCCCATGCCAAGTGCACAAACAATTTCGGTGGTAGCAGGCAGCAGAGATACAACGCGTTGCATGATCCGGTTTACTCGTCTTCCTTTTGTTCAAATACAGCCTTCCGGTTATCATTGGAATTGGTATCAATGAGTTTGTTGTAAGGGTCGATGCCCACCAAGGCAGGTTCTGTATCCACCACAATTTTCAGTGTGTCTTTGATAGAAGTAAATTTGTGTTTTTGGAGGTAGAGTACGGTGTCTTCTCCGGCTTCAGTCACTCCAAACACACCTACATCAATCCAGTCGGCCAGCGGAAGTGAGAGGATGGGGCGTCTGCGGCCTTCTTCCTCAACTTTTAAGCTGTCGCCCTGTTCAGTGCTATAGATTCGCTTGCCGGTTTCCCCGGTTCGGTATTTAGCCGTTTGGAGGGCAAGCGTCACTTCGTATTTTCCATCATCCGTCTTTTCCCAGGAGGCTTCATCCACGTGATTGTTGTAAAGGGTGATGGTTTCGAACATATCCTTTAGCAGATACTGCAAAGAATCGGGGGTGGCTTTTCTTAGGTAAGAAAGCAACTCGAGTGAAGTGGTATAGGGGGGCTCCTGGTAGGCTACATCATCAATATAGGCACGCAGGGTGGCATTCAGTTTATCCTCGCTTATATAATCACTGAGGGCGTAGAACACCAACGATCCTTTATTGTAATGGATGTATGGCTGATTCTCGTTATAGATGAGAGCTTTTTCCTTTTGGGATTCCAGGGTACGTCCGGTAAGATATTGATCCAGGGCATCTTTGAGGAAAATACGCATTTGATTGACTCCATGTTCTTTTTCAAGCACTTTTAAGGCACTGTATTCGGAGAGGCTTTCCGAAAGCATGGTAGATCCCTGAGCATCAGCCCCGATTACCTGGTGTGCCCACCATTGATGAGCAACTTCATGAGCTGTAATGCTGAATGGGTAGTTAAGGCCTTCTTCATCGGTAGAATCGACTTCTGCAATAAAACCTACGGCCTCGGAGTAGGGTACGGTATTGGCAAAAGATTGGGCAAAGCTGCCGCTGGTTCGGGGAAATTCAATAATACGAAGCTGACGATGTTGGTATGGACTGAAGTTTTTAGTGTAATAATCCAGCCCGGCTTTTACCCCGTTAATCATGTGATGGATGTTGTAATCATGCCCTTTGTGGTAGTACACTTCAATGTTTACATCATTCCATTGGTCTGTGGCTACTTCGAAATCCGCAGAAATAAAGGAATAAAAATTGAACATCTCTTGATCCATCTTGTAATGGAAATAACGGCGGCCGTCCTCTTTCCACTCATTCTGGAGGTATCCCGGTGCTATGGCAATCTGTTCAGGGGTTGTACTGATGGTCGTTTCAAACCGAATCCAGTCGGCATCATTAGAGATATAGTTATCTCCGAGGGCGGAACTGTCGGTGGGTGGAGCCATGCGCTCTTTGGGCGGTAAATCGTACCGCTCCCTGGCATCTTTGCTCGTTAATTCGCCGGAAGACTGATAGCCTATACGGGGAAATATCCGGTTGTTGATAAACGTACCGTTCCTAAGAACAGGGGAGTTATTCCGGAGAATTTCATTAGGCTTGTTGGAGATTTCGAACGTCAGAAGCACAGAATCTTGCGGCTGCAAGGGCTCGGCAAGCTGATAAATGTCGTAGTTCATGGTATCGTCTTCCATCACTAACTCAAACGCCCGGTTAAAGCTGAAGGAGCTTTCTAAGCTGTTGTGGTCAACATGGATGGAGTCGATGGGAACGGAAGTTTTATTTTTGAGAACATAGGTTCCCCGGGCTTTTAAATCCCTGGTTTCAGGGTATAGGTCCAGGTCAATGGTGGAGGCTACAATGCGGGGTTGAGGAGTATCCTCATATTTACTGTAATTGAGCTCCCACTGGGCGGCTTGTCGTTCATTTTCCTTGGATGAAAGCCGCTCGTATTTGATGTTATCTACATAATAAATCCAGCTTCCTATCGAGAAGAAGCCAATAAGAGCCAGGCTTAAAGCTGATTTCATAAAAGGGGTGAATGTCCGGCGGGCTTGTCGCAGGCGTTCTCTGAACCGTTCAGGAAGACCTCTCCGAAATAAAGCCACAGAAGAAATATAAAGGGCTATACCCAGCATTAACCAGTAAATTTTATAGATGTAGTATTGGGGAAGAGTACTGCCATATCTGTTCATATCAGAATAGGCGGTGCCGGGACCTTGGTTAAACTTGAACAGGTCTTGTTCTATCCCAATCTGATCGAAGAAGGTGGTGCCAATGGATAAAATTAACAAGAGGATAAAACCCAGGTAGTAGTTTTTAAACAGGGAGTGAACAAAAATAGCCAGCAGTCCCCAAATAACCACATGAATGAGTTTAATGGCGTATAAATCGAACAGGTAAAGACCAATTTCGAAGTTGAAGTATCCATTGAATATCTGTACCCCTATTCCACTAATCATGATAATAGATAGCAATACAATCTGCATTTGTACCAATGCCAGAAATTTAGATAGAAGAATAGTCCAGTTGGGAGTAGGAGTTACATGAACCAATTGGTCCATATTGGAATTGCGGCTGCGATGAATAAGCATGCCGGCATAAAGAAAAGTGAGGACATTAATAAATAAGCTGAAGAAGGTGCCCGGAAGCTGCAGCATTTGCCAGGTAACGGGGAGGGTGTCGGTTCCAAAAATTTCAGCGCCAAGTAAAATAACACTGAGGGAAATAAGGAGGCCTATCAGTGATATAATTCCAAAAGCCCATCCCTTAACAATGTATTTGAGATCTTCGAGTGAAAGGGCAGCTGCAAGTTTTAGTTTTTCAATAAAGGAAAAATGGAAATTGACAGCAGGCAGGTTTACTGATAACACACTCCCGAAGTTCTTCTTGGTAACGGTTCTTCCCTCATTTTTTCGAAAGAAATTGAAGGAAAACGGTTGTTGTGAAAAACTGAAGGTGCGATACACAAATCCAAAAATAAACAGCCCTATAGATGTCCATATTAACCGGTTATATAAAATTACTTCTCCAAAGGGAAGAGGGTTTTCATTTCTTTCATAAATCGTCCAATACTCTGTGTAATAAGCATTAGCCTGAGAGCCGTAGGGATCGATGAGGGCCGCAAGCATCTTGTTATCGATGTCTTGGGTTAGGGTACCGGCAAAAATCTGGATCATGAATAGAGCCAGAATAGTGAGGAAACCAATATTTACCTTGCGGGTGAAGGTTACAACAGCAAAGACGATAGCCCCGAAGAAAATGAGGTTGGGGATTACGTAATAGATAAAAGGCTGTATATAGCTCATGATTTTGAAAGGACCGAGCAAATCGGGATTGGTTCCCGGAATTACACTTCCCAGCATTATACCCAGCGCCGAAGCAGCAACTACCAGTGTGGCAATGGTTATGCCGCATAAAAACTTGGCCAGCAAGTATTCCCATTTTTTAAAGGGATAGGAATAAAGGAGCGAATGCATCTCGTGCTTGTAATCCTTGGCTATGGTACCACCTACAATGGCAGGAAGGAGGAAATAGACGATAACCGTCATTTCGTTTAGCAAGCTGTTGATAGAAAAAGCCGAGTTTACAATGGTAATGGTGTTCATACTCACACTCAGGCTTTCAAATAAGCCCGCCGCCGCCGACATTGTGAAAACCGACAGAAGAAAGAGTATGCCACTGTAAATGTAAAATGAGGGCTTTCGTAACCAGTACCGGAGTTCAAAATAGTAGATTGTAGAAAACATATTGGGATCTTACTTAGTCTGCAGTTACTTCATTACTCTGGCGTAAAGCCACGAAATAGACATCATCTAACCGGGGAGGACTTGCCACAAATGTTTCATCAGGTTTGGTAAGATTATGGACCCTGATGTTAAGGGTGTTATCCTGGTTGTAATTGGAAGAGATGATATTAAAAGACGTTTCGTGCTGCTCCATCTGCTCCCGGTCAATTTGTTTTTGCCAGATTTGTCCTTCCAGTTTTTCGGTGGCCTCTTTTGGGGTTTGATGGCTCAAAATTTCTCCCCCGTTCATAATGGCCATATCCGTACAGAGCTCTTTAACATCATCTACAATGTGCGTGGAGAAAATCACAATATGATTGGTTCCGATTTCTCTTAATACATTCAAAAAACGATGCCGTTCGGAGGGATCGAGCCCTGCTGTGGGTTCATCCACAATAATAAGCTCGGGATTGTTCAGCAGAAGCTGGGCTATGCCAAACCGCTGTTTCATACCCCCTGAGTAGCCAGCCACATTCTTCTTTCTAACTTCAAGCAGGTTGGTTACCTCCAGGGCCATTGTGACCATTTTGTTACGCTCATCCGTATCAGAGATACCTTTAAGACGGGCAAAATAATGAAGCAATTTTTCAGCTGACATCTTGGGATACACCCCAAACGATTGAGGGAGATATCCCAATATTTTTCTAAGCTCAGTTTGATCCTTCAGTATATCAATATCATTAAAGTATGCTGAGCCTGTATCCGGTTCTTGCAAGGTAGCAATAGTTCGCATCAGGGTTGATTTCCCGGCGCCATTAGGACCAAGCAGGCCAAACATTCCTGCTTCAATTTCTATAGTTACATTGTCGAGTGCTTTTACTCCATTCTTGTACGTTTTGGAGATGTTGGATAGGCTTAACTTCATCTGTTTGAATTTATTAAAAGAAATACAAAGGATGAGTATACGTAATTAAGAAGGATTATACAGGGGGAATTTTTAATGAACAGGCGAATAAAGTTTAACTGCTGGTATAGTCGAAGGAGAGATTCACAATGTACTGGTTATTTTTTTTGGTGATATGCCCCGTTTTGACTCCCAGTTTTAGTATTTCCTCATATTTTTTTTGAATACGTTCAAGCTGAAGAGCATTTCCTTCAATTTGATCGAGTGTTCCGTCTGCATGGAGGTCTGTGTAATAGGTTTCTTTATTGGTTAGGGAGTCTGTTTTTGTGAAAAGGTTAAAAAACTCATCCTGGTATAATCCCATTGTTTGAATGGAATAATCGTGCCCTTCCAGGGTGTGTTTATAGATGCGTCGGTTTACATCAGGCTTAACTTTACCCTGCTCCAAGGCAATATTAAGTCCGTGATTATATATTCTATTTGCTTCCTCAAGGCTTATATCGCCTATTTGGATTTCATCAATGCTGCCATCTTGGTCGTAATCGCGGGCACGAGATACAATTTTGCTGTTTTCTCTTTTCTGAAGCAAGTTCGAGCCTTCACCTGTTTTATTGAAAACTCCCATGATTTCATACAAGTCCCCTTCATATTCAAAGGAGTAAAGCGTACGGGTGGTGAGCGTTTCGGTGGTAGAGCATCCCAATAAAAGAAGGGGGATTATAAATAGAATGAATTTTCGCATAACAACCTCGTACTAGGAGCCTGTCGGACTTAACCTAATCTACTGTGAACCAGCCGAATTTGGCTCGATTCCGAGCTCTTTTTCGTTGCATAGCACCACTATTCGCCTCAAAAGACCTCAAAATTGGACTCAAATTGGCTGATTCTCGTTACAATTCCCTAAGCCCGATTATCGCCTGTTTGTAGTGTATTGAAACAGGCGTAAAAAGTAAACAGTTATTGATACGCAAAAGTTCTTGTCTGGCAGATGTATCTGGAAAGTAGTACCGCGGAAACGATTATCCATAATATTCCCATCACTATTGCACAAAGTGCCCAGGAAAATGTTTTTGCTACTCCTTTGCCAGGGAAGGAAAACCCTTCAGTCGTCGTATTTGCTCTTTCTTCGCCAAAGACACAGGCGGGATGACATTGGTTTTAGCTAACCCTTCTTGCACCGTGCGGGCACACCGGGAGAAGAAAGTCATGCTTATTGAATCCCTTAATCCCCGTTGGGCCTGGTTGCTCCTTACCACCCCGGACGGCCACCAACTCCGGCCTCTTCTGAAAGGCTGTCTAACAAGCCATGTTAGAAAACACCGGCTTATTTTTTAAGATAGGTTCCTTTTTACAGTCAAGACCTCCAAGGTTTTTTCCCGTAGAGATCGCTTTGCGAGAAACCTTGGAGGTCTATACTTAAATAATTTAAGTTATTGAAAAACAGGAAATGCGTTGTTTGCTTACTTCTGAGGTTTTTTGGGAACCATCGGAAGCAAGGTGTTTTCCAAAAAATAATACCGAATTACTCTACCCAGTCGGCCACAAAAATATTGGTAGATCGGTTTCCACCGTTGTTACCAGATACCTGCTATCGTTTTTTTGGGGGGGGATGTGATGCGGGCTATCGAGGAGTTGAAGATTAAGACTTGGTGATTTTAAAGTAAAGAGCTATAAAAATTATAGCTCTTTACTGTTTAATCTGGTATAAATTCATATTTAGTTAGGGGTATAGAAGAGCAGTAGTAGAACAACCATATTCTATGTCAACTCCATCATCGTAGTAATAATCAACTTGAATTTTATAGTAACCATGACCATTGTCATCAAATTCTCCTCCTGCTGATCCGCGGTCAAAAACCAAAGTTGTATACACAGGATCATCTGTATCCCATGAAGTACTATAATAATCACTGTTTATATTAAAAGTGATTAACTCCTTACCTGGATGTCCAAGGTCATGTATAGTAAATTCACTTGTCGAAGGAACGTGGGTGCATGACATACTTGAAGTTAGTTCTATTTTTTTAGGCGAATTAGTTTTATTCAATTCATTCGCATCATCCAATATCACAGCACCGTTAATCAGGAATGGAGTGATAAGCATTACAATTAATGTAGTAAATACTAAATTTGTACTATTTTTGTTTTTCATTATAATCACCTTATGTTATTATTATTGCGGTTAACTAACAACGATAGAAATATGTATAGAATTAGATGTAAATAAAAATGATTTTTCAAAAAAAACTTTTTCTTCTTCCTCTTCTTTTAGTTTTAGGCTCAACTGCATCCGCTCAGAGCTTATCTATTCGGGGTTTGGTTACTGAAAAAGAAACAGGGACACCTTTTGAGCTGGTTCAGGTGACATTAGGTACTACTGCTGATAGTCTTATTAAGGGGACCATTACTGATGCTTCGGGATTTTATGAGATGAGCTCGTTGTTCCCAGGTAGCTATGTTATCACTTTCAAATATATAGGATTCGAAGCATATTCCGATACAATTCGTCTCGATGTTGGTACTCCTGTAATAGTAAAAAACGCGTCTCTTCTTACTGCTGAAAAAGAATTAGGTGAAGTAGTAGTCTCAGAAAAGAACATAGAAAAAGCAACCTCAGGATTGACTACTATCCGTCCGAAACAACTCAGAAGAACTCCAACTCCTTCGTTAGCCGGAGACTTGGTGAGCTACCTTCAAACTCAGCCTGGAGTGGCTGCTGTTGGAGATCGGGGTGGGCAGTTGTTTATCCGAGGTGGGACCAATTCCGAGAATCTGGTACTTATGGACGGGATACAGGTGTACCAGCCTTTTCACATAGTAGGGATGTTTTCGGTATTTAACGAGAATATTATCTCAAAAGCAGATTTATACGCAGGAGGCTTTGGGGCGAGGTATAATGGCCGTGTTTCATCCGTGCTTGATGTGCGATTGAAGAATGGAAACTTGTACAAACAAAATTGGTCGGTAGACGTCAGTCCTTTTGTGTCTGGGGCTTTCTATGAAGGTCCGGTAAAGCAAGGTGCAAGTTCTGTTATGGTATCTCTACGTGGTTCACTGATTGAAGCTTCAAGTGGTTTGTACCTAGACCAACAACAACCCTTACGATTCAACAGCCAATTAATTAAGTATAATTCTACTAACAATAAAGGAATCAATTGTTCCAGTGTATTGATGCGGACTTACGACCGGGGCTGGTTAGATTACTCATCAGATAATGTTTTCAAATGGAGTAATCTTGTGGGAGGAGGTACTTGTGCAAGCGTGCTTCCCAACTCAGGTGTTTCATATATAGAGATAAATTATGGGGCTTCCAGCTTTTCGAATGAAGTGATTAGTGATGGAAGGAGGGAACGCTTTTCCGACCTATTCAAAATCTATTTCGATCTGAACTTAGTTCAGAATGTGGGTTTAGTGAGGCTCGATTATGGTTTTTTGGGTAATTATGTCCAGTATAAGCATGACATTTCTGAACTTCTACTATTTCGTGACGAAGCTAAGGAGGTACAATTAAATTCTGGTTTATATGCCAGCGCTAATATAAATCCTTTTGAGTCTCTGTCGATAGATGCCGGCATGGCAGTAGTCTATTTTGCAACTGTAAAGCTAAGTATGGAGCCTCGGTTTTCGTTACAATGGAAACCAAGAGTATTGAAAGGGGGAGGGTTAAGTGCCTCGGCGGGGGTATACCGGCAGTCGGAGGTTGGGATAACAGATTATCGAGATGCTGGGACAGCATTTACTACTTGGATGAAAGTCCCGGATCCTGACAAACTGATGGAGGCCTATCATGGTCTTTTAGGTTGGCATCAGCCTATTGGCAATACTCTGAACATATCTATTGAAGGGTATTACAAAGATGTACAAAACATCCCCGTTACTGTTTGGAGTAGTGTACCCCAACCAACTTCAGATCTCACTTATGCGAACGGGGAAATCTATGGTGCAGATGCGCATATTGATTTTAATTACCGAAATTTTTACAGCAACCTGAGCTATGGATATTCATGGGTGGAATATTCATCAAAACAGGGCAGCTTAGGAAGTGGTTTTAAAGAACCGGTTTTAAAATACCATCCCATACAAGATCAACGTCACCACCTTAACGCAATGGCGGGGTTAGAATTTAAGAGGTTTGCCTTAAATATAGGCTGGGCATATGGATCTGAGTTACCTTTTACCAAACCAAATGGGTTTGACAGTTTTTTTATGTTCAGGGAGTTTGTTCCGGAGGTAACAGAGAATTATGGATCTCCCAGAATTTTGATCGAAAAACCTTTTGGGGGCAGGCTTCCTTCTTTTCATCGGCTGGATGCCTCAGTCGAGTTTTCTTTTTCAATGTTTAAAACAAAAATGGAATTTCAAGGGGGAGTACTTAACATCTATAATCGGGAAAACATATTCTATTATGATGTATCCACTCAGCGAAAAGTTACCCAATTATCATTGTTGCCCTATATATCAATGAAAATCAGTTCGTTATGAAACATGTAGCATATAGTTTATTGGCCTTAACAATTAGTTTTTGCTCTATCGCCTGTGAATCCACCTTTGAGCCGATTGATGAAAGCAAAGGATATAATTTTTCTATGTACGGAACATTAAATGTAGAAGCCGATACTCAATGGGTGCGGGTGATGCCGGTAGGAGAAACATTGATTCCTT
The DNA here is from genome assembly GCA_009711805.1 of Balneolaceae bacterium. GTDB lineage: Bacteria > Bacteroidota > Rhodothermia > Balneolales > Balneolaceae > VEMX01. The sequence continues at coordinate 151,664 of VEMX01000012.1, read as the reverse complement.
CTGATTCTTCTTCCAATGGAACTGTGGTTACTATAACAAGGGTTAGTACGGGCGATACCACGGTAATGAACGATTCCCTGTTTGTATTTAGATATGGTCAGGCTTTGGCTTGGAATTACTGGACCACAGAGAAAATTTACCCCAATGAAGTTTATCGTATAGATGCCAGAAACCCTGAAGGAAAGACAAGTTTTGCAATAGTGGAAACCCCTTCGCAATTAGAGCATCCACTCGTACAATATAGTGGGCCTGATGCAAGAGGCATTGCTAAAGGAAGCTATTCAAAGGTATTTGTTGAAGTAAGTGTAAAATATATTGTGGAATTTCCTCTTACAGTTACTACAGAAAAAGTAAAATTTTCCCTATTGAATAATGTTGAGTATTCTAATGAAGGAAACTATAGTGTAAGCATTCCAAATGGGATTATTGGTATTAGCTCTGTTTTCAAAATACCGGAGTCAAGGTTTCGTATTGTGGGGAGTGAATTGATAATTGCTTCAGGAGGCAAAGACTGGCCGGATCTTAGCAATTTGAGTGAAGAGGAGATTTTTTTACCAGAATCTGTGAAGAATGTAGAAAATGGAGTCGGATTGGTAGCAGGTGTAGCCTTACTCCGAATGCCACTCAAGAGTTGCTATAATGATGAAGGGGTTCACATTCCCTGCGAACCACTAAACTAATTGAACTTTGTTCAAAATTACTAAGAAAGTGATGCTCATCTGAAGGATGGTAAGGGGGCACCACTAAGCATATCATCCTGAAGCCAGGTGGGAGTGTAGCGCTTCTCTGATATTAGTTTTATTAAGCATGGATAATATCTTGATCAAGGCTACTCTTTACTATTCTGAACAGCTTCCTCTTCCGCTCAACCGGTAAAAAAATATTTTTGGAGCGATCTCCTTTTTTATTAAAACTCTCTTGTTATGTTATCTAAAAGTTGTATTTGATATCATAGAGCAAATTTTGTGATGTTTATAAAGAGTATGTTTCCATTTATTCAGCTATACAGGCATGAATTTTATGTAAGCACGATAAACATTTTTTACCTCTCTGGTTTTTTAAGTTTCAAGCTTTTTGCGTTGCTTGTTATATAAAGTTCTTTTTGACCGATAAAGAAGATAAGAGGTAGCTTTCACGCTACCCCTTATGATAGGTTAGGTCACTGGTTGGGGTGACAATAATGGTTCCCAACCAACGCTTAGGAATGGGTCATTCCTATTTTGGTACATATGGTATATTCAATCGGGTTCAATGGGTGCCCTGTTAACTTTTTTGGAGATAAGAACCTGCGTAGGTAGCAAGATGTCATCTCCCTCGGTTTGAAGGGTGACATGTATTGCGTCAATTTTTTTAATGATGCCTGCAATGTCTTCTCCAATTTGTATTTTTTGTCCTTCCTTAAAGTTGTTGCGTACATAGAGTGAGGAAATAATATTGGCAAACACTTCCCTGGATGAGTAACCAAAAGCGATAGCAAAAGCCAGTAAAAGTCCTCCAAGTATAATGGTGATGTTGGCGGTAATCAGAGAGGTGTCTATACCGGCCTGATCTAAAGCGGTAGTAGCTACAATCAAAAGAATGATGTAGAAGACAATTTTGCTGATTACCGTACCGGCAGCGAGCCCTATTGAATTAAATGCTGTGTTCAGGAACTGCTTCACAAATCCTGCTATGTAAAGTCCTACTACAAATACAACCAATGAGCTAAATAGCTGGGGCAAATAGTTTAAGAGGGTATTAATAGATTCTGAAACCATGGTCCAACCAAGTGTGTCGGAGGCTGATATAAAGAATAACAGTAAGATAGCCCAGTACACAAATTTAGAGATCAACTGGCTGGGAGTGACGTTTAACAGTCCCGGATCAAGAGATGTTGTTTCAACGAGTTTTTCTCCAAGCTGATCCAATTTAATTGAAACCAATATTTTTTTAATAACAAAGGCTGTCACTTTTGCTATACCCCAGCCAACTATTAACAAAATAAGAGCGCCAAAAATATGGGGGAGTACATCAACCAGTTTTTCCCAAAACTCCATAAACGAATTTTGAACAACCTGTCCCCATTCCTTAATGGTATTCATAAAGCTTTACCTATTTTTTAATCGTGTTTCTATTGTTTAGACGGAATTTTTTTTAAAAGTCACTATCTGAGCCTGAATTTTTTATTAATTCGAAGATTGTATCTGTTGCTTTCACCGAAAACAGGTCTACAGTAGCCAGCATAAAGTACGCTAACTTTGTGCTGGTCAATATTTTATGCTTCAACTTTGGCGGAGGAATATGTTCTCTTGCCAATTGTTGAAAAGGGTTTTGATGTATGTGTGATTTGTCAGTATTCATAACCTAATCCTATTTAATTAAAGAGTTCTTTGTGAACGGTAACCGCACGTTCACGGGCACGCAGTAGTCTCATTTTTACTGCGCTTTTTCCTATGTTAAATACTTCCTGAAGCTCTACTATGGATAACCCTTCCTGGTACTTCATTAAAAGTATCATTTTGTCTTGTGGTGGTAGTTGTGTTAACACTTGCTTTAGCTGATCTACTTTCATTTTAAGCAGATGCTGTTCGCTATTGCTGTGGTATGCTTTTATTCTTTTTTGATCAATTTCCTCGAACGAAATTGACTGGCTGTTTTTATTGGATTGCTTGCGTGCATAGTCTACACAGGTGTTGTATGTAATGGCATAAAGCCAGGTGTAGAAAGAGGATTTCTGATTAAAGGTTGAAAGCTTTAAAAACACCTTTAGAAAGATGTCGTGAGCCAAATCCTCTGCATCAAGTTCCGATTTAGTAAAGGCAATACATTTATTAAATACCCGGTCTCCATAGCGGTCGTATAAGAGTCCAAATGCTTTTTGGTCCCCGTTTCCAATACTCAGCTGCACTAATTTTGCATCCGAGAGCTCCTTAAGCTGTTTAGCCATCGTTGCCGGACTATTCATTCGCCTTTTTCCTTATTAGACGTGCTTTTTTTGAAAAGTCACTTTTTAAAACCTAAAACTTGTCTATCCAAAAGAATGGATCTCAGCAAAAAATGCATTCCTGTTTGCTCTGTCCTAAAAAGGCAAATATGTGGTAGCTTTGATAAGCTGTTAGTTGTTGCCCCTTATGTATTTGGCAGGGTAATGGCTTCAATGAAGCAAGAGAAAAGTGGAATTAGAAGTTTCTATACTTCCCGATTTTATGAGCGCGAAACAGTGAAACGGTTCTTTGGGTGGTACAAAAAAATGAAGCATGGAAGATTAAGTTGTGCATGTGCTACAACACATGCACACTTAAACACTTCATCCTATTCTACCCAATCGGCTACAAAAATATTAGTAGATCGGTCGCCTCCATTATGCCGGTTCGACCCAAACACGATCTTCTCACCGTCATAGGAAAACATGGGGAAGGAATCGAAGGTGTCGTCAAAGGTGATTTGTTTCAGGCCGGTGCCATCAGTGTTAATCATGAAGAGGTTAAAAGGGAAACCCCGCTTTGATTTATGATTGGAGGAAAAGATGATTTTATCTCCCGATGGATGGAAATAGGGAGCCCAATTGGCATTACCAAGATCGGTAATTTGTTTGAGACCTGAGCCATCCACATTCACTACAAATAGTTCCATGTTTGTGGGTTCAACCAATCCCTGTTCCAGTAGTGATTTGTATTTAGAAATTTCTTCTTCAGTTTTGGGGCGCGAAGCACGGAATACAAGCTGTTTACCATCAGGGGAGAAGAAAGCGCCCCCGTCATATCCCAACTCATCAGTTACCTGGACTACATTTGAACCATCAGTATCCATAATGTACAGCTCTAAATCGCCGCTCCGCATAGAGGTAAACACGATTTTATCACCCTGTGGTGAGAGGGTGGGTTCTGCATCATACCCTGGCGTATGGGTGAGGGTATCAACGGTATTGCCTTGTAGGTCGGCCACCACAATATCATATCCTTCATAAACCGGCCATACATAAGCTCCTCCCGATCGGTCGGGCTCAGGTGGGCAGTTTGGATCATCCATATGGGTGGTAGAGTACACAGCCAGGGAATCTCCAGGCATGAAAAAAGAACAAGTTGTACGCCCCTGCCCGGTACTGATCATGGGAGGCTGGTCACCTTCTTTTTTTGGGGTGATATCCATATAAAAAACCTGATCACAGTCTACTCCCCATTCCGGGTTGTTCGATTGAAAAATCAGCTTGGTGTTGTCATAACTCCAGTAAGCTTCAGCATTATCGGCCCCAAAGGTAAGCTGGCGAACATTCTTGAGGTGTACTTCCTGTTCATATTTCAATGTATCCAGGGCAGGATCGTAAGAACTCTCAGAACTTTTGTCTGATTCAGGTTGGCAGGCCGTAACTGCAATCAATGCTGCAACAAAGAAAGATAGATATCTCATTAGTTGATGAATATTTGATCTGTGATGAATTGAAACGCCCTCAAGATAAGGAATATCCTCCTTCTAAAGTGGAGAAACTATATCCCAAGCTTTAGCTGAAGGGTGATGTACCAACTACAGGGGGCAGATGGGATGATGCCCGGCCCTGGATAACCTGTTGCACGCCGTGTGAAATAATAGTTATCCATCACATTGTTGATACCAGATTCCACTTTCAGCATTCGGTATGTCCACGAAAGTGAGAGGTCAAGTACATCATAAGCAGGAATTTCACCACGTATGCCGCTCTGGTTGTCTCTTTTGTTTTGCTGAGCATTGGAGGCATCGGTGTATTGGCGGGAAAGGTAGGTGTATTGCAGGCTCCCCAGTATATTTTTATATCCAAACCTCAATCCGGATTTTAGATTAAGGTATGGTGTAAATTCTACCTTGTTGTGCTCCACACCGGGAATTTCAGACCCGAAGTACTCTGATTGGGTAATGGCTGTATTCAAAAACACATTAAGCTTAAAGTCATTTGCATCTAATCCGAGTGTTGGGATGGTATTCCATTCAATAAGGCTTTCCAATCCGTACATAAAAGCCTGGCCAATATTGCCTCTGAACCGAACAACCCTTCCGGTTTCTTCAAGGTCACCATCGGCATTTTTTCGTGTTTCGGGGCGGAGTACTTCTCCCAGGCGATCGTTGTATAAGAGTCCGTAGCCGCCAAGGTCATAGGAGAGAGACTCCTCAATTCTTCCACGAATCCCAAAATCGGCTGTAAAACCGCTTTCGTCGCTAATGTTGGGGTCTACCTGGAAAGAAGGATTTATGATTCGAATGTCGTTAAATGTGACTGAGCGGTAGTTCTGCGAAACGTTGCCGTACAGTTCGGTTGTCTCTGTAGGCAAATAGCTGAATCCTATCCCCAATAAAATGAAGTTCCGTTCAAAGGTTCGGTTGTCTTCAAACGTTTGGTTTTGGATGGGATTTCCGGCCAGGTCAAAGTTGATTCGTTTAAAAATTCCTTCACTTTTTGTTTTGATGTATTCAAATCTAAAGCCCGGAGTGATAGACAGGTTGTCTTTTAGATAAAAGATGTGTTCGCCAAAAACAGCCAAATTTTTGTTGGGGAAAACAAAATCTGATTGGTTGGGATAATGGGGGAATTGATCCTCAGCAAGAGTAAAATCTGCGGTTGAACTGGTGGTTCCCGGCCCCTGAACGGCAGTGTTTCTGGACTGATAATATTTAGTCCCAATAAGGAAAACCGCATTTTTATCTCCAATAGTGTAGCGGTTTAAAAACCGCACTTCACTTCCCCAGTTGTTGAAGTTTCCTACAATGAGATCACGGGGAGCATTGAGGTCGTCTTGTTGGGATACCCGGTTGGTACGGAAGCCTACAGATTTACGTGAGGCATCCAATCCATAAGCAAGAATGCTGAGGCGAGACTGATAAGAGAACTTGTGCTCAAAACGCAGGGAGGCCAGTTTCCAGTCTACTTTAAACCAATTTCGGCTTCGGTTGCTATAAGTGGGATCTTGATAGAACTGAGAGTCGGTAAGTCCACCGGCTTGCTGAGCCAGGTAGTCGAGGTAGGTTAAATCGAAGCTGAATTGAGTTCGGTCATTCAATTTATAATTCGTGTAGAAATATAGATTGTTTGACTCGAAACCTGAATTAGGGCGGAAACCGTCTCCCTTCTTAAAGTTGAAATATCCATAGTACCCTACTCTGCCACTGGTACCGCTCAGGCTGTTAAAGGATGTAATCAGATTGTTTGAGCCAATGGATTCTCGGGAGGAAAGGAGGATTTTTTTATCAGGGTTCGGCTTCTTCATGACAAAATTAATCAGCCCGCCAAATTGGGTGCCATACTGCAGAGAAGCTGCTCCACGAATAATTTGAATTTCATTGAGCGCTTCGGCAGGTGGGGTATAATAGCTTTCGGGATACCCAAGCACGTCAGCACTGATGTCGTAGCTGTTTTGACGAATATTGAAATTTGAGGAGCGGTTGGGATCAAGCCCGCGCCCTCCGATATTGAGCTGAAGTCCGGCATCGTTGGATTCGTATATATTTAAACCGGAAACTTGTGAATAGATTTGCCGGGCGTTATTGGCTGCTGTGTTTGCTACTATCTGGTCCACAGATATCACTTCATTTTTTTTACCTGCATAAATAGAAGTTCCCTCAACTTCGCGAAGCCTTTTAAGCTGAAAGATTTTATTACGCTGATCAATAACTGCTACTTCGGTGAGTTCGCCGGAAAGCTTTTTAAGCTTAACGTTTAGGGCAGTATCTCCTTCAACAATAACAGCTTTATGCTGAACGGCATAGCCAAGTTTGAAGAAATAGAGGGTATAGGTTCCTGGGGGGAGGCCGTTAATTTCGAAAAACCCCTCAGAGTTAGAACGGTAAGATTTTCCTGCATCATTGTCATAGATTTCAGCGGCTTCAACAGGGGTATTGGTATGTTTATTTAAAACATATCCCGAGAGCGTGTGTTGGGCATCCGCTATAGACGGCAGCTGCCACAGCAGTAGAAACAAAAGAAAACTACAGGCCTTTAATTTCATCATCAAAAGGTAAAATCCAGGTTTTGTGTTGCAATGAAGGTTTAATTTTGGTTAGGTCTGTATCCGGATTGATGTAGGGGCGGCTCCGGCGGCCATTAAGGGCCACAAAGCTTTCGACATAGATTTTGGGATTACGGAGGCCTTGCTTTGTATAGTGATCTTCAAGGTAGTGTGCATATTCCAGGATGAAGTCTGCCTGGGTAGACATTTGTTTCTCCTGGAAACGGGTTAGAAATTGGGTGTTATCTACGTAAAACCGATTGCCATTGTCGGGATTTACCACCTTGAAATTTGCATAACCAGCCTTTTCGATCAACATAACCCGCCATGAGAAACGAAATCCTTCTTCATTCCAAAATAACTCTCCGGGGTACAGTAGATACCGGAATGGGAAGAGAAGCTGGAAAACAAAAAATAAGGTGATGACTCCCATAGAAGCTTTCTTTACCCATGCAGAAGGAAAGGAGTACACTTTGGCGTTATCAAATTTCTGTTTGGAAATTTTAAGGAGACGGGAGATAAAACTCAGAATCTTATTGTGCAAGCCAGCATCAAAAAAGATGAGGGCATTTACAATCATGATGTATGGAAACATCCCGATAGGGAACAGCACCCTGGTCAAGGCATGAAAAATAACGACCAGGACAAAAGCCAGGATACGTGTCCTTTTCATAATGAGGAGAAAAGGTATGGTAAGATCATATATGGCGCCAGCCCAGCTAAAGGCATAGTGTGTCCATTGCTGCTGAAGGAAATCGCCTAAAAGAGGAAGTGAGTATTTAGCAGGCAGCCAGATTTGCAGGGGCATAGCTTCGATCAGCCAGTCGGAGTTGAGTTTAGCAAGCCCGGCGTAAAAGTAAACCATCATAATGAGCAGCTTAACAGAATCAATCGTCCAGGCCGGTACTTTTTGTGAACGAAGGTGTTCATTTTTGAGGGCGTCTATGGAGAAATAGGCATGAGCGGGCAAAAATATCAGTAAAAAGCTGAGAATACTGATAAAGTAATAGTGATTGAGGTAGGTGGTTTTGTCCATCAGTTCGATATAGGTGAAGCTGAGGAAAAAAGTAATGATAGAGAACCGATACTGATATCCCAGGGAAACGAAAAGGGCTGAGAGTCCGCAGATCACAAAAAGAATATAGGTGAAGTCACCTAAGGGCCGAACCCATTCAAAACCATAATAGGAGAAGAAGAAATCTGGCTGAATGTACAGCTTATTGATCCAGCCATTAGCTGCAAACCTAATAATGCTAATGAGCATAAGCAGGCCAAAAAACACCCTGAAAACAGCTAATGGAGCTGCATTGGAAGATGTTTTAACATATGCTTTGAGTGAGAAGTTAGTCACTTTTAATCACCGTCTGCATCAACATAGTCTACATTGATATTTAAAGCCTGTAGCATATCTACTTTCAGGAGAACAACATTTTTTTGAAGTTCATCATAAGTGGAAAGCATAGCGTTGTTATCAGTTTCTACCTGCAGGGCAAAGTTTGCATTTAAATGATCGGCTTTTGTCCGTACTGCTTCGAACTGCGTGTTAACCAGGCTTGCCAGGTCGGTACCTTCCTTCATGGTTTGTAGAAAGTGAAGGTATGAGTTGAGGCTTTCTCCCGTTTGCTGAGATTCAAAATGTGTTCCGTTAAAGAAGTTTTGAGAAGCATCTAATGCTTCATTAAACAGGGCTTTGGAAAAGTCTTTGCTGTAGTAAGCTTCAACATGGGTATTCAAAGACGAACCTGAAAAAACCCCGGCAGGGATTCCTATTTTGCCAGCTCGTAAATATTTTTCATAATAGAAAATATAGTCATTCACCATCATATCGATGGAAGCATTGGCTCCATTTCCGAAATTATCTACAAACTCATTGCGGTAACCGGATGTCCAGTCGTTTAGCACCTGTTTTGTAAGCCAATCAATTCGGTTTGTGAGATCCGTTAAATAGCTTTTATAAGCTTCAGCATCTTGATGGGCGGTATAAAATGTGAGGATTTCTCCGGTCTCTTCCCCCAGTCCATACAAGAGGTAGTCCAGGGCCGGAAAACCCTGGCTATCATTTAGTGAAGGCAGCTCCAGGTTATAAGAGCCGGTCTGAATATTGTCTTGTATTTCGGTAGTATCAGTTGGATATATATTCAGGTTGTCTCGGAACCGGAGGTCCATAGCTTTTCCCATTTCAAACATAGAAACATGTTGAAAAGAGAGGTAGGCTGTTTTCCAGGCTGAACGCAGTTCAGTCAGGGACTGCTGATCGGGATTGGTTGTAAAAACATCAGCTTTTGTTTTTAACTCCTCAGCTTTATCTGAAAAATCAGTAAAAGCAGGTATTATGATATTATCGGCCCAATTTTCAAGAATAGCCTTTCGATCAAAATCATCGGGGCTGGGACCTTCAGGATTGTCTTTTGTACAGCTAATAGCGAATAATAAAACAAGTATAAGTGAAGCTACTCTCTTCATAATTCATTGGATGTATTAAGCAAAAAAAGCTGGCAACTTGTATATAGTTGCCAGCCACTTAGTAAAACAATTATTTTAGTTTGCTGCTTCTTCTACAGTGAAGTCAAATTTAGCAGCAATATCGGCAGAGATATCATCCAGTGTTTGTGGAGTGACGTCCCATAGTCCGTTACCTTCTTCAAGCTGGGCCAAATAAGCATTAATTTCGGAGTTGGTAAAGTAAGAACTTTCAGAATTAGGAACTCTGGTAAATTGAAGACTGTACACAAATCCATAAGCTTCGGATAAATCATGAAAAGCTGTTCCGTATTCTGGATTTTCTTTGTCAATGGCATTTTTTCCACCCTGCAAATAATAGATAGCCCGGATGGCAATCACTTTCGATATATTCTCGCGGATAACCTGTGCTTGTTCATCCCTGAGATCGTAGTCATTAGCTACAATAGCGGCTCTACCCAATTTAAAGGCATCAAATACCTCGTCAGCAATACCAGCGAAATCATCATCACTGTCTACTTTACCTAGATATTTATTAAGGAAACTGTCGCCTTCACCAATAGCAGGTTTAGCCGGATTGGCTGCCGCACCAAATAGGTAGCCGTAGGCCTCATCCCATTTGTGTTCCATTGTTGTATGGTTATTTCCTTCAGAAAGTGTCTCAGAAGAGTTGTCTTCTCTGTTGGTTCCGGCATCAAGTACATTAGTGCCCAGGTAATTATTGAGCATTTGGTCAGCCATAAGGGCACCAATTAAGCTTTTGGCTACGAGCTGTTTGTACTCAAAACCTTTGCCGTTAACATAGCGTGTGGAAGATCCGTCCGCAATTTGTCCGGCTACTCCTTCAGAAGCCATGGTATTTTTATTAGGAAACACTTCCTCTACCTGGTTTTTCAGCCAAATCTCAAACTGATTTTTAATTTCAGCACTTAAGGCTGTGTTTGAAGAAAAAAAGTCGGAAGAAGCAGCTACTTTACCTTTGATATTCTTAGTAGCAGAATTTAGGTCACTGTTTGAAAATGGGTCAGTATCTCCGCCATCAGCGGTTTGATTACGGTACATTTCTAAGAGCAACTCTTCTGTAGAATTATCAAAATCGTTGACAGCTCCAGTCAGCTCGGTAGCCATGTTTATACGGGTTGTCTGTCCGGAAAAAGAAATGGTTGAAGAGCCATTTCGACTGAACTCATAAGTGGCTGGGGTTTTAATGTCTGTATCGTCATTGCTGACGTCACAAGAGACAAAAAGAATTGATACTAATGCTAGGGGTAAGAAACTTTTTAGGTTCATTGAAAATGAATAGTCGGTTACAATTTTAATTTAGATCAATTCTAAGTTAAGGAGGTTTAGATTGATGGTCAACGTTTTTTTAGAAGGATTCTAAATAGGGTAGAGCGAATGGAATACCGTGATTGAAAATGAAACAATCTCTCTCTTAAAAAGCTTTAAACGGTTGAATTACAACAACTAATTATAGTGAGGAGTTATGTATCGTTTATTGATTGTATTAGTAGAGTTCTCCCTGATTTTAACCGCCGCTTGTTCGGATAAGGACAAATACTGAGCGAATAAGACCAATATAGTTGAAGAGGAAATTGAATCCACAGGCAAAAACCTGGAGCGGGCAAAAGATGATTTTGTTGCTTCTTTTAACGATCGGATGAAAGAGTTGAACGATGATCTGGAAGATCTTGAAGAGCAAATAAGTAATAATAATGAAGAAATCTCGGAGGAGAGCAATAAAACATTTATCAAGCTTAAAAATGAAAGAAATGAACTCAAGGAAGAATTTGAGGAGTTTAAGGCTTCCGGTAATGAGAATTGGAAGGAAACAAAAGAGTCTCTCGAAAATGGGTTGGAAGAAATAACGATAAAGTACAACGAGCTTATCGAAAAGATGAAAATCAACACATGATCAAAATATAAATAGAACACATATATACATATTTATGTTCATAAGTATATATGTTATTCAAGAATAGCTCTCTAATGGCTTCATAGGGCTATTTTACTATAATTCATTTTAGTCAACAGAGTTTTCAGGAAACTAAAATCAAGGTGTTAAAGGGTGTTTTGAGCATTAAAAAAGGAAAATATTTCATTCGTTTTAATTTCTGGTATGATAAGGGGTTATCATAAAGGGAAAATGAGTGAAGAAGGGTTGATTAAGGAAAATATCTGCCTGTATAGGCTATATAGTGATATGAATTATCATATTTACATATATATGTTAATATATATTCATTAATTATTTTGTATTTACTGCAAGTAATCGAAGAGGTTCAATTTTCTTCTACATGTCTTTGCAATCTCAGACTTAGAGGAGACAAAAAAATTTTGATCGGAGAGAATGATTGGCAAAAGTGGGTTTTTAGTGAATAGAGTTATATAGATGTTTACATCATAAATCTATTTATAATTTAGTTTAAGCTTAAAAATTTTTATAGTAGAATTTCAAATTCTTTATTTAAGAAGTTATACCGGTAAGAAATATTATCCATCGGGAAAACTAACGTAAGGGCGTTAAATCGAATTTATAGAGCCGGTTTTTTGAGGATCATCCTGTGAATACAAAAATAGAAGCTAATTCTCCGGTGCTTCCCGTCCTGAGAATAGACTCAGTGTCTGAGCTAATATATTTTTACCGAACTTAAAGAACCGTTCTTGATGTCCCATGGAAAGATATCTGAGTACTAACCGTAATTCGGCAAGTAGAGGGGGCGGGTTGTTGATCAACGTATCTTCCTGAACTACAAAATCCCAGTCAATAGGTTTTTCAAACTCAACACCGGCTTCTACCATACAACGAAAATAGACATTGGCAATAAGGCCATAGGCTATGGTAGTAGGGTGAAGTCCATCCAGGCTAAAGATTCCACCTTTGTAAATTTTACCTTCCTTATTAAGCCGAAGAAAATCAGTTGAAAGTAATACGTTTTCATCCTGATCTACCAGGTGAGCAGTATTGGGGTGATTTTTGAGTGCTCTGGCAAGGCCCGGTGGAAAATCCCTCAAAATTTCTCCTCCCAATCGCCGCCGTGCCATTCCGGCCACATGTTTTGCCATAGGTACTACATGCCAATCGTATTCCCTGGCTACCTGTCTGATGATCTCATTATATTCATCTACGGCAAAGTCGAGCTGTATGGCCTCATCTTTTGTAAGGTGAGGGTGTCTTCCGGGATCAAAATCCTCATCCCATATCCAAAATCGGGTATAATAGTCGAAATATCCCAGCCTCTTGCTAGACAGATCTGAATTCACTCCACGACAAACAGGAGGTATAGTGACGTAAGGTATAGTTGGCACAAAAATCCGTTTCGCCTTAAGTTTTGAGACTCTTTTGGCTAAATTCCTATAGCTTTCTTCAAAATGCTCAGGTCGGTACACCGTAGATTTTCGTAAGCCGGGAAAGGTCGCTATATCTTCTGCCTCAGACCAAGCCAGATTCAAATTGGTAACGGCTCCAATAACATTATTATGTCCCAGGCAAACAATCAGATTTTCAATGCCACCGTTTTCTTTGAAATAACAGGCATTATCTAATTGGTTGTTTAAATTTGTTTTTTCTTTGAGGGAGGGGTTCAATACAAGCCGGGCAGTAGTGTACATGGAATGCTCGGGGAGCATATCAAAGATATTCACTCTTTCGCGGTGGTTTTGTATATACGTTTGGCTGTTTTCTTCATTAACCAGCCAGGAATCATTAATTGCAAATCCCCAAACCGACTGGTTGTGATAGGGGTGATGTCGGTTTATAGAAAGGTCTTTGAGCCCACCTTCCCAATATTTTTTTATGCGTTTTAAAGTGCGGATCATATGACTGGCTGCCGGAATGTATTGGTTCCAGGTTATTGTATCTCCAAAATCGTCAGAGAGTCCGCGGACCAGCATTTCCAGGTTAAGGGGAATACCAGCCTGAGCAGTAAAACGAGGCTGTTCAAAGTTGATGTCAGTATTGAAGCATCGGGCAACAAGAGAGGGAAAATTGATATCGGTGCGATAAATTCCACCGTTTTTGAATCCCTGGGAAAGGCTGTCCCCCACTACCACCAGTTTATGTTTCATGTTTTCCTTATTCATGAGATAGAATATCGCATAAAAAACCTGTCTATGATATTTAAATTATGACGCAGTTTGTATTACCTTTTGCTCCGATCATTAAAGTAATAAAAAAGAATTATGTCAGAAAAAAATCGATTACAATTATTCAGGGAAGAAAGAGAACAATTGAATGAAAAAACCCTGAATCTTGATCATCTTGGCATCAAGCGTTTTTTTAATATAGATGCCAACACCTACCGGAAAGGAGCCCTGGATTCTAAAACAAAAGAACTACTGGGATTGGTAGCATCTACGGTACTGCGTTGCAATGATTGCATCGATTATCATTTGGAGCAATGTGCCAACGCAGGATTAACGAAGGATGAAATAGTAGATGCTATGAATGTAGCATTGACTGTAGGAGGCAGTATTGTTATCCCTCACCTGAGACGTGCTGTAGAAACGATTGAGATGCTGGAAGAAGAGGGTGCATTGTCAGATTAACAACTGCTCATTTTAATTCTACAATGGTACAACCTGCTCCTCCGCGCTCAATAGGGGCAGTTTCAACCTTATCTACATCATCCCGGGTGTTTAGGTAGCTTTGTATCTGGCTCCTTAATATACCATCCCCCTTGCCATGAACAATTTCGACTTGGTTCATTCCTCTGAAGATAGCCCGGTCGATATACTGAGTAACTTCATGGAGGGCTTCTTTAGTTCTGTTACCCCGTACATCCAGTGAAGGTTTAACCATTTCCCCCGTGAGGTTACTATCACCCACAATAGTATGAGAGCGAGCCCGTGTTTTTTCCTTCTCTTTTTTCTTCTCAACCTTGATCAGGTTTTTGTATTTGGTCTTTAGTCGCAATCCGCCCGCCTGTACCACCGCATTTTTTCCTTGAATCTCAACAAGCTCTCCAGTGGTAGTGCCATCTTTGAACCGAACATGATTGCCAACTTCAGGCGGGTTATCCGAAACAACCTCCTGTTCTTCTTTCTTTTGTTCAATCTGTTGAATGGATTGGTCGATTTTCTTTTTATCGGTATCAATCTCCTTTCGGATTTTTTTGATTTTCTTTTTGTCTGCTTTTCCCTTTTCAACAATCTGTTGCACAGCATCTTCTACCCGTTTATTCGCACTGTCCATAATGGACTTGGCTTCTTTAAGGGCTTTTTCCTGAATCTTGTCCTTTTTCTTATCAATGGCTTCAATCTTGTTCTCATATCGCTTCCGTTCAGATTCTGCCCGAGCCTGTAATTTGTTGTACTTCTTCTTTAGATCAGCCGCTTGCTGAGTTTTAGATTCTAGTTCGGTGATGAGTGATTCCATTTTATTCTTGCTTTCTCCTAGTAATACTCTGGATCTTTTGAGTATATCCTCATCAAGGTTCATTCGCTCTGCAATTTCAAAAGCATAACTACTGCCCGGTATCCCCTTTTTAAAGCGATAAGTAGGAGAGAGGCTGTCTTGGTCAAACTCCATAGAGCCATTCACAGCTTTTGGATGTTTGTGAGCAAAAACTTTTAATGTACCGTGATGAGTAGTGACAATAACTTTACAGTTATGCTCCAGCAAATGCTCAATAAAAGCCTGGAACAGAGCTCCCCCTTCTTCAGGGTCGGTTCCAGCGGCAGCTTCATCAATAAGAATGAGGCTGCCCGGCTGAAATTTGCTTGCCGTTTCCCGCATCCACTGCAGCCGGGAAGAGAATGTACTCAAATCATTTTCTATAGACTGATCATCGCCAAGGTCTACAAATATCCCCGGAAAGATAGGCAGTTCAGTAGTAGGGTCGGCCGGTATACCATAGCCCGATTGAGCCATCACTGCTGAAAGCCCAAGAGTTTTCATGGCCACCGATTTACCCCCGGCATTCGGCCCGGTAATCATAAGGCACTGTTCTTTTTCTTCCATCATCAGATCAAGTGGGATGATGATTTCCTTATCTTCTTTTTTCTTCCCTGTATTTTTAAGCTTTAAGATGGGATTGTACGCTTCCTTTATGTTCAATACCTGATAATCAGAAACCACTGGGATTTCCCCTTCCAGTTGACGGGTTAACTTAGCTTTAGCTGCAATGGCATCCAGCTCGGCCAGACAAGTCATGTTTTGTTTAATATATTCGGTATTATCGCGGACCTTTTTGGTTAGTTCTTTCAGAATACGTTCAATCTCGCGTTGTTCTTCAGCTTCAATTTGGCGGATCTCATTGTTCAGGTTCAGGGCCTCAACAGGCTCAAGGTATACGGTTTGTCCGGTAGAAGACACATCATGTATAAAGCCCTTCACCTTTCGTTTAAACTCAGCCTGAATAGGAATTACCATTCGCCCATTGCGGATAGTGGCACCTTCATCCGAAGCCATGCCTTCTTTAAGCGCATTCTTCATGGAGCGATTAATGGTAGTTCGCAGATTGTTTTTTTTGTTATTCAGCCGCTTTCGAATCGAGCGGAGTTCAGAGCTGGCATCATCCCGAAGTTCACCGTGCTCCGTAACCTTACCTTTAATAGTTTGTTCAAGATCCTTCATTGGGATGAACTGTCCTGAAATACGAGAGAGTTCAGGCATTTCCTCGAAACGGGACTTAAAATATTTTTTTGTGTACCTGGTGAGGGTGCAAATGGTAAAAATATCGGTGAAAGCAGGCAATGGTATGATACTTTCTTCCGGCTGTGCCTGCTTCAGGTATTCTCGCACATCAGGGAACTCATTGAGGGGGAAAGGGTCAGGAGAACTTTGTACTTCCAGCATTTCCCTGGTTTCCTGGAGCAATTGATGTACCCTTTTGGGGCGGGAAGAGGGGCGTAACACTTCCAGCGTTTCGATGGTAAGGTCGGACTGGGCATACTTCAGTGTTGCCTGTCTGATTAAATCGTAACCAAGTTTTTCTAATATTGTTTTGGGGTACAGTCGCATCTGCTAATTTAAAAAATTTGCCTTAGGTTCAGGTCTGTAAAGATAACCCTAAAATATTACGGTATGAAACTCCCGATTTTCCAAGTTGATGCTTTTACTTCTTCATTATTTGGGGGCAATCCTGCAGCGGTATGCCCATTAGAAGACTGGTTGCCTGATGAAACTATGCTGCTTATTGCTAAAGAAAACAATCTTTCAGAAACAGCTTTTTTTGTCGCTGAGGGGAATGGCTTCAAATTGAGATGGTTTACTCCGGCTGTGGAAGTAGATTTGTGTGGACATGCTACCTTAGCTGCGGCTTGGGTATTATTTTATGAAATGGGATACGCAAAGGATAAGATTGAATTCTATACCCGAAGTGGTACCCTTACTATAAGTAAAGAAGGCGAACGATTATTGATGGATTTCCCAGCGGAAGAAATACCGACAGCCGATGCCCCTGTAGTACTATTTCAGGGTTTGGGAATTAACAGAGAACCCAGGGTATACAAGTCGGATGACTATATGGTGATATTGGATACCGAAGAAGATGTGGCAAGGATAGAACCAGATTTCAGATTACTGAATGAAGTAGATGCCCGGGGTATAATTGTTACGGCTCCTGGAGATGAGGTAGATTTTGTGTCCCGCTTTTTTGCCCCTCAGTCAGGTATTGATGAAGATCCGGTAACTGGATCTGCTCATACCAAAAGTGCACCATACTGGAGTAAAGTGCTGGGTAAAGAAGTGCTTGAGGCACAACAGATATCGGAACGCGGAGGAGCTATTACCTGCAGGTTAAAGGGAGACCGGGTAGAATTATTAGGCCATGCAAAAGTATTCATGAAAGGGGAGATCAACCTTGATTGAGTTAGCAGTATTACTACTCATAGGTTTAGCGGCAGGGGTGATTGCAGGTCTCCTGGGTATAGGAGGGGGAATCATATTCACTCCTGTACTCTTTTTCCTTTTCGAGAAGGCAGGAGTTGAAAATTCGGTAGTATGGACCATCGCTTCCGGTTTGTTCTGTACTTTTATAGCGGCCTTTGGGAGTACCGTTCGCCAGAAAGTGCAAAACCATATCTTTTGGGGAGAAGGGATCAGGCTTGGGGTTTTGGGTGCTATTGGAGTGTTTTTGGGAAAGCAGTTGCTCACCTCTTCTTATTACGAACGCACTGAGTTTGTACTATTCTTCAGCACCATGCTCTTATATGTTGCTTATATGATGTTTAAAAGAGGAAAGGATGCTAATAATGAAGAAGATCGGGATTTTAAACAGATGGGTTTTAAAGAAGCCGGCGTGGCAGGAGGCATTGGTGGATTTGTAGCTTCTTTAGCCGGTGTAGGCGGAGGAGGTATCATGGTGCCTATTATGAATTTGGTCTACAAGCAGCCGTTCCGAAAAACGGTAAGTGTATCTCAGCTTGGGATGACAATCATGGTATTTTCAGGATGGTTACAACTGGCGCTCATGGATAATACAACAACCGGATTAACAGAATTTACTCTGGGCTATGTAGATTTTGGTGCGGCCCTGCCTCTTTCTTTAGGTGGATTGGTAGGTGGATTCGGCGGAGCTTTGCTGAATCACAAGATCCAGCGTAAATACTTGCAGTGGGGTTTTGCATTGCTGGCTATAGCTATGGCGGGCAGGTTGGTGTATTCTATTTTGTGAAGTAAAACCATCGTTATTTCCATCTTTTTGTTGCAATTCCTTATGGATGATGGACGAGTGATCATGGACTACTGTCCATCACTTCGCTGAAGACTGAGAAGATCAGTAATGGTTAAATACGATTGCCTGATTCGAGCAATCCAGACTTTATTTTTTCCTTAATTCAGTAAGTTTTGTCTTTAGCCATCGAGACCGGTGATCGGTCAGATCGAGTATGAGATTGTAAACTCCATCTCCCGATCCCGATGGAGTTCACAATCGTTAGACCCGGTGCTGTTGCTACCACCGAAACCTCCAAGGTTTAAACCTCTTGAGCCTGTACTAAACAATTGCCGAAAACCTTGGAGGTTTTTTCTCACCCGCGTTCCGAGCTCCGCTGCCTAACGCTTTATGACGGCTCTGCCTCCAACTACAAATGTTGGATTGAGAGAATGAACAGGAGCTTTTTTATACTCCTGCACACCCTGGTAATTCCTAAAACCCTGGTTCATAATGCGGAGCGGGGCACATCTTAAGCCGTCTACGGTAGCTTTTCCTGGCGTTACTCTGTGACTCGATCTGTGAGAAGAACTGGAGCCGTTGGATGAAATCCTAAATTTGTCCGGCTAATATGTCCCATAGAAAAAGCCCCGATCAAGGGGCTTTTTCTGTTGTTAGCAATCTATAGCCAGACTACCGGGGTAGGGTAGTCCTGCTTGTTAAGAACAAGCTACATAGCTATATCCAGTAAAATGGGACTCCGGGCCGTATGTACAGTCCGGGTATCCTAAAACTCAGTTATATTGTAATCAATCCATGATTTTACGCAAAAAAGCAGGCTGATCGCTATCGTCTTTGCGAATGCGTTCAGTTCGGCTTTGGAAAGGAGCAATATTATCTCTTGCTTCTGTATCTGATTCAGTTTCCTGAGGAGAAGGTTGTTGTTCTGCCTCGGTTTGAACTTCCTGAATGTCATTGTCTTTCCTGACCTTCACGTCGCGTCGCAAATAAGAAGGAGTGTCTAACTTTTTAAGGTTGTTTTCTCCTTTATAATAATCGCCGGTGGTACGTGAAAAACGGTTGGGAATTCTGGATTTATCCGTTGTTTTTCGTTCAATTTCTGCTGCTGCATTATCAGCTACTTCCTGCATTGCTTTCTTAGCCTTTGGAGCAACTTTAGCGGTCGTCCGGTCTTCGGCAAGATCAAAACCAGTGGCAATAACCGTTACGCGGATGTCTTCGCCAAATTCCTCATCCAGTACTGTACCCAGGATGATTTCTGCATTATCACCAGCTTCCTGCTGTATAATACTGGTTGCGGTTGTTGTTTCGCGCATTCCCAGGTTAGAACCTGCAGAAATATTAACAAGAACATTGCGGGCACCGCGGATGCTTACTCCATCAAGCAGAGGAGAGTTTATGGCTGCGCGGGCGGCAATTTCGGCACGTTCGGCGCCATCTGCAGTGGCAGAGCCCATGATGGCAGCACCGCCGTCTGTCATGGTGGTACGCACATCAGCAAAATCAAGGTTAATGAGCCCCGGCATCAGAATTAAATCGCTGATACCCCGGGTGGCATTATAGAGTACCTCGTTGGCCATTGCAAAAGCATCCATCAGGGATGTGTTTTCATCGGCTATGTCGAGCAGTCGTTCGTTAGGGATTACAATTACGGTATCGCAATTCTTCTTAAGTTCAGTGATACCTTCAAGGGCATATTTCTTGCGAACTTTACCCTCACATTCAAATGGGGTAGTTATAATACCCACGGTTAAGATTCCACGCCGTTTGGCAATGCCTGCCACAACGGGGGCTCCTCCGGTTCCGGTTCCCCCCCCCATGCCGGCTGTGACAAATATCATGTCGGCACTTTCGATGGATTCTTCAATTTCATGTCGGTTTTCTTCAACAGCTTCCCGGCCAATTTCAGGACGAGCACCCGCACCAAGACCATTGGTTAAGGCTGAGCCTACTTGTATCTTAATATCGGCTTCGCTGTTTTTGAGAGCCTGGGCATCGGTGTTCAGTGCTATATATTCCACACTGTTGAGACCCATGTTGATCATATTATTGATGGCGTTTCCGCCACCTCCGCCTACACCAACTACTTTGATTTTGGCGTTTTCCTGACTTTGTTCGTCGAAAAAGAAACGTGAACTATGGTTAGCCATGATAACTCCTTTGTGAGTTTTATTTACTGGATTGTTGTTATTGTAGATGATTGCTGATTTTATTTCTAAAGTTCTTTAAACCAACTTTTCATGCGTTCAGTAATTTTTTGCATTACCTGTTCCACATTGGTGCCTTTCGAAGAGGCAGGCAACATGGTTTGGGTGTTGGTTGTACCGGTTCTAAGTGCATGCATCACCAGCCCTACACCGGTAGCATAAATCGGGCTGTTTACTTCTTCTTTGAGACCCCCGGTAATTCCAAGAGGAATACCGATTTTGGCATCAAGGCCTAAAATTTCATTCGCAAGAGGGCATACGTTTTTTATGAGTGAGCCCCCTCCGGTAATGACAACACCGGCACTTAAAGAGTCTCCATAACTGCTTCGTTTTATTTCAATACCCACAATTTCGAGTACTTCTTCCATGCGTGCCTGTACAATTTTTGCTAGGATGCTTTTGGTAATTTCTTTGGGAGGTCTTCCCGCAATACCGGGTACGGTAATTACTTCGTCTTCCTCAATCATATCCACATAGCTTTCGCCGTGTTTACGTTTCAGGGTTTCAGCCTGATCGTCTAACACGCTGAGCCCAAGGCGGATATCATCGGTTACTTTTTGGCCTGCAATAGCAATGACGGCAGTATGTCGAATAGTGTTATCCTGAAAGATGGCCACATCTGTTGTGCCTCCCCCTATATCAACCAATACCACACCTGCTTCTTTTTCCTCTTCGTCTAATACCGAATATGAAGAGGCGAGCGGTTCCAGGATTATATCAGCAACCTGGTAGCCGGCTCGTTCAACACATCTGTATATGTTTTTTGCCGCAGAGACGAGACCTGTTATAATGTGAACTTCAGCTTCCATTCGCATACCGCTCATACCTACGGGATCACTGATCCCATCCTGTCCGTCTACCACAAACTCCTGTGGGATAACATGCAGAATTTGCTGATCGGTAGGCAGCATAATTCGCTGGCAGTCTTCGAGTAGTCGTTCTACATCTTTGGCTGTTATTTCATTGTCTCGGTTGTTGATGGTAATCACCCCTTTGCTTCGCATACTTCGGATATGATCGCCGGCAATTCCGACATTAACGGAATTCACCTGAATACCGGATGCAAGCTCTGCTTGCGCTATGGCATCTTTGATCGCATTTACTGTTTTATCAATATTAACCACAACGCCACGGTTTAACCCATCGCTGGGAGATTTACCAACCCCGAGAATGTGAATTCTTTCCTGTTCGTCGATAGAAGCGACGATAGCACAAATCTTTGTAGTTCCGATGTCGAGCCCGACCATTATGTTTTCTTGTTCTGCCATTACGATCCGCTGTATGTTATTTGATTGCTAAAATTTATTGAAGTCTCCGTGTTGCAGACTTTTGATAAAGCCCCGGTAAGGAAACATCGCAATGCTTCCTTACTGATGCTCAAAAAGGCCAAAATTTTATTCAATTCATTCCTGTGCTTTCTTTCATTCAAGAATACCTGAATCCCTTTGCCATGCCAGCCCAATATGTTTGTTATATCAACTCTCACGGCTAACCACCTGGTTTGTGAACCTGAGATCTACCTGGCGCATGCTCTTGATGCCTTTGGAGCGAATTACCTCGGTATAGAAGGCCTGCCAGTTTTCAAGCTTGATTTCAAAATTATTGCGACCGAATAAAAGTTTAACCCCATTTTCATGACTCAGAGCCACTACTCCATCTACTTTATCGTAGGCTATTTCGCTGATGGTAGCCCATCCAAATTTGTTGTTTTTGGCATGAACCAGGAAATCCCGGATTTGTGTAAAAGCCGGGCTGTGCAGGGTGTCAGTTGCTGTTTGGGCATTAAAACCATACACAATAGGCAAGTCTGTAGTTTTGCCGTCAATAATGTTCAGTTTTACACCTTCAGCATCCACATATTTTCGATGGGAACCATCTACTAATAATGCCAGGGGCTGCCGTTCTGTAATGGTCAGCCTTAGATCGCCACTGGGTTCTACATAGGGAACTACAGATTTCACATAATTCAGTTTTTCCACTTGTTGTACTATTTGTGCCAGATCCAGGCTATCGGGCTTAATACCCAAAGGTACTGCCGCCATTTCGATAACCTGCTCCTGACTGGTATAGTAAATTCCGCTCACTTCCATTTCTTCAATGGTAACATGGCGGTTCCAATAGAGAGCTGCAACTACAGCAACCCCAATCACCATCATAGTGGTAGTAAGCCAGGGTAAAACCCGGCTTCCGGAGTTTCTATTTGCTGTGTTATTAGTTGTCAATGTTATTCTGTTGTTATGTTGAAGTTTCCAGAATCCAGCTCATTTACAAATTCTTCACCGAAGCGATAGATATCACCGGCACCCATTGTAAGTACAATATCCCCGGCCTTGGTTATTTCTTTTAGTTTGGCATTGAGGTCTTCTTTGTTTTCTACATAAATCACATTCTTATGACCATACTGCTCGGCCGTATCTGCAATTAGCTTTCCGCTTACTCCCTCAATAGGTTGTTCCCGTGATGGATATACATCTGTGATTACAGCTACTTCTGCGTCAAAGAAAGAGAGACCAAATTCTTTATATAATTCTTGTGTGCGCGAGTATAGGTGTGGCTGAAATACCGCAATGACCCGGCGATCCGGCCAGCCTTTGTGGGTGGCCTGTAATGTGGCCTGTACTTCAGTAGGGTGATGGGCATAATCATCAATCACCATTACGCCATTATTATACTTAAGCTGGAACCGCCGAAAAACCCCTTCAAAGCGTTCCAGCCCTTTTTTTATCAATTTAAAATCAATGCCGAGTTCTATGCCGGTAGCTACGGCAGCTAATGCATTTTTTATATTATGTTCGCCGGGAGATTTTAAGGTTATTACTCCGAGTTTTTCTCCATCATTTTCTACCGTAAAGGTGCTGTTGAAAGCATCTACATGGATATCAACTGCCCTGATTTGAGCCTGAGGGGTGAGTCCATATGTAAGCGTTCGGCGTTTCAGTTCCGGAAGGATACTCCGAACATTAGAATCATCCAGGCATACTACTACGGTTCCGTAAAAGGGGACCTTATTTGCGTAATCAATGAAAGCCTGTTTTACATCTTCCAGGTCATCATAAATATCCAAATGTTCAGCTTCAATATTGGTGATGACAGCAATAGAGGGAGTGAGACGAAGGAAGGTGCGATCAAATTCATCGGCCTCAACCACAATCACATCTCCCTTGCCAACCACGGCATTAGTTTTATCAAAGCTGTGAACTTTACCGCCAACAATAATGGTTGGATCAAAATTTCCATCCTGAGTTACGTGACCAATCATAGTAGTGGTGGTAGTTTTGCCGTGAGTGCCCGCTACTCCTACTCCGAACTTCATCTTCATAAGTTCAGCCAGCATTTCAGCCCGTTTGATGGTTGGAATCCGGCTTTCGAGGGCTGCCCGGGTTTCTACATTTTCTTCAGCTTTAACTGCGCTGGTATATACCACAACATCGGCTCCTTCAACCTGTTCGGCTTTGTGGCCAATGAAGATATTGGCACCCAGCTCTTCGAGCCTGTCCGTAGTTTCGCTTTGTACGCCATCCGAACCCGTAACTGTATAACCACGCTGTAATAATATTTCGGCCATACCGCTCATACCAATACCACCTATACCCACCATGTGGATATGTTTAGTTCTGCCAAATATGGGTTGTGTTACAATCGTACTACTCATTATTTAAACGGCTTTTAGCAATTTCGAGGATTTCACGGGCTATTAAACGCGCAGCTTCAGGTTTGGCTAAGCGGAGAGCCGCTTTGTTCATCCTTGCAAGTCTTTTCTGGTCATGGATCAATTGATTCACTAAGTCTGTCATCGTCTCTTTCATTTCAGCATCTGGTAATAATTCTGAAGCTCCGGCATCTGCCATAGCTTTGGCATTTTGTGTCTGGTGATCGCCGGCTACATATGGAGAGGGCACCAATACACTGGGCTTGCCTGTGAGCATTAATTCTGAACAGGAACTGGCCCCCGCCCGACTGATGACCAAATCGGCTGCTGCATATGCTTCAGGCATATTATCCAGGTAGGATGTGAGCCTGAGATTGGGCAATTGGGCCGTATCTATTTTTGAGTTCAATTCATCAAAGTATTTAGCTCCGCATTGCCATATTATTTGAATATCGTTTTCATCATGCAGCTGTTGGATATTTGCTTTTAAAGTTTCATTGATGCTTTTTGCACCTCCACTTCCGCCCAGCACCAGCAGTACTGGTTTGTCGGAAGTGAAGCCAAAGGATAGAATACTTTGGTCTTTATCCGCGGCGGTAAGGGTGGATCGTGTAGGGTTTCCGGTTACCTGGGTTTTAGAAGCCGGCAAATATTGATCGGCTTGTTCGAAGGCCGTAAATATCTTCTTGGCAAATTTGGACAGCATTCGGTTGGTTACTCCCGGGTAGCTGTTTTGCTCTTGTATTACCACAGGTACATTCCTTTTGCCGGCAACCCAGCCTACTGGTCCGGCCACATATCCCCCGCATGAAACCATAACCTGAGGTTTAAAAGAGGAAATGATATTAAAGCTTTGTATAAGGCTGGCAATCAGCTTAACAGGGAACAGTAAATTCTTCAGGGTGAATTGGCGGTGAAAGCCGCTAATCCAGATAGCCGTAATTTCGTAACCTGCTTTGGGAACAGCTTTCCACTCCATGTGGTTGCGGGTTCCTACAAACAGGATATCAGCATCCGGCTTTTCTTTTTTTAAAGCATCAGCAATAGCTATAGCCGGATACACATGTCCGCCGGTACCACCTGCTGCTATTAAAATTTTTGGTTTATGCATTGAAGAAGGCCCTCCGGTCCCGGTGATGTTTCGAGATGTTCAGAAGTATACCTGCCATCATTCCGGCAAAAAGCATACTGGTACCTCCATAGCTTACAAAGGGCATAGGGAGCCCGGTTACAGGCAAGAGCCCGCTGGCAACGCCTGCATTCACAAATCCATAGGCAACGAGGGTGAGGGTGCACCCTACGGCCAGCAAACTTCCCAGGTAATCCCGGGCATTGCGGGCAATAAATACTATCCCCCGAATTAAAATAAGTGTAAACAGGAAGATGAGCGACATGGCGCCTGCCAGGCCATATTCTTCAGCGATAATGGCAAAGATGAAATCGTTGTAGGGAGCAGGCAGGAAATCCCGCTGCGTACTTTTGCCAATACCCACCCCGAAAAATTCACCCTGCGCTATTGCTATATGTGCTTGCTGCGCCTGATATCCACTTCCCTGGAGAATCTGTTCACTTTCAATATCCTTAATTTGTGTCATATATTGGTTAATGCGGCTTTGGCGGGTGGAGGACTGGCTCAATAAAAAAGATCCTCCAATCACCCCAATCATTACCAGAGTACCCAACTGGATCACACTGATTCGCCCAATGAACATGAGAACCAGGGAGATAACAAGCAGCAGGCCGGCACTACTAAAATCTTCAATCCCAATAAGTCCGCAGGTAATAACCACCCAAAACATGACAGGCAGGAATGCTTTTTTAAAATCCTTGATGTAGTCCTGCTTTTCACTGAGCAGTACACATATATGTACCAACAACGACACGGTGGCTATCATAGATGGTTGAAACGAGAAGCCACCGATATTGAGCCATCTTTTGGCTCCAAACTGTTCGGTACCAAAGGCAAGTACGGCCAATAATAAGACCCAGCTTATAACCATAGCCAGGCGGCTAAATTTGGCAATAATCCTGTAATTCACTTTGGATGCTATCAGCATAACAAAGAAAGCAATACCCAGCTTAATGATATGCCCGATAATAAGTTGCCCGGCAGTAGTTGATTTCGATTGCGCAAAAAAGGCTATGGATGAATACACTGCGAGTATTCCAACCATCATTAGCATAACAACTGCCATTAACAGTATGCGGTCGCTGCCTTGTGCACGGGTATCGATATCTTCCGGGGAAGTGCCCATCACATTTGAAATATCGCTATGTGGACTAGTGTAAATCATGTATTAGGTTGAACTCCATATTCCATACTCACTGTTAATTACGCAGAGCTGCTGAGCGTTTATTCGATCCATAAAAACGGTCGCTTTTTCCAGGAAGCCGGCCGTTTTCTGCTCTTGGACAGAAGTTGTAATAGCTGTGGTTAATATTTTATGGTTGGAATAGGTCACTTATAGTTTGTTTACTTCTTCTTTGAATATTTTACCGCGATGCTCATAGTTGTCGAACATATCGAAGGAGGAACATGCCGGGCTAAGTAGTACTACCTCGCCCCGCTTGGCTATTTTTTGGGCTGCTCGTACAGCTCCCCCCATGGTTTCCACGGTTACAAAATTAGGGGCTGCTTCTTCCAGCTGCTTTTTTATTCGTTCCCTGGATTCCCCAATTGCAATAATAGTGTGTACTTTTTCGCGTATCTGGGGTTCAATTTCACTGTAGTCGTTGCCCTTGTCGCGGCCGCCCAGTATAAGGGTTAGCGGTACATTAAAGCTGTCGAGGGCAAACCAGACTGCGTTTACATTGGTGGCCTTGCTGTCGTTAATATATTTTACACCTTCCACCTCCCGAGCCATTTCCAAACGATGTTCAACCCCGGAGAAACTACGCAGGCTTTCACGGATAGCATCATTTTTAATTTCTGCGGCTCGAGCTGCCAGAGCGGTAGCCAAACCGTTATTCAGGTTGTGCCTTCCTCGTAATCCTATTTCGTTAACTGACATAAGGGGTTCTTCTTTGTTGTTGAATTTGAAGATGATATGATCACCACGTACAAAAGCTCCCTGGGGAACTTCCTGTGTGTTGGAGAAAGCCCAGAGAGCCGGGCGGTTTTCTTTAGATTGCAGTTCCTGGAGGTGATCTGCTATAACGGGGTCATCAAAATTGTAGATGAAGCAGTCTTCAGATGTCTGGTTTTCTGTAATTCTGAACTTAGAAGATGCATAGGCCTCCAGGCTGTAGTTATAGCGGTTCAGATGATCAGGGGTGATGTTTAGCAATACACTTACCCGGGGTTTAAAATCCTTGATATGATCGAGTTGAAAGCTGCTTACTTCTAATATTATATCGCCGGTATTGTTTTCTACTTTGTCTGAAAAGGCAAAACCAATATTACCTGCCAGGGTATAGTTTTTCCCTGCCGTTTGCCATAGATGAGACAACCATTGTGTAACAGTGGTTTTACCGTTACTTCCGGTAACAGCATAGATGTTATTTTTTACAAACCAACTGGCCACTTCAATTTCTGCGAATACTTCTTTGCCGTTTTTAAGGTACTGCTGCACTATATCAGTCTCGGTGGGTACCCCGGGACTTATCACCGCAAATTCAGCTGCACCAGCTTTTGCGGTGTGTCCGCCTTCTTCATAGGGAATGGAGGCTTGTTCCAATAAGGACTTCGCCTTGTCAGAAATAGGGCCGTAATCAGATACAAAAATGTCAGCTCCTTTTTTCTTAAGGAGTTGGGCAGCTGCGAGCCCGCTTCGTGCAGCGCCTATAACAACGAAATGTTTATTCTGAAGATCTATCATCTGATTTTCAGCGTTAGCAAACTTATAATTCCCATGAGGATGGCAATGATCCAGAAGCGTACTACAATCTTTTGCTCGGGCCATCCCTTTTTCTCATAGTGATGGTGGATGGGGGTCATCAAAAAGACTCTTTTTCCTTCACCATATCGTTTTTTTGTGTATTTGAAATACGTTGTTTGTATGATGACTGACAGAGTTTCGAAAAAGAACACTCCGCAGATGAAAGGCAGGAGCAGCTCTTTGTGGAGCATTAGTCCGAGGGCTCCGAAAGCCCCTCCCAAAGCAAGTGATCCGGTATCTCCCATAAAAACAGAAGCGGGATTGGTATTGTACCATAGGAATCCTATACAAGCTCCAATCAGGGCTGCGCAAAAAATGGTGAGTTCTCCAGCTCCTTCCAGGTACATGATGTCGAGGTAAGCGGAGGTATCGACCCGGCCTGAGATATATGCATAGATAGCAAATACCACTCCGCAGATCACCGAAATACCAGAAGCTAATCCGTCTAATCCATCCGTAAGATTGGTGGCATTACTAACGGCTGTAATAATGAATACAGCTACACCAAGATAGATGATCCATCCTACCTCTTCTCCGAAATAGGCATAATCAATATTCACGTTCTTGAGGAAAGGTACGGTAGAGAGTGTATTCACAGCCTCAAAACTGGGGTGGAAATACAAAATAAGTCCGGTTATCAACCCAACAGTAACCTGCCCTACAATTTTGAAGCGCCCGGCCAGACCTGTCTTGTTTTTCTTTACTACTTTGATGTAGTCATCAATGAAGCCCACTATACCGAGGGCCAGCATCACAAATACAATTAACCAGCCATAAATGCTGTCCAGCTTGGTCCACAATATGGAAGGGATAATGACTGACAACAGAATGATAGCGCCACCCATGGTTGGCGTAGAACCTTTGACCAGATGATGGTCGAGGCCGATATCTTCGCGTATTGTTTCCTGCAGCTGTAGTTTACTCAGCCAGTGAATAATGCGCCTTCCGATAAAAATGCTAATCAGCAGGGAGGTAACGGCGGCAAGGGCGGTACGGGTGGTTATAAAATTTACAGCACCGGCTCCGGGGAAGTCATATACGGTATCCAGCCAAACAAAAAATTCGTGCAGCATCAGTGAACCTCCTTTGCTTTTAGCTTGAGGGCTTCACGTGCTACTTTTCGATCATCAAAGGGATGTTCTATTCCATTTATTTCCTGATAGTCTTCATGCCCTTTGCCTGCGATGAGTATAATATCATCAGAAGAAGAGGCCGCAATGGTTTGCTTAATGGCATCACCTCTGTCAGTAATACTTTTTACATTCCCGAGGTTTGCGAATCCATCCAGGATATCGGCTATAATAAGGTCTGGATTTTCCTTCCGGGGATTATCACTTGTAACTACTATTTGGTCGGCATGCTCGGCCGCCGTTTTGGCCATTTCAGGACGTTTGGCAGCGTCTCTGTTACCTCCTGCCCCAAATATTACAATCAGCTTTTGGTGATCCTCTTTTACCGATTTGAGTGTAGAAAGCACATTTTTTAATGCGTCCGGGGTGTGGGCATAGTCTACAATTACAAGAGGGAGGGTTTCACCTTCCACATGTATGGTCTCCATTCGTCCGGGGGCACCCGGGCAATTTTGCAACGCTTCTGCAATCTCTCTGGAATCTAATCCAAGTGATTTACAAATGAGGTATGCCTCGGCTACATTATAGGCATTAAATTTTCCTGCCAGCGGACTTTTAACCTGTGTATTGTCTAACACAAAGGTCACTCCTTTGGGAGAATTACTTAAGATATGGGCTTCTCCAGTCTCAAAACTCAACCGTTCTACCTGGGCTTCACAATCCTGGATCATGAATGAAGCGTGGTTGTCATCCATGTTTATAACTGCAGTGGACGATTTTGGCAGGGTATCGAACAGTTGTTTTTTGGCTGAGGCATATTCTTCAATGGTTTCGTGGTAGTCGAGATGATCATGGCTTAAATTGGTATATGCAGCTACTTCAAAATCAAAGCCGGCCACACGCTGTTGATCAATCGCATGTGATGACACTTCCATAATCAGGAACTCTGACCCTGCCTTGTTCATGGCTTTCATATCGGCGGCCAGTTCTATAGGATCGGAGGTGGTAAGTTTACTGTCGAGCGCATCATCCAGAATTCGTTTGTTGACGGTGCCAAGCAGTGATGCTTTTTGGTTGCAGGCACATAGTACCTGGTAAACCAGGGTAGCTGTGGTTGTTTTTCCATTTGTACCCGTAATACCAACGATGCGTAAATTTTTGGCTGGGTATCCGGCAAAAGCCTGGGCCAGCGGACCCACCAGACTTCGAGTGTTTTCCACCTCAATTACACAAACGGAGTCATCCTCAGAATAAAAAGAGTCTTCAGTGATTATGACCCGGACGCCTCCGTCTATGGCGTCATCCAGGAACATATGTCCGTCTACCTGGGTGCCGCGTACGGCTATAAAAACATCGTCTTTTTCAATTTTTCTGGAATCCAGTACGAACGCACCAAGTTCTCCATCATAACCGGAATTAGTTACATGCAGAGGTTGACACAGTTCTATGAGCTCAGGTAATTTCAATTATCGTTTTGAAGTCTGTGTTAAAGTGTTTAATGATTTTGCCTTTCCGCGTACCGTTACCGAATAGCCCTGGCGTAAGAGTTCTCCCGCTTTAGGGTATTGTGCATAGATGGTTCCAGACCCGATGATAGATGCATCCAAGCCGAGATTGGCCAGCAATGTAGTAGCCTGACGCATGTTCAATCCTCTGAGTTCGGGAATCTCAGCATATCCTTTCTTAATAGTTGCACTGTCGGCAGCTGTATATGTTTCCGACAGCATCAGATGCAATCGTTTTCCTTTGTTTAAAGGAGTTCCGGCTTGTGGATCCTGCTCTTTTATATATCCCGATTTTCCTGAAAAGGAATGGGGAATATTCAGCTGGCTTAGAAGTTCCTCGGCCTGTTTTTTTGGAAGACCTTTAAGGGAAGGGGTTAAGGTAAACTGAGTTGAAGCAGGTTCATCCTCTATAATTTGTCGCTGGATGTCATCATCCAGGCCTGCGATACGCAGGGCAATATTCTTAAAAATAGGTGCCGCCGTATAACCGCCATAGCCTGGCCAGCCGGGTTCATCAAGCAGAATGTAACAAACATATTTGGGATCGGTAGAGGGGAAAAACCCGGCAAAAGAACCCCGGTATTTATTGGTGTATCGTCCATCAACTACTTTTTTGGCTGTACCTGTTTTTCCTGCAATGGAAAGGCCTTCAACTTGCGCAAGGTCGCCTGTTCCTGAGTCAGCAACTACGCTTTCGAATACAGGAAGTAGTTTTCTGAGGGTGGATTGTTTGGCTACCCGGCGTATTTGTTCCGGTTTATTGATCTCAATAGTATTGCCTTTGCCGTCTTCGATGCTTTCCACCAGGTAGGGACGCATCAGTTTACCATCATTGGCAAATGCAGCATAAGCCTGGGCAACTTGAATTGGGGTTGTTAAAATTTCGTATCCGTGTGCCATCCAGGGCAGGGTTACCAAGCTCCAGTTGTAGGGTTTAGCCAATTGACCACTTTCTTCGCCGGAAATATCAATATTACTTTGGGTGCCAAAGCCAAGGTTGCGTACATACTGATAGAACACCTCGGGTTTCAGCCGCATGGCGATTTCAGCGGTTGCCACATTAGAAGATTTCTGAATGACCTCCTGAAATGTCAGATTCCCGAGGGGATCATGGTCGCGAAGAGTTAAACCGTGGATTTCGGTTTCCCCGTTTTCAGGTGTTTCAAAGATTTCTTCAAAGTTAACCACCTTTTGCTCAACAGCTGCTATTGCTGTTACCAGTTTCATCGTTGAGCCTGGTTCTACCATATCAGAAACAGCAAAATTACGTCGATTCTCATCCTCGTCGCTCCCTGGGTAGTTGGGATCGTACGTAGGGTAGTTAGCAATTGCTTTAATGGCTCCTGTTTTAGGATCCATGATGATGCCGGTTCCATAACGCGCTTTGTGTTTCTGAACACCGGCCTTAAGTTCATCTTCAAGAATGGCCTGCATATAGGCATCGATGGTGGTATTTAAAGAATAGCCGTTTTGGGGGAGTTTTTTGGGGGCTCCTACAAACTCAAACACTCGGTTATGAGGATCTTTACGAACCTGGCGAACACCGTCTTCTCCTTTCAGGGCATCATTATAATAAGCTTCCAGCCCTATGCGTCCATTCATTTCATGATTCACAAATCCGATAGCATGGGCTGCCAAAGAACCAAACGTATATTTACGTCTGTAGTTTTCCTCAATGATTACTCCTTCCAGGTTTAGAGCATCAATCTTATTTTTAACCAGTATCGAGAGGTTTTTAGCTAATACAATATAGCGAGACCGTTTAGGTGCCGAGTTGATTTTTTGCAGATAATACCGGCTGCTTCGGTTGGTGAGTTTACCAAGGTTTTTACACAGAGCCTTAATCTTCTCAAGGCTAACTCCCTCCACTTTGGGATCAAACGCAATTTTGTAATCTACCGAGTTGGTAGCCAATAATGTACCGTTGGCATCATATATATTACCACGTTGTGCCGGTATGGGCTGCATTTCAATGGCTTGTTTACTCCAAAGTTCACGCAGGCCATCTCCTTCTAAATAATTTATGCGGATGAGCTGAAAAGCCAGGGCGCATGGTATAAGGAGTACTAACCCAAGGATGATAAACATTCGGCTTAGTATTGCGGTACGGTTCTCCATCAGCAGCTATTCCTCAATAATAATGACCTGTTCAGCAGGGCCGCCATTAACGAAACCCTGTTCTTCTGCTTTATCATAAATCTCGGAAGGGCCGATCATGCGATCGTAGCGTAGTTTAAGTTCATCGTGGGCACTTCGGGCAATATTGTATTCAGCTTCCAACTGTTTTACTTCTTCCAGTAAATACTGTGTTGCAAATACGTGAGTCAGGTAAAGGACACCCAGTGCCCCAATAATGAGGCTGCCCAATATGACCTTCCAGGGAGTAACCTTCGGAACTTTAATGCCCTGCCGGGAAGATTGAGATTTTGGCTTTCGGTTTGAGGTACTTTTACCAGCCTGTTTACCGGGTTTCGGTACCTTGCGAAGATTAGGCCGAATGTCGTGTTTCTTCAGTGGGGACTGTACAATCATATCGTGCCTCCTTCTACTTCAATTTTTTCTGCAACCCGCAGCTTCGCACTTCTTGAGGCTGGGTTTTTGTCAATTTCTTCAGCAGATGGAGTAACAATATTTTTAGTAATAGGCCGGATTGGACTGAGGGGGTTACCGTAAAAATCTTTTTCTATTTCTCCGTCGTGATTTCCCGCCTTAAAGAATCGCTTCACGATACGGTCTTCCAGCGAATGGTAGGAAATAGCCACAATGCGCCCCCCCGGCTTAAGTACTTCCAACGACTGCTGGAGCACATTTTTAAGCATTTCGAGCTCGCGGTTTACTTCAATGCGGATACCCTGAAAGACGCGAGCCAGCGATTTTACTTCAAACCGTTTGTTAACTACAGATGAAACTATATTTCGCAGTTCCCCTGTAGTTTCTACAGGGCGAGAGTCTATAATGGCACGTGCAATCTGGCGGCTCATTTTCTCTTCGCCATAGTGAAAAATGATATCCCGAAGGGTTTCATAATCATATTCGTTCACTACCTGGTAGGCAGAAACACCGGATAGGTTGCCCATGCGCATGTCGAGTGGGCCATCTTCCTGGAAACTGAAACCGCGTTCCGCTTCTTTAATCTGATGTGTTGAAACTCCGAGATCTAAAAGGATTCCGGCTACCTGCCCGTGAGTTTGGGGAGGTAATAAAGTGGACAGGTAGCCAAAATTGCCTTTTAATGGGGTAAATCTATTGTCGTTAACTTGTGAAGTGGCAGCATCCAGGGCTTGGTCGTCCTGGTCTATACCGTATAAAGTGGCATTACCGCCAAGGTGAGATAAAATTTCTTTAGAGTGTCCGCCTCCTCCTAAGGTGCCGTCCACATATATACCTTCTTCATCGGTAACCAGGAAATCCACTGATTCACTTAATAAAACCGGAATATGTTCATGATATACTGTCATCTCAGTCATCAGTAATTTCCGTTTCAACGCTCATTACCTGCTCAAAAGTAGCATTGAAGGTATCTTCATCCAGGTTTTCGTCCATTTCAGCAAGTACGCGGGGATCCCATACTTCTATGTATTCACTTAAACCAACAAATACTGCTTTTTCAGAGATGTCGGCATATTCCATAAGGCTGGAGGGGAGTGCAAGCCTGTTTTGTTTGTCGAGGGACAGATCTTCTGCATACCGCAGGAAGTTTCGTTTAGCCAATCGGCCTTTTTTTGTGAAGTTGTTAATACGGGATAATTTTTTTTCTACATTTTCCCATTCATTTTCGGGGTATAAATAGAGGCATTTCTCCTGACCGCGCACAATAGTGAAGCGTTCTTGTGCGGAGGGATTGAGGGATTTACGCATCTTGGCCGGAAAGGCTACACGCCCTTTGGCATCTACACTATGCTCGTATTGTCCTTTAAAGCTAGGCACGACAGACCTTCTGCGATTTATGATTGCTAAGTACTTAGAAAAGAGGGTATCCCCACGATCTCCCACTTCACCCCCTAATGTACCTTAAAGAACCACTACGTGTCAAGAAATTTTCTTCAGAAGGTTAAAATTTAATGCAAGTGGTTAAAAACAATTTCCCGAAGCCTTGATTGGAAGAGCATAAATATGGGTCATAGAAGAGAGGGAATAGGGAAATTAGCGGCAGACTATATATATAAGGTGTACAAAAGCTTCATTTTGAGAGACTGCTTAAAAGCGGTGGTAGAAAGTGGTAGACTTTAATCAAAGAATTTCCCGATGGTTCTGTCTCGGGGTAGTTTATTGTGAAGTACCCAGTCAGCAGGGGTAAGTCAGGGATTAGTTCTCAATCAAACGATGCTTTTTCATAATCCTCAATACGTTGGGCACCGGAAGCTCTTTCATAGTATGGCCGTTATGGCCGTTCATAGTTTGGGCAGCAAAAAGGGAATTGATGATTGCTTCCTCAGTGGCTTCTACTGCGGCGAGAAAGAGGGGACTCATATAATTATTGGCTAAATCTTCGATGGTCCGCGTTTTGGAGCGGTCTCTTATATTCCGCCGTACCTTTTCATGGGTTGAAAAAGCAATCACATAATCGCCGCTTCCGTTCGAGGCAAATCCACCGGTTCGGGCCACTCCCATAAAAGCTCGTTTTGCCAGGCGTTTCAGGTTTCGGTCAGAGAGCGGGGCATCTGTTGCTACCACAATCATAATGGAGCCATCTACCCGGTAGGGTATATCCCCGGCCATATAGTGGTTTTCAAGTTCTTCCCCAACCGGAGCTCCATCAATAGAAAGGACCCCGCCAAAATTGGATTGCACCAGTACCCCAACCGTATAGCCGCCACGATTTTCAGGGAGCAGCCGTGAGGATGTTCCGATGCCTCCCTTGAATCCCAGGGCGGTGGTTCCGGTCCCGGCGCCTACATTCCCCTCAGGCACTGCTCCGCCGGATGCCTGCTCAATAGCCTCGTGTACATCACTCATTGTTATATTTCTGCTACGGATGTCGTTGAGCCATCCATCGTTGGTTTCTCCAACTACAGGGTTTACCGACCGGACGTTTGGGTGCTGAGTCAACACATAATCAGTAATGCCATTGGCTACGGTATGAATGCTCAGAGTATTGGTAAGGCCAATGGGCGTTTCAATTTCTCCAAGCTCTTCTATTTGTGTGAATCCCAGGGCCTTTCCGAAACCATTTCCCACATATACAGCTGCAGGCACCCGGCTGGTAAATATATCACCAGAGTGAGGAAGAATTACCGTAACCCCGGTTCGGATGTCAAATCCCTTAATAAGGGTTTTATGTCCAACTTTTACTCCCTGTACATCGGTGATGGCATTAAAAGTACCCGGAGTTAAGATTCCAGGCTTTACTCCGTAATCTCTGGCACGTTTAGTATGTTGGGCCAGGGAAGTTTGGGCATAGGAGAAAAAGATAAACAGCAACGATGCGAGTAATTTACTCATGGGATTTCATTTGATAAACCGGTTTCAGAGAATAAATAGAAAAAATAGGCAAAACTAAACTATCAGATATTTAAAGGTGAGGAGTTCGAGTTTGTAATTAAAGAGCTTCGTTGTTCAGTTATGTAAAAATTCGATAGTGATTTTTTAAACGCATATAACTATTGTAGACTTATGATATACCGGGAATGGGAATAATACCGTTTTAGGAGGGTTTGTTATGATTTATAAGAGATTGTTTGTATGCATTTGTCTGTGTTGTCTTGGACTGAGTTGTAGTACGGCAAATAAACAGGATGTTCGAAATTATGCCAAAGGGTTAGATTACTTGTCAGAAGAGACCATAAAAGTGCCTATAGATTTCAGGAGTGAAGGCAGGTACAAGATTATTCGAAATACCAACGCCACGCCTTATATACAGGAAGTAGGTGCACTTACGGATGTAGAAAAGTTTAATGGGAAGTTAGTCTTTACCGATACACGTAATCAGCGGTTGTTTATAACGGATGAAAATTTCTCATTCCTTGATAGTTTGGGAAGGAAGGGGAGAGGACCCGATGAATTTTTAAAAGTACAGGGAATAATGGAAAGTAATGGCCTGTTGTTCGTAAATGATGTGGGGAATGGAAGATCCGTATTGTACGAGGCCTTGGATAAGAAAGGAGAAGTTGAAGAGGTACACTTTAATTCTTATGCCTTAACTGCTGCTGCAACAGATAACTACTTTTTTATTCCGACAGATACCAATGATGAATTTCTTCTTGATGTGTATGCCAGTGAATATCCACTGAGGAAAGTACGGTCAGTTATGCCCCGGATTCTGCCGTATGGAGTCCAGCCTATGGCTCTAAATCATATTAAGACAAGTACTTCGGAGGGTGATAATGTGTATGTGGTGTATGATGGACTGCCTTATATATTTTCTTTTACAGAAGAGTTTGAATTACGATGGGTAATTGAATTGGTGGGCGAACACATGGAAGAGTTTTACACAGGAGCCTCCAAATACAAAGGAGTTACCAAGATGGTACGTGTATTGTTTAATGATCTGGCCTCCAATGATCAGTTTTTATATATCTCTATTTCGGGTGTTATTTACTGCATTGATTTAGAAGATTTTGAAGTAACAGGAGCTTGGCTTCTCCAAAGTAAGGATGGCCAGCAAGGATTTGGAGCAGAATATATACGTATTCATTCGCCTTATTTGTATATCTATAACGGGCTGAATGAGAGGAGTGGAAGAATAAAGATACAAAGAAACGGAAGCTTGGCGAATGAGTTTGAATTAATCAACTAATAAAAAAAGGAGGAGCATATGTTAAAAACAAGAATAAGTAAAATAAGTACCATTTTGATCTTCGTATTTTCACTTTTTTTCAGTGGTATTTTCTTTTTTGCGACTGACGGAGGTGAAGTAATGGCTCGCAGACAAGCAGTTGCGGCATATTGCCAGGGGAATTGTGCAGGGGGGGTGTGCAATTATTGGAGGGGATGTTGATCATTGTTGGTCTAGCGGTTGCAGTTGTGGATGTTCATCCACATGGTATGATAATGGGAGAAATAGGCCTGCTACAGACAAATGGGGTTATGAGGCAGTTTGTACTGGTAGTGGGCCAGAGTTAGTCAAAAAACAATAAAACAAGTATGCGATCATACAAGTTGGCAGGCATTAAAGCTAAAGTACCAGATTGGCCAAAGTACAAGAGGAACACCACTAAGCCGAATTATTCACGAATGGATGCAAAATGGCGATCTATATACTTGAATATATTATCGTTGAATTGCTTTATGTAATAGCCCAATTTTGAAGTACGGATTAGGCGACGAAATTTCCCCGTACGCTGCGTTCAAGTGAAAATTGGGGTACTCAGGGTACCACAGTACCCTTCCGTTCCCATTTCCACTTCGCCTTGCGTACGATTAAATTTCTTGGTGAATAATCCGGGCTAAGCTAATCTGGTAGGGAATCAAAAAATAGCACAGAGTCTGCGGAGCTTATGGAAGGAGTGGAACTTCGGAATACTCTGCAGTTTCTCTGCGCTACTGATGACTTATGACCTTGGCCACAAAAAGAGTTAGATTTTTTCGGCTATTTTAATGATATCACCCAAGAGACCAGCGGCAGTAACAGCTTTACCTGCACCCGGTCCCTGAATAGTAATAGGTGATTCGCTATATCGTTTGGTGTAAATTTGAATGAGGTTATCTGTTCCGCTTAGCCCGCCCAACGGAGAGTCGCCGTTCACCTGATCTATACCAACACTGATACCTTCCGGAGTAAACCGGCCCACATACCTGAGCTTTTTGTTGTTTACCAACGCTTTGGTATTCCGGTTTTTCCAGTGGCCGTCGTACTCGGGAAGTTTGTTCAGGAAATCCTGGGTAGACAGCTCGATAAGTTTTTCGGGAACCAGGGTATCTACTCGGAGTTGATCCCTCTCAAAAGTATAGCCACAGGTACGGGCAAGGATGAGGAATTTACGGGCTACATCTTCTCCGGACAGGTCATCTCGGGGGTCAGGTTCAGAATATCCTTTTTCGCGAGCCTCTCTCACAATCTGACTGAAAGGAAGGCCATTCTGAAGCTGAGTAAAAATATACGTCATGGTTCCTGATACCACCCCTGCTATTTCTGTAACTTCATCACCTGAGTCAAGCAGGTTGTTAATGGTACTGATAACGGGAAGTCCGGCGCCAACGGCTGTTTCATAGCGGTAATATGCACGGTCTGTATTATTGAGAAAGCTCAGCTTTTCGAAATAGCTTTGTTCAAATGAGTTCGCTCTTTTGCTTGGTGTGGCAATATGGACACCATGCGAGAGGAGATTTTCATATTGGCGTGCAACTACTTCGCTTCCCGTAGCATCAATAAAAATCAGGTTGCCGGGGTTTTTGTCGATGATCTTTTCAGGAATTTTTTCCCAATTGGTGAGATCCCCTTCATCTATCCGGTGGTCGTTTAACAATTCATGGAAATCAGGATTCCATTGGGTAAATGAGCTGTTGCATGCTCCCTGTATTTCAAGGTCATATTTGGGGTGATTTAGCTCATGGATCTGCGAGAGCAGTGTACCGCCAACAGCTCCAATACCGGCTATAAAAACAGGAATTTTTTTCTTTTTGGTTATTTTGGAGTCTAAAGCGGAATCTATCTTTTTGAGTGAAAGGCTCATAGTTGTGTTGAAATTTTTTGGGTATGTGTTTTATAAAATTGTTTGAGGTGGCCGTTGATCTGTTCGAATTCAATCAGGAATGCATCATGGCCATAGGGAGATTTAATAGGAGCAAAGGTGCTGTTTGGAATCAATTCGGCCAGTTCTATCTGTTCGTTAATGGGGTAGAGCAGGTCACTTTCAATGCCAACGATTAGAACAGCTTGCTGAACAGAGCCAAGTACTTCTTCAAAAGAACCTCGTGCCCTGGATACATCATGGTAATCCATTGCTTTCGAAAGGACTACATAGGCATTTGCATCAAACCGCTTTACCAGTTTTTCTCCCTGATAATCGAGGTAAGACTCTACCTGGAAAATGTCTTTTTCAGGATGTACGTCACGGCCAAACTTTTGGTCGTAATTCTGAGGGGTTCGATAGGTAATCATCGCCATTTCGCGGGCCGCAGCAAGCCCGGCTTCCGGAGGGTGTTCATCATCATAAAAACCATTCTTCCAGTTTGGATCAGCATAAATGGCACGGCGTTGTGCCTGGCTGATTCCTATAGCCCATGGCGAGTGAGATTTACCCATAGCCAATAATGCGGCCGATTGTACTCTTTCATCTATCAGCGTAAACTCAAGGGCATTCATGCCTCCCATGGAACCGCCAATTACCAGTTCAATAGACTCAATATCCAGATGATCGAGCAGCAGCTGTTGGAAGTGAACAATATCCCGGATGGTAATTTCAGGGAAATCGCCTTTATAAGGCTTGCCTGTTTCAGGGTTTATTGATTTGGGACCTGTTGATCCATAACAACTTCCGGGAGCATTGATGCAGATTATGAATTGGGTTTCGGGATCCAATATGCCATTTTTTGCAAACAATCCGCTGAACCATTCATCGGCAGCGGCATGTCCGGTAAGGGCATGGCAGATCAAAATTACATTATCCCGCTGTTTGTTGAGGGTACCCCAACTTTTCCAGGCAATATCCACCGAGGAAAAGGTAGCGCCAGACTCGGTGGTCCAGGGGCGGTCAATGGTTGTTATGTTAATTCCTTTGTTCATATATATTAAAAAGAAGCGGAGCTTAAACCCCGCTTCAGCAGTTATTAATTGATGTACGTAACCTCTCCTGTAACGGGCACCGGGTTTTGGATTACATCCAGAACAGGGCAGTTTTTAAGAGAGATGTCTTTCAGTTTTTGAAGTTTAACCGGGTCGGTTTCTTCGGTTTCAATCACAGTTTGGTATCTCACATTAGTAAATCCGGGACGGGCTTTCGACAAGTTGAAGAAACCATGCAGATCCAGATCACCGGTTGCATCCACTTTCACGGATTTAACTTCTATACCAAGCTGTGTGGCGTGAGCCTTTATGACAATTTCCTGGCAAGCGGCAAGCGCTCCCAGTACATATTCGATGGGATTGGGGCCTTCGTTTTTTCCACCCAGACTCTCAGGTTCATCCGAAATAAATTCAAAATCACGTGTATTGATGGTTGAATGGAATCCTTTTTCAAGGCGGGAGGTCACAGAAAAGGCTGCTTCTGCATTGTCAGGATTGTCTTTTACCGCATTGATAACACCGGCAAGAGAATCCTGCAGTTTTAAGTCAGTTTTATTTTTGGGAGTTGTAAGAGTACTCATAGTATGTATATTTTTAGAATTCAGTGAATCGTTTACAGTTTTTCTGTAAATGGTTAGGAGGGGGAGCGAGGCCTAAACTCGCTCCCTTTTTTTGTTTGAGTAGTGGACGATTAGGCAGTTACCTTAATTTTGGCAAAAGCTTTTTCGAAGTCCTCGATGATATCATCAATATGCTCAATGCCCACCGATACCCGTATTAAATCAGCTTTTACTCCAGAGGCTTCCTGCTCGGTATGGGTTAATTGCTGATGGGTAGTTGATGATGGATGGATGACCAGTGTTTTGGCATCTCCTACATTGGCCAGGTGACTTGCGAGCTGCACATTTTCGATAAAGGTGCGGGCGTTGTCGTAACCGCCTTTTACTCCAAATGTGAGTACAGAGCCAAAGTGGCCGGGCTTCAGGTATTTCTTTGCGCGTTCATGGTATTCATGATCAGGGAGTCCGGTGTAGTTGACCCATTCTACGGCATCCTGCTGGGTAAGCCATTGAGCAAGCTTGAGCGCGTTTTCGTTGTGGCGTTCTACTCGCAGGGAGAGGGTTTCGAGGCCTTGCAGCAGCAAGAAACTGTTGAATGGAGATTGGGCCGGACCAAAATCACGGAGTCCTTCAACCCGTGCTTTAATAGCGAAGGCGATATTACCGAAAGGGCCGTCTTCTCCGAATACTTCCCAGAAGTTTAATCCGTGGTATGAAGGGGAAGGTTCGCTGAGTAAGGGGTAGTTACCATTGCCCCAGTTAAAATTCCCTCCGTCTACGATGACTCCGCCAATAGAAGTACCGTGTCCGCCAATCCACTTGGTGGCTGAAGCGGTTACAACATTGGCTCCATGCTTCAGGGGTTGAACTAAAGCACCGCCGGCGCCGAAGGTGTTGTCAACCACGAGGGCAATACCGTGTTTTTTGGCCAAATTCGAGAGGCCTTCAAAATCAGCTATATTCCCACGGGGATTGCCAATAGATTCTACATAGATGGCTTTAGTGTTATCGTCGATGTGTTTGGCGAAGGCTTCCACGGTGTCTTTTTCGGCAAAACGTACATCAATACCGAGCCGGGGAAGGCTCACTTTAAACTGATTGTAGGTTCCGCCATACAGATACTGGGTAGAGACGATGTTGTCGCCGGCTTGGGCAATATTGCTGATAGCCAGGAACTGAGCCGCCTGCCCGGATGCGGTTGCCAGTGCTGCGGTACCGCCTTCAAGGGCGGCAATACGTTGCTCAAAGACATCCGAAGTGGGGTTCATAATGCGGGTGTAGATGTTCCCGAATTCGCGAAGGGCAAAGAGGTTCGCTGCGTGTTCGGTATCATCAAAATTAAATGAAGTTGTTTGATAAATAGGGACGGCTCGTGAGCCTGTTGCCGAATCGGGTTCCTGTCCTGCGTGTAATTGC
Organism: Balneolaceae bacterium; assembly: GCA_009711805.1. Taxonomy (GTDB): domain Bacteria; phylum Bacteroidota; class Rhodothermia; order Balneolales; family Balneolaceae; genus VEMX01. The sequence continues at coordinate 109,687 of VEMX01000012.1, read as the reverse complement.
AGGGTTTCAAAATTGTAGTTGCGTTGTTCTTTTTCGTTACTCATGATGGTTTATTGAGCGAGTTTAGATGGTTGATTTTTTGGTCGTATTAAAAACTGATGGTCTACTTTAATGCAGCGTTTCTGGATCAGCCGGCTGCCGGCTGATTCCACTTTCTTTTGCAATTTGGGGTGGCTTCCGGTGCCCAGCTGCAGCCAAATGGCTTTGGGATTTATAGAAAGAGCTTCGTCAACGACCGCAGGGATATCTTTAGGACGGCGGAAAATATCAACAACATCAATGGAGAAAGGAATACTTTGAAGGTTGGGATAGCTTTTTTCTCCCAGGATGGTATCGGCCGCAGGGTTCACGGGTACCACTTTATAACCGGCAGATTTCAGGTACTTACCTACATACTGGCTGTCGCGGTGTGGATTGCGTGAGATACCTACAATGGCAATCGCCCGGATATTTTCAAGGAGTGTTTCAATCTCCCGGCTCTCCCTGGCCAGCTCTTCGGTAGCCTGTGTCTTAGTTGTGTACCAGTTGTTAAATGTTCCTTTCATGATTGATTTCGTTAAACAAAAAAAGCTTCTTTCGGTGATGAATCCGAAAGAAGCTCTGCTGTTAACAAAATCTTATCGAACTCATCTTTCCCAATGCCGGCTTTCGCGCATTGAGCAGGATGTAGCACCTTCTCCGGCTGCTAAACCGGACGGTTGCCAAGGCTTCAAAGGACCTGATCCCTCCACCTTTCGTAATGAGAATGCAATATGTATTTAAAAAGAACGCTGGAATTTACACCCAATAAAAAAGCCCTTTTGATATTGCATCCAAAAGGGCTCCGTAAATTTCTTTAGTTATATCTGCCCTCAGGTATGCGCTTTGTCCATGCACATACACATACAGCAAATTGCTGTGAGAGAATTGATATTTTGGCTTGTAAATTTCATTACCCTAAAGCTAAGAGTAGTTTTTGGAAGGAGCAAATTAATTTTTGATGGAAATGAAAAAAATCTATTTAGATGATTGGCAAGGGACGGTGGACGAGGGAGGAGAGACGATTGACCATGGACCACCGCATAAGCGGGAGCAGACCTGGTAGATCGACCCCAAAAAAGACCTGACAGGTTTTAAAAAGTAAGATGTATTTCATACAAATTTTGCCTACAGAAACCTGTCAGGTCCACGATACTTTATTATTGACTTGAAAGGAGTTAAAGGGAGGCAACAAAGGAATGGTTGACCAAGCTTCATCCACCACCGTAGTGTAGTCCGGAATAGAATGTATTTTCCACCGTCCCTTGTCACTGTTCAACCGGTCGTTATGGGCCTGGATCAGCTGGTAGTTACCGAAACTGACTATTTTAACTCCTCCATCACCAGTTCAATAGCTTTCATCAGCTGCGGGTCGCTGCCGGTGAGTCGGTCTTTGAAGGTGTTATCCACTTCCACATCGGGTTGTACCCCGGTGCGTTCCAGGTTCTTCTCATCACCCAGGGTATACACTCCCCAGGATGGCAGTCGATAGAAGGAGCCGTCTACCAGGCCTTTGCCGGAAGTGAAGATAATCCAGCGGTAGGTTTCAGTTCCCACTATGGTTCCAAGTCCAAGTTCTTTAAAGCCGGCTGCTGTAACTTCGGCGTCACTTAACGATTGTTCGTTGATTAGCAGAACAATGGGTTTGGCTGCCGGAGCAAAATTAGGCTGGGCTGCATAGGCACCGTCACGATATTTCCATTTCAGGTAGGGCTGTTGAGAAAGAAACTGAAGTACAGCATCATGCACATTACCGCCTGTGTTATACCGAAGGTCAAGGATAAGGGCATCCCGTTTATAAGCTTCTGAAGTCATTTCAATGAGGAAGTTTTCCAGTTCGCCGCCGCCCATATTTTTCATATGTACATAGGCAACTTTCCGGTCTGTTTGCTGGTCTACAATCTGCTGCTTTTGGTTTACCCATTCGTCGTATAAATTCCCTCGGGCAGAGGAATAGGATTCAGGATGTATTTTGGCAGTGAAAGTGTCATTGCCCCGGCGGAAAGTAAGGCTCAGTTCTTCCTGCATGGCCGGCCGGGTGAAATACGATTCGCGATTGGCTCCGGTTGTTATCTCATTTCCATCTACGGCAACCAGTACATCTCCAGGCTGAATGTCTTTGCCTGCTACATCAGAAGCTCCTCTTTTTATAACGGAAGCAACGGTATAAGGGGCATCATTTTCGAATATCAAGCCGGACGACATTGAAACTGTGGAATGGTATTCCTCTTCTTCCTCTCCAAACGTACTAAAGCCCAGGTGAGAGGAGTTGAGTTCGCCCAGCATATCATTCATCATCCGGCTGAAGTCGTTGCGGTTGTTCACATAGGGAAGGTAATCCCGGTACTGATCGCGAACCTGTGGCCAGTTGATCCCGTGAAAATGTTCGTGATAAAAATTTTCTTCCATATTAGCCCACAGCTCATCAAACATTTGGTTGAATTCAGCCCGCAAATTGCGTTTGAAATTAAATTCTGTTTCAATTTTGGTGGCTTTGGCTGATCCGATATCCAGTTTATAAATGGTTCCGCCGGAAAGCCCGTATACACTGCCATCTACTTCGGTGATGTTGGCTACATAGTTTACTCCATCTATTTTTTTTGTTTTTGGATTTTCATATGGCTGCAAAGTAGTAATGTATAAACCGGTATTGCCTTCATCGTGATTGCTTAAATAGAATACATGGGTTTTATCCCCATCCCGAACTACATAAGGGGAGAACTGAGAGCCAAACCCTTCGCCTATGCGCTCAAGGCGTCGCATAAGACCTTCGGAGTTAATGGTGATTTCAATTTGTTCTTCTGATTCCTCCTCAGATTCTTTATCACTTTCTTTTTCTTCTTCTTTGTCTTCTTCCTTAAATAAGTCATCAAACTTGCTCGATTTGTAGGGAGCTTCATAGCTGTCAAGGGCCATTCTAAAGAGATCAGCTTCTCCGCCGCCTCGCGGGTACGAAGGCGCCGTGCGATTTCCCGAAAAGTAGATGTATCTACCATCGGGCGACCAGAAGGGGGCGTTTTCAGAAACCCCTGTACCAGTGAGATTTAATATCTCTTTGGATTCAATATGGTAGGTGAAGATATCGCGTTCAAAATCCCGGCGGGCTGTATAGAGAACATATTCATCATTGGGAGAGAAGCGGGGCTGCTGGTTTTGGAATCCCCAGAATTCATCTTCTACAATGGTTTCAGTCTCAAATGATTCCAGGTCGATCATTCGGAGCTGGTTACTTCCACTGAGATAGATGCCTTTGCTACGGTCGGAGTTGAGTTCCAGGGCCCGGTTGTTACCTTGGTCATTGGTAAGTTGTTCTGCTTCTGTGGAACCATCCGCAGCAACAGAGAAAAAGTTTTGATAGCCACCCACGGTCTGATTGAAAATGAGATTCCGATTATCTTTCAGCCACTTCACTTCCAGCGCCCGCCCCATGGGATCGGTTTTAATATGGCGGATAAATTTCCCGTCAATATCAGAAACAAAAAGTTCTCCCCGGGAGATGAAGGCCAGTTTTTTCTTGTCCGGGGATACATCAAAAGCGGTAATATTATCTTTTACGCCAAAACTTTGTTCCTTGGTCAGGGTGTTGTTTTGGTAAATGGAAATGGGCAGTCTTTTACTGTTTCCGGAGGCCACATCATAGGTATAAACCTGGTATTCTTTTTCGAAGACTATGGTTTGTCCGTTTGCGCTCACTTGTGGCTCTATAACCGATGTTTCGAAGGAGGTAAGTCTGTTTTTGGCTCCATTTTCCAGCGAATAGAGATTGTATTCACCATTGTGTTCATCAGATACAAGATACAGGTTTCCATCCCGGTCGATGGTAGGCCACATATCTTTGCCGTCCCATTCTGTGTGAACAGTGAAAGTGCCGGAATTGGTATCATAGGATTTAATGTCGGGATTGAAAGGCCCGCGGTATTTTTTTCTCTGGGGAAAGATGAAGCTTTCCCAGGATTCATTAAAAAAGTAGGTGTCAGATGATGGTGCTTCAATCAGGTTGTGTACATTATTGTGGTAGTGGCCAAAGAGTCGTTTGGGAGTGCCTCCTTCAATATTTACTTCGTAAGTACTTACACGATTGTAGCGTCCGGAGCGGAAATATATACGTTGAGAGTCCCAGCTCCACGATTCAACCTGGTCTCCGGCCTGGTGGTAAGTTAATTGTTTTATGGGGCCGCCACCCAGGGCCATAAGGTAAATGTCATTATTGCCATACTGGTTAGAACTGAAGGCCAGCCACTTGCCATCGGGAGAAATACTTGCAGCGGTTTCTTCTCCGTCCATCCCGGTAAGACGCACAGCGGTACCACCCCCAGCCGGTATTTTCCAAAGATCGCTTTCATAAGAAAACACAATAACCGAAGCATCCGGTGAGATGGCCGGGCTTGAGGTAAAACGGACCGTATTTTGTGAAAAGCCGTTTTGAAGGGTTATTAATGCAATTGTTAAAAGGAGGAAAGGTTGATAGATTTTCTTGTACACGACAGCACCCATTGGATTTGAATTTTCCAAAAGAGTAGGTAATCAAAAGTAAAAACACAAAGTAAGGCTGCAGAAAGTTTGTAAAAAAGCTGTTATAGACACTCAAGGAATGGATTGCTTTCCCGGCTGTCTTAGATGTGCCTTCGTTTCGCACTTGTCATCCTTGTAGAAGTCAGACAAATCCCTCTCAACGGAGATGTGCTTTTGGCTTGACCTCCCGTATTTCAGAGGTCGAATTGGCAACAAGGGTAAATCCGGTGCATCCAAAACATCCTGTAAAACTCTGGTTTAAAGCCCCGCATTATGAACCAGGGTTTAACCCGAATTATTCACGAATGGATGCAAAATAGCGATCTATATACTTGAATATATCACCGTTGAATTGCTTTATGTAATAGCCCAATTTTAAGGTACGGATTAGGCGGCGAAATTTCCCCGTACGCTGCGTTCAAGTGAAAATTGGGGTACTCAGGGTACCACAGTACCCTTCCGTTTCCATTTCCACTTCGCCTTGCGTACGATTAAATTTCTTGGTGAATAATCCGGGTTAAGGGGTTACCAGGATGTGCAGGATCATAGGAAGCATTCTGTTCATTCTTTCAATCCAAAATAGTTTTAGTTTATTCTTTTCCCGGTTTTAACCGTGATGGATATGATAAACAGGATGGTTGTGATGAATTGGGGAAAGATAAAGGTTGGGTTGCTTGGATCGGGCAATCGGACGAGCTTCAACCGGAGACTGAGGAAGTAAGCCAAACCACCCTGTATCCAATCTGACGGACTTCAGATCAAGAGATAAAGAAAGGGTTTTGTGTAATCAGTGTCTGAGTGTCTGCTGTATTAAAACTCAGGCTAATGACTCAATTACAGCTTATGATATATTGCCAAATCGGCCAATGAAAATGAATTGATCGGTTAAGCCAGCGATGTCATAGGCTGTCAACACACCTTAGTTGTACCCCAGGTACCTTACCATGTTTTCTTTCTCTCTCCATTTCTCTCTCACTTTTACATGAAGATCGAGGAAGACTTTGCGGCCCACAAATTCCTGAATGGTTTTGCGTGATTCCATTCCCAGTTTTTTGATAGCTTTGCCTCCTTTGCCAATCAGCATTCCCTTTTGGGATTTCTGGTTCACAATAATATCGGCACTGATGTAGTCGAGATCGTCCCGTTCGTCATATTGTACAATAGAAACGGTAGCTGAGTAGGGAATTTCCTGGTGAAACTGCAGGTATATTTGTTCCCGGATCAGTTCAGCAACAAAAAAGCGGACCGGATGTTCACTGAGTTCATCCTTGGGATAAAAGGGTGGACCTTCGGGGATATACTTGGTAATAGCTTCCATTAAAGAAGGGATCCCTTCTCCACCCAAAGCTGAAATAAGCACAGTATCTTCAAAGCGGTGCATATCTTCAATTTTTGTGGCCAGTTGTTGTACCTCATCCTTAGGTTTAAGATCAATTTTGTTAATAACCAGGATGACGGGTTTCTGTAGGTGCTTCAGGGAATCGAAGGCGTATTCGGGGAGGTTATCCTCACCAGCTTCTACAATAAACAGGACTACATCGGCATCTTTCTCAGCTTTATTGACAAAACGCATCATCGCCTTTTGCAGCTCATATTTGGGATTGATAATGCCGGGAGTATCCAGGAAAATAAGTTGGGCATGCTCGTTGGAGTGAATTCCAAGTACCTGGTGGCGGGTAGTCTGTGGCTTATGTGTGGTGATGGAGAGCTTGGTTCCAAGAATGCGATTCATTAAGGTGGATTTTCCGGCATTGGGTTTACCCACAATAGCTACATATCCGGATTTATGAGTCGGCTTCTTTTTTGAGTCGGCTTTTGGTTTATTTGTCATAGGAATCCATTATTTCGAGGTAGGCCTTCACGGTTTGATCGAGCCCGAGGTATACGGCTTTGCTAATCAGGGCGTGTCCAATGCTTACTTCATTAAGGTGGGGGACTTCTTTAAGGAGAACCGGGAAGTTTTCCAGGTTCAGTCCGTGTCCTGCATTTACTTTAATACCTAACTGGTGTGCATATATGGCAGCTTTTCTCAAACGTTCAATTTCAGTGGAGCGCTCAGCAAGTGATTTGGCATTGGCAAAATTTCCGGTATGTAGTTCAATGGCATCGGTACCCAGTTTATGGGCCAGGTCTATATCCTCAATATTCGGATCCAGGAAGAGACTGATTTCAATATCAGTTTCCCGGATAGCTGGAAACACCCTTTCTTTATAATCATCGTAGACCGTATTCATATTTAAGCCTCCCTCGGTGGTAAGTTCTTCCCGGCCTTCGGGAACAAGGGTGCATAAATGCGGGTGCGTATTTTTAAGGATTTTGATCATTTCATCCGTAGCGGCCATTTCAAAATCCAGCTTCCCCTTAACGGTTTTTTTGAGGCGGGCTACATCTTCATCCCTGATATGCCTGCGGTCGCCCCGCAGATGAAATACAATACCCGAAGCTCCAGCTGTTTCACAGACTATGGCTGCTTCAACCGGATCAGGATATCCTTCACCGCGGGCGTTTCTGAGTGTTGCAATGTGATCGATGTTTACTAATAAATTCATACTGGGGTCTACCATTTTTCCGACTAAGAATTTTCTGTTTCAAAATAGGCATATCCGCTTATATTAACATCAAAGGAATAAAGCAGACATGACGGTTAGGTACATTTTATTTTTAGCGGTTTTTATCATCGTTTCACAGGGGTGCGGTGTGGTTAAAAGAGGTACCATTCCCTGGAAGCAAAAACAGGCTTCAAGTGATTTAAAAGATGATTCAGGGACAGAACCAGCTGTGGCGGCCAGTTTATCCAACGGTTCATCCGCTGAGGTAAAAGATATTAAAAAATCACTGGAACGAGCTTATAACGACTGGAAAGGAGTACCCTATGTGCTCGGAAGTAAAGGGTATAGTGGTGTAGATTGTTCTTCGTTTATGCAGATTGTGTTCGAGGATTATTTTTATATGGACCTGCCCAGGAATACGCGGGAACAGTTTAAAGTAGGCAGCAAGGTTAATAAGAGGGACATACACACGGGCGACCTTGTTTTTTTTAAGACGGGAGCTAAAACCTTACATGTAGGGGTAATGGTGAATGAGGTTGAGTTTCTGCATGCTTCCACAAGTACGGGGGTCCGCATTTCGAATTTACAGAACAACTACTGGAAAAAGGTCTATTATACGGCTCGACGGATCTTATAAGTTTGTTGAGTGAATTAAAAGTAGTTAAAGAAAAGAGTTAACAACCCTTAAAAGATTGTAGCGCAGAGGATGAGTATCTTGTTGGTTAGCGTGTTGAACACATTATTAAGGGCACTTTGAAAAACCGGTCTTTTGCCCAATGTTTGCGTTATCCGGTGGTTGAAATCCTCGGGTATGGGTTAGATGCTGCGGTTTCAACTTCTTTCTGGCCTTGACATTGAACAAAATCTTTGGTTCTCCAAAGTCCTCTATAAATCAGATCAGCAGAGCAAAATTATCAAAAGATATATTTGAGCAACTACCGGCATTCATCGGGCAAAAGATCATCAATTTTTACAGCTTCAATGAAAAAGTATATTCTGTCTACACTACTCGTATTTGTATATCATGTTTCTGCATTTTCCCAGGAAATAACGGTAGTAGATAGCCAAAGTAAAGAGCCGTTAACCGGAGTTTATATTGTATCTGAAGATAGTAAAGTAACAAGAGTTACCGATACCCAAGGCACCGTCTCAATAGCTGCATTTCAACATAAAAGAGGGATTATATTCAGTTATCTGGGGTATAAAGATCGCAGGCTCACATACCCGCAAATTGTTAGGGACGGCCTGGTGGTTGTTATGGAAAGTGAAGCTCTCACTTTGGGCGAAACGGTGGTATCAGCAAACCGATGGGAGCAAAACACCAGAGAAATACCCTTGACTATACAGCGTATTACAGCTGGAGAGATGAAGCTTCAAAACCCTCAAACAGCAGCTGATTTGTTGGGAGTTTCCAATCGGGTATTTGTGCAAAAAAGCCAGATGGGAGGGGGAAGCCCTATGATTCGGGGGTTTGCGACCAACCGTGTTCTTTTGGTTGTGGATGGCATACGCATGAATAATGCCATTTTTCGAAGTGGGAATCTCCAAAATGTAATTTCTTTGGATGCGAATATCATTGAAAATACCGAAGTGATATTTGGTCCGGGTTCTGTGATGTATGGAAGTGATGCACTGGGTGGGGTTATGAGTTTTAATACAGCAGCTCCCAAATTAAGTGCAGGGGATGAAACTGAATTTAAAGGAGTCGCCTTAACCAGAATTGCGTCGGCAAACTGGGAGAATACCGCACATGTTAATCTCAAATATGGATTTCAAAAATGGGCCGGGCTTAGCAGTTTTACCTATTCTGATTTTGATAATATGAGAATGGGATCCAAAGGCCCTGAAGAATATTTGCGAAAGCAATATGTGGCCCGGATTGATGGTAAGGATGTAGTGGTTAACAATGACCGCCCCTCCATTCAATATCCAACAGCTTACCGGCAGTTTAACCTGATGCAGAAATTGCGTTACCGACCATCAGATGATTGGGATATACGTATGGGGATGCATTATTCATCAACAGGAGATATTCCCCGTTACGACCGGCTTATTGAAAAGAGAGAGGGTCAATTCAGAAAAGCAGAATGGTATTATGGCCCTCAGCAGTGGTTGATGACCAGCATTAGTGCTCTATACCATACTCCCTCCATGTTATTTGACCAGGCTAAAGTTACAGCTGCTTACCAGGATTTTGAGGAAAGCAGAAATGACCGGAGTTTTGGAAGTTCCTTTTTAAGAAACCGGGAAGAGCGGTTGAAAGCCTATTCTGCCACTTTTGATTTTGAGAAGCTGCTTTCTGCTCAAAGCACGTTATTTTATGGTGCCGAAGCCGTTGTTAACAAAGTGCATTCCCGGGCCCACCGGATGAATATTGAAACCTCTGAAAAAAGCGCCGTTGCCAGCCGATACCCGGATGGAGCTTTGTGGCAATCGTATGCGTTATTTGCCAAATATAAAAACAACCTTAATTCAAGGTGGACGATTACTGCCGGCAGCAGATACACCCGGTATGTGATTGACGCTTCTTTTTCAGACCGTTTCTTTGACTTTCCTTTTAGTAAAGCCGAACTCAATAAAGGAGCCCTAACCGGGAGTATAGGGGGTGTTTTCAGAGGAGGAGAAAGCTGGCAGGTGAACGCGCATATTTCCAGTGGATTCCGGGCCCCGAATATAGACGATATAGGTAAAGTATTTGATTCGGAACCCGGTTCGGTTGTTATTCCCAATCCCAATCTCTCACCCGAACATGCCTATAATTTTGAGCTGGGAGTTCAAAAAGTGATAGATAAGCGGTTGAAATTGGATGTTACTGCATTTTATACTCTCCTGGATAACGCTATGGTTCGCAGAGATTTTACATTGAATGGACAGGATAGTGTGATGTACGACGGTGCAAAAAGCCAGGTGCAGGCTATTCAAAACGTATCCGGAGCAATAGTGAAGGGCATTCAGGCCGGAATGGAATTACGGTTGCACCCAACAGTCACCATTTCTTCAACCATGAATTTTCAGAAAGGAAACGAAGAAGCAAAAGAGAAAGGCCAGGTTCCTTTGCGGCATGTAGCCCCCACTTTTGGGAGTACTCATATCAACTGGACATACAGCCACTTTACCTTCGATCTTTATGCAGACTATAACGGGGAAATATCGTACCGCCGGCTGGCACCATCCGAGAGGGGAAAACCCCACCTGTATGCTACTAATACGGCAGGCAATCCCCATTCACCGGCATGGTATACCCTTAATTTGAAAACCTCCTGGGAGTTGTCAACACATTTAAGCTTTTATGTTGGCTTGGAAAATATTCTTGATGAACGATACCGTCCCTATTCTTCAGGTATCACTGCTCCCGGCCGTAATGTGATTTTTTCGATACGTGCTAATTTTTAAAAGAGGAATTGCCATATTTAGAATTATTGTGTTGTTCAGTTTTTATTATTATAAAATCTGTAAAGTGAGTGGAATGAATAGATCGGATACTGTAAAGTAAGGTCATTCATTTTGCTTTTTGTTTAATAAAATCTTTAGTCTATCCCATGAAATCATTATACCGTCTCTTCATTATTGTTCTTTTGATTGGAAGCACACCTTTATTAGCACAAGAAAATATCACAGACATAAATTACGGAGGATTAAAACTTAGGAATATAGGGCCTGCCTTATTCTCAGGTAGAATCGCCGACATTGCTATAGATCAAAACGACTCTAACCGTTGGTTTGTAGCTGTAGGATCCGGAGGTGTTTGGAGGACAGAAAACGGAGGGGTAACCTGGAAGCCAATTTTTGATCATCAATCATCATATTCTATAGGTTCTGTGACTATCGACCCTAATGATTCGCACACCATTTGGGTTGGAACCGGTGAAAATGTAGGAGGCCGGCATGTAGGCTACGGGGATGGAGTATATAAGAGTACGGATGGCGGTAGAAGCTGGAAGAATATGGGACTCAAAAACTCTGAGCATATCTCCAAAGTTGTAGTACATCCCGAAAATTCAGACATCATATGGGTAGCTGCCCAGGGGCCACTTTGGAGTAAAGGTGGAGAACGCGGTTTATATAAATCCACAGACGGTGGAGAAAGCTGGGAAAAAACATTAGGTAATGATGAATGGACGGGGGTTACCGACATTGAGTTAGATCCCGAGAATTCCGATGTACTGTATGCTGCTACCTGGGATCGCCATCGTACCGTAGCTGCTTATATGGGAGGAGGGCCAGGTTCGGGTATTCATAAAAGTACCGATGGTGGAGAAAGCTGGACTGAGCTAAAAAATGGTTTACCGGGGTCTAATCTTGGTAAGATTGGCATGGATATCTCCCCTCAAAACCCCAATGTTATTTATGCAGCTATAGAATTGGACAGGTCGAAGGGGGGACTCTATATGTCGGAAAATAAAGGAGCATCCTGGAGAAAAATGTCGAACACGGTTTCAGGTGGAACCGGCCCGCATTACTATCAGGAGTTGTACGCCTCTCCTCATGAATACGGAACCATCTACCTGGTGAGTAACTATACCGTGTACTCAAAAGATCACGGGGCTAATTTTAGCGGACTTAGTGTAAACAATAAGCATGTGGATGATCATGCTATCGCATTTAAGAAAGACGATCCGGATTACCTGCTTGTAGGTTCTGATGGGGGGCTGTACGAAACCAGAGACCATGCTAAAAGCTGGAATATGATTCGTAACCTGCCTATCACTCAGTTCTATAAAGTAGCTGTAGATAATGCCCAGCCTTTTTATAATGTGTATGGCGGTACTCAGGATAATGGCTCTCAGAGCGGGCCTTCACGAACGGAAAATAGTATAGGTATCACCAACCGCGACTGGTGGAAAACCCTTGGAGCCGATGGGCATGATACGGCTACAGAACCGGGCAATCCCAATATATTTTATGCAGAAACACAACAAGGTGGGCTGCACCGGGTGGACCGGAGAACACAGGATGCCGTTTTTATTCAGCCACAGGCCGGAGAGGGTGAAGGTTTTGAGCGATTTAACTGGGATGCCCCCATCGAAGTTAGCCCTCACAGTCCAACCAAACTGTTATTTGCGTCCCAAAGAGTATGGATATCGGAAGACCGGGGCGATAACTGGGAAGCTATTTCCGGAGACCTGAGCCGAAACCAGGAGCGTATTACACTCCCGATTATGGGAAAACAAAAAAGCTGGGACAACCCATGGGATATGGGCGCGATGTCAAATTATAATACGATTACCTCTCTGGCAGAATCACCCAAACAGGAAGGACTGATATATGCCGGTACTGATGACGGCCTGATTCATGTAACCGAAGATGGTGGCGAAAACTGGCGCCGTATTGATGTTGGTGATATTGACGAGGTTCCCTCTCATGCATTTGTGAATGATATAAAGGCTGACCTGTTTGATGTAAATACGGTGTACGCCGCTTTGGATAATCATAAGAATGGAGATTATAATCCCTACCTGCTCAAGAGTACCAACCGTGGTAAGTCGTGGAAACTAATCAGCGGAGATCTTCCTGACCGGCATCTGGTATGGCGCGTGATTCAGGATGATGAGAAAAAAGAACTGATGTTTGCGGCTACGGAGTTTGGAATTTTCTTTACCGTAGACGGAGGTGAAGAATGGATTAAACTGAAGGGAGGAGTTCCAACGATCTCATTCCGCGATCTTGAACTACAACGCGAAAAAGATGACCTGGTTGGGGCTTCTTTTGGCAGAGGATTCTATATCCTTGATAACTACGCCCCCTTGCGCAATGTAAATGAGGAACTGCTTGAAAAAGAGGCAACATTTTTTCAGCCAAAAGATGCATACTGGTATCAACCCGACCAGGAAGTAGATGATTTGGGCTCTAACTTTTTTACTGCAGAAAACCCACCGTTTGGGGCTGTGTTTACCTACTATCTTAAAGATGGGTACAAGAGTTTAACCCAGCAGCGGAAAGAAACAGAACGAGCTCTTGAGGAAGATGAAGATGTTATATTCCCTGGCTGGGATAGTCTGGAAGCAGAAAAAAGAGAAGAAGGCCCCCAGGTGTTTATTACGATTAAAGATAGTGGTGGAAATGTAGTGAAGCGGGTACAAGGAGCTACTGCTGCTGGTTTTCACCGCATCAACTGGGAGTTGGATTATGCTTCTAAAGATGTGGTAGAGGTTAATGAGCAGCCGGGAGGCTGGTTTGGCGGCGGATTTAAAGTAACGCCCGGTACCTATACGGCTACATTATATAAGAAAATAAGGGGAGAGGTAAGCCCGCTCTCTAATCCGGTAACTTTTGAAGTTAAACCACTGAGGGATGGAACTTTGGAAAGAGCTTCAAATAGTGAAATTGCAGCTTTCAGGGAAACATTGACAAGTTTTCAGCAAGACCTCTCCTTGTTATCTGATGAGCTTGATGAACAAATCAATCATATAAAGGCCATGCAGGTGGCCCTTTCCCGTGCATCAAAAGAAAATATCGATCTTGAAAAAAAGCTTCACGAAGCCCGGTTAAAACTGCTTGAAATTCAGGAAGAATTACAGGGAAGTGATGTTAAAGGGGAAGTTGGAGAGCGTTCTGCCCCCACTCCTTCTTCTCGGATGTTTGTAGGGATGAGAGCACTGTTTTCTACCTATGGACCTACCCCAACCCATAAGAAGGCAATTGAGGTAGGAATAGGTGAAATGGAAGCTATTCAACTGAAGGTGCAAGCTTTTGTTGATTCAGAATTGCCGGTATTGGAACGTGCACTGGAGGCAGCTGGGGCACCACCGATTAAAGATTAGAAAATGGAATGTTTAGGATATCAGAAAAAGTATCAATCAGTAATAGTAAATTTTGATATTTCTTGCCAAAAAAGATTATTGAGTTATTCATTAATATTAAGGGTATATGTTTAATTATGGACAGTACCGGTATTTTGGATACGTTTGGGATTGAGATAAAGAAATAAATGGAAGGACATAAAAAACCAGCGATCCGCAACTTCATATGATGAAGCAGATTTAGTATGGCAGGGATACTTCGTTTCTGAAATTTGTTAAGATCGAAAGGAAGTAAACGATAAATAATGAACGCATAAAGTACTCAAGGCAGTGTTTGGCGCGAATGTGATTATTGGAGCTAAGCTTGTACTGTATCAAATCAGGGTACATAAATCGTTTGGATAAAAAAGTAAAAAATGGGTTAACGTTGAAAATTAGAATAGCGATATTAGAAGGAGATAGCTGGAACTCTACTCTTATCAACCAAGAGTTGGGTGAGATGATGGACCAGGTAGAACTCTCCAGGCATGAAGATGTGCTTAATCTGTCAAAATGTGCAGATCGGTTTGCCCCTCAGATTGTTTTGGTAGATTTCGAATCCATTAAAAAAGCGGGGTATAAACCTCTTCTGTATTTGAAGGATAAACATCCTGATTGTTCTGTTTTTGTATTAGTGGAACACTGGTCGGAGGAAGTAAATGCTTTTTTATCTCGCTATGAAGCAGACGAGGTCATCTCAATGACAAATCTCGCTCGTCTGACTTTTGCTGTACAACGGGTGGTGTCTAATATCAATAATCGAAAAGAGTTAAAAGAAAACTTTGAAGTACAAGAGGCTCTGGCTGATATATCAGCTGCATTGAATACTCCTGAGGGCCTTGAGGTAAGAATAGAGAATGTACTAGCTATTATGGGAGAGGTATCCGAAGTATCCCGAGTCTATATTTTTGAGGACTTTGATAACGGAAGAAGATGCAAAAACACTTATGAATGGTGTGCTGAAGGGGTGAACCCTCAAATAGAATACCTTCAGGATTTGTCTTATGAAGAAGACGTTCCGGGATGGAAAGAATACATGCACAAAAATGGGCAAATTCAGAGTAACGACATCAGACAATTGCCCAAAGCTTTTCAAACAATACTGGAACCCCAGCAAATCAAGGCTATCCTGGTTTATCCAATTCATATAAGCTGTACGGATGGTTTTGTAGGTTTAGACGAAACAAGAGGTCCTCGTGAATGGTCAGAGTCGCTTAAGCGAATGTTAAAAACAGCCGCTGGTCTAATATCGCATGCCATAAAAGAAAAACAGGTTACCGAACAGCTGATACGCAAAAATATTGAGTTGGGGACATCACTGGCAGAACAGCAGGTGCTTTTATCAGAAGTCCACCACCGGGTAAAGAATAACCTCGCGCTTATATCCAGTTTCTTGGAATTGGAGAAATTTAACCCCACAGATTCGGATCCAAACGAAGTATTAGACACAAATCTGCTTCGTATTAAATCCATAGCTATTGTACAGGAGCTCATCTATGAATCCGGTTCGTTAATAAATGTAGATATAGCTAAAACGCTAAGGAAGCTGCTTACTGTAATCTATAATATAGAATGGAATGCACAGCCTGATATCCTAATGGATAAGAATCAGGAGAATATATTTCTTAATGTGAATCAAGCGATTCCCTTTACGCTGTTGATAAGTGAGATGTATCATCGTTCATTTCATTACCAGGAAGAAGAATTTACCTACCATATACCCGATCAGATATTTATCGGTATAAATCTTGAAGATGATAACCTGACCGTGCAGATAAGAGATGAATCACTACACGATATATTTAAAAAAATCCCTACGGTTCATGATTTTTCAGAGATTGCTGAAGTACTGTCTCAGCAATTGAGTGCTGAAGTTAAAACCATTACTGATTCGGATATTATTCAAATTCAATTTAACAGACTGGATAAAAAGGGTTCTTTTAGCGCAATTGGTTAGCGGTTCTTAAAGAGGTGCCGCATCATATGTTGATAGTCACTATCCAATTCTTTATTTCTACGGACCATCATAGCAGCCATGGTTTCCAGTGCTTTTTCAAAATGATAGGTTTGCATATCGGATGAACCTACCCATGAGAACGAAGGGATGAGTTTGGGAGGAAAGCCTGACATAAAAATATTGGCACTTACTCCGCACATGGTACCCGTATTTAACTTGGTATTGATGGCTGTTTTGGAATGATCTGCCATGATAGTCCCCAAAAATTGCTGGCCACTCTCTACTTCTTGTTTCGAATCCCAGTGAGGTAATTTCACTGTGTTATAATTATTCTTGAGGTTAGAGATATTGGTGCCAGCTCCAATATTTACCCATTGCCCAAACACGGAATCCCCGGTATAGCCTTCATGTCCTTTGTTTGAGTAGGAATGAAAAATACAATTTGCCACTTCTCCCCCGGCCTTACAAAAAGGGCCCAGCGTAGTTCCTCCGTAGATTCGCGCTCCCATCTTTACAGTAGAGTTTTCCCCAACGGAGACTGGTCCACGTAAAATACTGCCAGCCTGAATGGTAACTCCTTGTTGAAGTATAACAGGACCTTCATTTGCCAAGAAAATACACCCGGGTTCAATGGTAACATCTTCAGCTGCATAGATATTTTCTGAAGCAGAGGTTACCAGGGAAGGGTGCCGTGAGGGCTTTAAAGCAGAAAGGTTTGTGAGAGTAAGATCCCGCTCTATTTCATCTGCATTGTATGTTAACAAATCCCATACATTCTCAATTAATCGACTCTCAACAACTGAAGTTTGATCAACTACCCCGGGGTCAAATTGGTTGTTGTTGAAAAGCCGGCTTGATGTATCTCCGTCAACTTTGGCTGCAACAATGTCTTTGTTATGGGTGAGGGCCTGGCCTGTCTGTAGTTTCTGAATGTGATGTATAAGCTGTTGATCCGGTAAACACCGAGAATTAATCCACAGGCAGTCATCGGTTTTATTTAACGTTCCTTTTGGGAACTCCCCCTCCAGGTAAGGCAAAACAGTTCTACAGGTATTATTTACTTTCAGTCTATATTCCCATTTTCTTCTGAGGGAAAAAATCCCGATCCTAAGATCATCGAGAGGACGCGTTAAAGTAAGCGGGTTAAAATTAAGCGCTTTATTATCAGTAAAGAAACAAATCTGCATTTTCAAACTTTAAGTTCCGGTATCGTTACTTATTGAACACAACGTATCTTTCAGTATAACATAATCCAAATTATTTAAGAAAAATTTATGTGTGGCATTGTAGGTTATATAGGGAATAAACAAGCGAGTGAAGTGATAATAAATGGCCTCAAGAGGCTAGAGTATAGAGGATACGACTCCGCAGGTATTGCTATTGTTAATGGCGAGTTGAACGTTAAGAAAGGAAAAGGAAAGGTTGCAAATCTTGAGAAAATGCTTAGCAGTGTAAGAAAAGGCACCGTAGGTATCGGCCACACCCGCTGGGCCACTCACGGCGCTCCTAACGATATTAATTCACACCCGCATACAGGCCAGAGAAATAAGCTGGCTTTGGTTCATAACGGAATTATTGAAAACTATTCTATACTGAAGAAGAAGCTTATTGAGCAGGGATATGAGTTTTACTCAGATACAGATACAGAAGTACTTGCCAAACTAATTGAAAGTTTTATTGAAAATAACAAAGATTCGCTCCTGGAAGCAGTACATCATGCACTTCACCAGGTTACAGGTACATATGGGCTTGCCATAGTACATACCGATTTTCCGAACCAGATTATTGCTGCTCGTAAAGGGTCGCCTTTATTGATTGGTATAGGAGAAGATGAAATGCTGTTGGCTTCAGACGCCTCAGCGGTGGCAGAATATACCGATAAGGTAGTATACCTGGATGATGGGGAGATAGCTATCATCAAGAAAGACAGCTACATTGTAGAATCAGCTGAGCATATTGAGCTGACCAAGGAGGTGCATGAGCTGGCTTTAAGCCTGGAGGAAATGGAAAAGAGCGGGTATCCACACTTTATGCTTAAGGAAATTTTTGAACAGCCTAAAGTGATTTCTGATTGTCTTAGAGGACGATTAGATGTAGAGCAGGGGCAGATAACCCTGGGTGGCATTGAAGGTGTAATGGATAAATTGGTGAACGCCAAACGATTGATTATCGCAGCTTGTGGAACAAGCTGGCATTCGGGACTGGTGGGAGAGTATTTATTTGAACATCTCGCAAAAATACCGGTTGAGGTAGAGTATGCATCAGAGTTTAGGTACCGGGAGCCATTGATTGATGAGGATGATGTGATGATTGTAGTTTCTCAAAGTGGAGAAACCGCGGATACGCTTGCAGCCCTCCGAGAAGCAAAATCAAAAGGAGCTCTTGTGCTGGGAGTTGTAAACGTGGTAGGTTCTACCATAGCCCGCGAAACAGATGCAGGTGTTTACATACATGCAGGTCCCGAAATTGGAGTTGCTTCAACTAAAGCATTTACAGCCCAGGTTACCGTGCTTACACTCATGGCCTTAAGTATTGCTCAACATAAAAAGACGGTATCGCCGAAACGTATTAAAACGTTGGTGAAAGAGCTGGCGTTGGTACCCGAAAAAATTGGGGAGATACTTGAACATCACGAAAAAATTGAAAAAATAGCCAATTTGTTTACTTATGCTCCAAACTTCTTATATCTGGGGCGCTCATATAGTTTTCCGGTAGCGTTGGAGGGGGCACTTAAACTAAAAGAGATCTCCTATATTCATGCCGAGGGGTATCCGGCTGCCGAAATGAAGCATGGCCCTATTGCTTTAATTGATGAGATGATGCCGGTGGTTGTGATCGCAGCCACCCAACATACCAATGAAAAGATGGTAAGTAATATAGAGGAAGTGAAAGCCAGGAAAGGCCGCATTATAGCCATCATTACTCCCGATAATAATGAAGTGGAAGATCTGGCTGAATTTGCATTTTCGATTCCTGAAACGATGGATGTTCTATCTCCTCTTTTAACAGTGATACCACTTCAATTGCTATCGTATTACATAGCGGTGAACAGAGGATGTGATGTGGATCAGCCCAGGAACCTGGCAAAAAGTGTAACCGTGGAGTAGATATAGGTGTACACTTGATTTTTTGCCAATTAATTGTTTCTATCCAGTCTGTTAGCATTTTCATATCAAAGCTATTCCAATGAAGGACTGGAAATCTTTACTATTTAAAGTTGTGATACTTGTTTTGGTAGTCATTGTGTTATTTACTGCCTAAGCCAACCTCCGTTACTTCTTACAGATACCATTGTAGATTCTATCTTTTCGATAGAAGAGGGCTTTTTCTGTATCTGACATTATTGAAATAAGTTTAGATTGATTATTATAGAGCTATCCTGATTACGATGAAAAGGGGTGTTATTGAATACAGATTATAGTCATGAGTAAAATAGATTTAGGCTACTTGACAGATATTACAGGTGGTGATGCTGAAATTATGGTTGAGATGATAGACCTTTTTTTAGTAGAAACTCCCAAGCATATTATAAACATGAGAAGTGAACTGGCTAACGAAGAGTGGCAAAATGTAGGGGCAGAGGTTCATAAATTAAAACCGACTCTTCTCTATGTGGGACTGAAAGATTTGCATGAAGTAGCATTGGCGCTGGAAGAAAATGGGCGAAAGGAAAAAAACCTGGATGACATACCAGGTTTGATCAATGATATTGAAGACGGCTTTAATGAAGTGATAGACGAGCTTAAAGAGAAGAAGGCCGAACTATTAAACTGATAATACCATCTGAATGTGGTCGATATTGTCTACCACATATGTTTCTCCTTCTTCTTTAAAACCAAATTGATTGTAATAACCAATAAGGGCAGCTTGTGCTTCAATACGTATGGGCGTGTTTTCACAAAATTCAATCCCTTTGTTAATTAGAGAAGGGCCTATATCAGTTCCGCGAAAATCAGGATGTACTACAATTCTTCCCATATTTGATTGCTGCTTATATTTAGCACCCGCCTGGAAAATTCGCATATATGCAGCCAGTTGATCTTCTTTATAAATCAAAAGATGTTCAGCTTTGTCATCTTCTCCATCTATATCCTCATAAAAGCATTGCTGCTCTATGATGAAGACCTGCTGCCGGAGGCGAAACAAGTCCTCAAGTTGTTGGGGACTAAGCTTATCAAAAGGAGAGAAAATAATATTCATGGCACTTTTTTCCGGTAAAGGTAAACATTTTTTATTAATGGCCGTAAGGTCCCTTTAACTATCAACAAAATTTTATAATTATGATCTGGGCCTGGATACTAAATAGTATTTCCGTTTATGCTACTGCAAAATTGCTAAATGGAGTTGAAATCAAAAATTTTTGGAGCGCAGTTTTTGTTGCAGCACTTCTTGCACTGGTAAACATTTTTGTAAAACCTATCCTTCTATTCCTTAGCCTGCCACTCACTATCATCACCTTTGGTTTATTTGTATGGGTGATAAATGCATTGTTGATTATGCTTGTTGACGGCCTTGTTGATGGATTCAAAGTTCGGAATTTTGGCTGGGCTCTTATATTTGGAATGGTAATGTCGGTAATAAGCTGGGTTCTCTTTAGTATATTTGGCTGATTAACATTAGTGTGGTTATTGATTAGGCCAATGTTATAAGTAAATCAGGCAAGTTTTATATAGAAACTTTACTTTACTTATTTAGTGGGTGCAACATTAGATTGTAATAAAAAAGGCTGCCTTTGGGCAGCCTTTTCTGTATCTGTGCTATAAAAAAATATAAACTAAACCCGTTTACCGGTTAGAAGTACCATTTAGAGAACCTACGAGCGTCCGCAGGTCCTCGTAGCGTTCGGCTTTCCAGCGAGAATCCCGTAACGCTCGCAGGACCTACGGACGCTGCGAGGTTACTCCCTTTCAATACTGTTTTAAGCTAATCTCCAACCGGTAAACGCGTTAAACTAAATATTGTCGCACACAGCCTGGGTAAATGTTGAGGTGGTACCTTCGCCTCCTATATCAGGGGTGCAATACACTTTCTTCTCTACCAGTGTTTTATAGATTGCCTTTCGGATATTTTCGGCTATCTGTTTTTGGTTGATGTGTTCAAGCAGCATAACGGATGAAAACAGGAGAGCCAGGGGATTTGCTTTGTTTTGCCCGGCAATATCGGGAGCAGACCCATGGACAGCTTCAAACATAGCTGCATCATCTCCAATGTTGGCCGCTCCGGTAACACCTAGCCCGCCAACTAAACCAGAGGCGAGATCAGATAAAATATCCCCAAAGAGGTTAGTTGTTACAACAATATCGAAGCGTTCCGGACGCATCACCATCTGCATGGCCATATTGTCAACAATCAGATCTTCAAATTCTACATCCGGATAATTTTTGGCTACTTCACGACCAATGTCGAGAAACAAGCCTGAAGTCAGTTTCAAAATAT
Organism: Balneolaceae bacterium; assembly: GCA_009711805.1. Taxonomy (GTDB): domain Bacteria; phylum Bacteroidota; class Rhodothermia; order Balneolales; family Balneolaceae; genus VEMX01. The sequence goes on along the minus strand of VEMX01000012.1, from coordinate 88,436 downwards.
TTGCTTTATGGACCAGCGTTACTTTCTTGCGATCGTTAGCAAGAGCATACTCAAAAGCAGCCGTGATGATTTTTTTACTGGCTTCTTCAGTTACAACGGCAATACCTTCGGCATGTGTTTTAGTATCATCGTCTATCCACTGCTCTTTACCGATATAAAGTCCCTGGGTGTTTTCACGGAAAATCACCATATCTACATTTTTAAAGGGACTGTCGATATTTGGGAGGGTGCGAGCCGGGCGAATGTTACTGAATAGTTCAAATTTTTGGCGTAAGGCTACATTTACTGAACGGAATCCTGAACCTACAGGTGTTGTAAGCGGACCTTTAAGCACTACACGGTGCTCATCTATTGCTTCTATAGTGTCTGCTGGAATGGGATTACCACTCTCTTCATGGGCCCCTAAACCGGCTGATCTCTCAACCCAGTTTATCTCTGCGCCAGCTTTATCAAGAATTTTTGTTACGGAATCTGTTATTTCAGATCCAATTCCGTCGCCGGCAATTAATACTACATCTTTCATGAAACAAAGTTTATTTCAAAATTTTAAGGAAGCCGGAATATAAGGAATTAAGGTTGCAATTGCGTAGGCCAGATTCCCTCCGATATCTGTTTCAAAAGCTATTCTTTGTAACTAAGCCTGTATATTTTGCTGCCATAATCATCTGAAATCAAAAGGGAGCCATCCTGAAGCTGAAGTATGGATACCGGACGTCCTCGCATGTCTTCCTCTCCCTGTAGCCAGCCGGTTACTAAGGGCTCATAGGAGGTAGGGTGTCCTTCATCGTCAAATGTAACCATCGTTATTCGGTAACCAACTTTTTCGCTTCGGTTCCAGCTACCGTGTTCTGCTATAAGCGCCTGGTTTTTGAAATTGTCAGGGAACATGTTACCGGTATAAAAAATGACGCCCAATGGAGCTACATGAGGCCCCAGTTCCTGAACTGGAGTTTTAAAGTCAATATTTTTTTGTTTACCCTCATCTCCAAAATCCGGATCCCAGATGTCATTTCCATGAAGAAAAGGATAACCGAAATGCTGCCCTTTTTCAGTGAGTTCATTTAGCTCGCATGGTGGCATATCATCGCCAAGCCAGTCTCTCCCATTATCGGTAAACCAGAGATTGCCTGTTTCCGGATGCCAGGTAAAGCCTACCGTATTGCGCACACCGTGTGCAACAATTTCCCGGTTAGTGCCATCAGGATTAATTCGGGTTATAGATGCAAAAACTGGATTGTTCTCGGCTTCATTACAAATGTTGCAGGGGGCGCCCACGGGCACATATAATTTTCCGTCGGGCCCAAAGGCAATGTACTTCCATCCATGATGCCCTTCAGTAGGATAGTCCTCAGTAATTAATACAGGTGAAGGGGGGGAGTTTAGATGATTATCAATATCGTCATACCGCCATATTTTACCTACCTCGGCCACAAATAGTGAGCCGTCTCTATAGGCCACCCCGTTAGGTAGCCGCAAGTCTGAAGCAATAGTATATACGGTATCCGCTTTATAATCATTATCAGCATCAACTACAGCATGTACACGTCCATCCCGCCGGGATCCTACATACAAAACCCCATTTGGGCTCATAGCCATTTGTCGGGCATTGGGGACATTTTCTGCAAATACTTCAACTTTAAAACCTGCAGGTGTTTCAAGATACCCGAGAGACACAGCAGTACCCGATGGTTGAGGTTCGGAAGGTTCAGTTTTACAGGCAGTTAGTAATAGCAGTACAGTGAGTATTAGTGATAGTCTCATAGTAAGGGAATTTATTTATGAACTAATGAATTACATGTGAGGATCAAATACAAGAGCTTAGTTAAATTTTTACAAGCAGCATGGAATGAAAAGGAATCCGGTATTTTTAGGGATCTTGGATAAGGGGAACTGGTAAAATGGTGATAAGGCTTGGGTTCAGCTATTGACAGATATTGAGCTGGTAACTATTTTAAGTCCATATTGGTTTTAACCTTCCCATATATAGGGAATAACTAAAATAGATGAATCATCCAGGCCAATCAGGCTATTAATAACTCATATTTTCTCTAAGGGTTTTAAAAAGCTACACAAAAAATAAAGATTACAACGGTTATTATGTGGACTGGATATTGGAATGGATAATTACGATTGTTGAATAAACAATGAGGATCGTTATGAAGAAGTCGAAAGAGGAAATTGAAAGCAGGATACTGTCGCTTACAAAGTCAAGAGGTGCAGGTAAATCAGTAAGTCCTTCTGAGGTGGCCCGGGATTTATTTTCGAATGTATGGGAAGAGCATTTAGATGAGGTGAGGGGTATGGCTGGTGAACTTCAGGCTAAGGGCAAGATCAGAATCATTCAGCAGGGCAAACCGATTAATATTGACCGGGCTAAAGGTCCTATCCGGTTATCTGCCGTTGATGATGATCAGGACAGAGAAGAGTAGGGTAAGGGTAGTAGTGTTTATCTACTCCGGAAAGTTATACTTTTAACCGATCCCAAATCCATTGGGGAACCAATTCTGCTGCCCATGCCAGCAACCGCCATCTTTTGGTAATGTAGGCATGATTTTTCTTTTTTTCGATGGCTCTTACCATTTGTTGAACAGCTTTTTGTACCGAAGAAACCCAAAACATATTATTATTTCGTTCAGTCATCTCCGTCCATATATATCCGGGTTTGAGGTCTGTAATTGTGATATCAGCCCCCGTCAGGTTTGCCTTTTGCCGGAACCCTGTCATGTAGTTGGATATAAAATGTTTGGATGCAGTGTATGCGGCAGCCCTTCCTGAGGCTATGTGAGCAGCAATTGAAGACATTCCTACAATTTGGCCATACCCCTGTTTCAGGAAATATTCGAAGGCGAAATGGCAGCCATGGGCAAAGGCAAAGGCATTTACTTCTATAATACTCTCATCGATTCTCCAGGCTGGCCGGGTTTTAATTCTACCAACACCTGCATTTAAAATCATGATATCCAGTCCGTCCATTTCATCGATGAGTTCTTGGTAAACCTTCTCTGCACGCTCAAAGTTGGTTACATCCAGCGTTCGGATATAGGCGAGCTCACCAATTTCATGTTTTAGTTCTTCCAGACGTTCAGTTCTGCGGCCAATAAGTCCTACTTTATTTCCTTTGGCAGCGAACTGAAGGGCTAATTCTTTTCCAATTCCTGAGGTGGCACCGGTAATGATAATGTTCATTCTATAAGATCTAGATCTTCAGAAATGTAATTGGTTAATGGCTTTTGAATAAGGGCATCAAAGGTAAAAAGAAAATCAATAAACTGTGTCAATACCCTGTATTTTGATTTTAATAAAACTTCTTCCAGCTGTAGAATGCTTTCTTCCAGTTCTAGTATGATAATGGGGTTATAGTCTTCGCTGTTTGCAAGATTCTGGCTCATTGCATCCAAATTTAACTCTTCTGTTTTGTCAACAATAAGTTGGTGGTGAGCGATCAGGTTTTTGAGATGTTCGTACGATTTTATTTTATTCACTGAGTCCTGATACTGCTCAAGGGTAAATTCGTTCTTTAGTTCTATCTCATCCAGCTTGCGTTCGGCTATCTGAGGTTTGTTATCCCTAAAAAGAGGAAGAGTCAGCCCTACAGAAACCCCGTACTCCGAATCATCAATATCCCGGAAGGGGAAGTATTCGAGCTGTATATATCCAATATCAAAATCAGCTTTTTCTACCCGTACTTCCTGCCGGGCTACTTCTATCTGCTGGGCAATTAGTTCAAGCTCTGCATCATCAAAAGTGGCATTGACAATCTCGTTGACTACTTTTTCTATAGAAGAGATAGTAATGAGATTGAACATTTCCCAATCAGGCGGGCGGTGTTCCAGTATGAGCTGAATTTCAACTTTGGTTTCGTTTAACTTTACCAGAACCTCATCAAGGTCTTCAATATCTTCTACTTGGTTTATTTTACTTTCCGCATAGTCTTCAGCATCAAATAATTCACTTTCAAAATTTTCTTCCATTATGGAAGTCTGTTTAGAAGCAATACTCAAGCGCTCTTCAATCAGTGCTGCAGTGTTCTTTTGCTGGAAATAATCTAATACTACCTCGTACCGGCGCTGAAGATTCTCTTTGTATTCCAGCTTTTTCCGAAGATCAATTTCTTTTTTCGTGGCATTAAAGAACGCATTATTTCTTCTTATTTTCCACGGGTTACCCGGCTTGAGACGAAGAGCGTATTGTAGATCTTCGTACGTTAATTCATCGTTTCCCATTCGTACTTCTACCTCGTCAACCACAGGAAAGCGATAATTAGAGGGCCTCAGGAAAGATATTTGGGCATCATACTGGCTTAAATTCCGATCTTCAAAAGCCGTCAGTAGAAATTCAGAGACCGTTTGGCGAGCCTGTACCGGACTTGCAGTAAAAAACCATGCCATGCAACTGCATATGAAAATGATAAAGCTGGACTTCATTTTACAATGATTTTTTCCCCAACCGGTAAACCGTTATCCTCGGGAATTTGGATGAATACTTCGAGACCAAAAGTTTGTATAGTAGTGGATTTTTGAAGAATATTTGGAAGCTTAACCACAGAGCCAAAGCCGATAATACTACCGGTAGTTTCAAATTTTGGATGTTCCAGTGAACGAACAATAACCTTCTCTCCCAGTCTTTTGTCACGTTCTTTAGTGCCAACCAGATATCCGACTACAGAAGTGGGGTGAATGGGATTAATTGAAACCAGGGAAGTAAATTCTTCTACCTGTTCATTGGGTTTTACATACACATTCTCAATAACTCCGGGGAAAGTGGCATATTTGTTGAGATTTTCCTGCTCTTTAAGTTTCCATTCCAGTTCTTGTTGGGTGAGTTCAATTTTTGCCTGAATCTGAGATTGATCAAAGTTATGGTCTTGTTTTAAATCGGTAATCTTAATATCCACGGCGTTAAGTTCGAGGGCTCCCTTTTCACGGATAGAGTTGATTTCCAGCTTAAGGGAACTCAACGAATCTTCAACAAATATTTTATTTCTTCTTTTCAGGATGGAATCTGTTAATGAGCGGTTTAATACTATCTGTTTTTCAATGATACGGATCTCGTTGTTAATCTCACTTTGGATGATCTTTTTTTCAGATAGCAGCAGATTCAGTTCCGATTCTACCAATTTTTCTCTCTCTGCTTTTTGAGACTGGTATAACTCAATTTCTTTCTTCAGCTTCTCAATTTCCAGCGAGAGTTCAGGGCTGTCAAGTTCAACCAAAAGGTCTCCCGGTTGCACCGTTTCTCCGGGAACTATATGGGTAGCTCTTACAATAGCCGGTTTTTCGATGTTAATTTTATACTCTTTGGAATAAGTAACCCCCAGAAAAGAATTGCTGCCTTTAAAGTAGTGGGTGTTCACGGTAAGCAAACCAATAAAGAAAATGGCTATAAAGACATAGAAAGAGTTAATTTTTTTAAACATCATCCCCTCCTTTAATTATTTTCCTGATAATCTTTAAAACTGATTCGCACCCGCTGGGTGTTTTCTATTGCTCTTATTCTTTGAAGAAATTTCGTATTGTCACGCTCGTGATTGAATTCAATAAAGTATTCATAGTCGTAGCGCCCACTGTTTCGGGCAGTAATCTCAATGTCGTTATAATCAGAGCAATATTCATCCAACAGCTCCACAACCCTGTTATGATTTCTCCCATCCTCTAGCCTGAAAGTGAGCGTACCCCGTACCCCTCCTTTGGTACTAAAAGAGGTAAAATGAAGTATAAGGGCCATCGTGCAGAACAAAATTGTGCCCACGAAAGCTATTGTATATCCAAAAACACCAATAGCCAGCCCCACACTAAGTGAGGCAAAAATGAAAAGAATATTTCGAACATCCTGGATTTTAGTTCGAAACCGAATGATAGCAAGAGCACCAAATGCCCCTAATCCCCGGGCCAGACTGTCTCCAATAGCCATCATAACCATAGCAGCTACAATAGAACCCAGGGCTAAACCCTGGAAATAATTTTTAGGGTATTGATGCCCTGAAAAAGTAAGCCTGTGGGTTATAGCAATCAGCGACGAAAGCACAAAAGCCCATATCAGGGAATAGAAAACATTTAGTATTGTTGGATAGTCGTAGACCGGTTGATCTGGAAATAATTCAAACATGGTATAATTTTAAGACCTCATATAATGCTTCAGAGGCTGCTGATCACTAAAGGATTAAAACAACTCAATTATACCGCGTTTATCGGCTTAAGCAAAGTGAAATTAAATTAACCTTGCTGAAAGACCGTATTCCGGCTCTTGACAAACTCAAACGCTCCGAACAATACTCCTGAATAAAACAGATCTCCCAGCACGGTAAAGTGGAAGAAGGGGATTGCCATTGTGTAGCTGGTCATTAGCCCACCAAAGGTAAGAGGGTAGGTTGGACTGCTTAGCCATACGCCAAAGTTTGTAACCAAAAAGAAAATGATGGACGCAGAAAGACTTCCCGCAATAACTGTTTTGGTATTTACTTTCTTCAGGATAAACCATCCTGCCAGTACGATAAGGGCTATAGCCCCATATACCGACCAAAAACCAGGACTAACCCAAACAAAGCCTTCATAAAAAGAAGCATAAAGAATATTGTTAACCAAAAGGTCGCTTATAAACATGGCAACAAGGGGGAGCATAAGCGAGAGTCGCTTATCCGAAAAGTAAGCCGCCCCAAAAATAGACATGGCACCAATAGGGGCAAAATTGTAAGGATGTGGTATAATCCTTGAGAAAGCTGCTACAAGGATAAATCCGGATAAAAGATAAATTCTTTTTTTATTCATTTGTGAAGGTCAATTGGTTTGGATTCCTAAAATAAAAAAAGCATCGCCTCAAATGAAACGATGCTTTCAATTTTATACGATTTATTTTTTGTTTACTTGTCAGCGTTAAGCTCAAGATTAAGATCTACCGTAACTTCATCACCAACTACAGCATCTGAAGCCCAGTCACCAACCCCAACATCAAACTCCGTACGGTCAAGAGTGAAGTTGGAAGTCATCCCTGCTATTAATTTACCATCTCTCATCGGATGATCTTTGATTCCGAGAAGCTTAAAGGGGAGTGAAAAATCTTTGCTTACATCTTTAATGGTGAGTGTCCCTTCCGCAACAAATGTATCATCATTTGTTGATCTTATACTGTTGCTGGTAAAGGTGATATGAGGATATTTTTCAGCATTAAAGAAATCACCAGACTGAAGGTGATTATTTCTGCGTTGGTTATCAGTGTCAATACTGCTAACCATTATTTTTACATCTATCATACTTTCTTCCAGATTTTCCGGGTCGAAGTGGATAGTGGATTCATATTCACGGAATTCTCCATTTACAGGAGTAAAAAAGTGGATAACTTTAAAATTAATGGCACTATGGGTTTTATCAATTGTCCAACTTGTTGGTTCCGGTATAGTAAAAGCTGCAGCAAAAAGAGCAACTAAAGAAACAGTTAATAAAGTGAATAGTTTTTTATTGGTTTTCATATTTGAATAAATGTAAATGTATTGAGAGTTAATTTTAGCTGTGACAGCAGTAATTTCGAAATAATTTAGTTTAATATTAAATTAAATTTTATTTTTTTCCGCGCCATTTAGTCAAAAGCTATTAATTTAGGAGCGTGGAAAGAAAAATTCCCGAAATGAAGTTGAAGTTGAAGTTGGTGGTAATAACCGGGTTCTTTCGGTCTGTTTAACTAAATCATATAATAAAGGACTATCATAATGAGAGTATTTTTTAAATCAGTTCTGTTGCTGGTTGGTATATTGCTTTTTTCAACTACAGTTTTTGCACAGGGAACACAACAGGTACAACCCTTAGATCCCGAAAGTGTTACAGATGAGCAGTTGGAGACATTTTCTGCAATTTCAGCTCAGTTTCAAGTTGCCCAACAAAAAGCAGTGGAAAAATTTAAGGTTATTGTAGAAGAAGGTGGGATGAAGTATAGCCGTTTTCAGCAATTGGTAATGCTGCAGCAAAATCCACAAGTGGCACCTGATAGCTTGAAAATCACAGAAGCCGAGAAAAAGATTATGCAAGAAATTCAGCCTGAAATGATGCAGCAGCAACAAAAGATGCAGCAGAAAATGATGGGAATTATTTCAGAAGAAGGAATAAGCCCGCAGAAATTTCAGCAATTGGCAATGACTATTCGGCAAACACCTGAACTTCAGCAAAGATTGCAGAAGATAGCTGAGGAAAATAAAGATAATTAAATAACGGTTGTCTGTTTTGGTAGAATCTGAATCCCATGCTTTATTACGTATGGGATTTTTTATTTGCTTACCCATTTACTTTTTCTAAGCGAAAACCGCCAGGGTAACTGAGCGTCTTTTCCGGCATAATCGACTCCAATGCGCAGGCCAGGGCTAATGTCCTCTTCAGGGATGTCATACCCTCTATCCTCAATCCATATTTGGTTACCCAAAAGATCGATTCCATCCAAAGCCGTAGTTATTCCAAGAGCCTGTGAAAGAATGCCCGGACCAGCTCCCACCGAGGGATGTAATGCTTGTTTGTTTCTGCGTTCCAGCATCAAATTGATGCCGTCAATAGGTTTTATAGCTCGGATTAAAACGGCATCGGCCAGGTTTGTTTTATTGGTTACTACATTAAATAGATGATGAATGCCGTAGCATAAATATACATAAGCGTGCCCGGGTGGGCCATACATAACTTCCGTCCGCTTGGTGCGCGTGTTGCCATGAGCATGACATGCTTTGTCGTTGCGTCCGTTATAGGCTTCTGTTTCTACAATCATACCGGAGGTATATTCCCCTTCAATATGGGTGCATAGATATTTGCCTACCAGTTCTTTACTGATTTGAACTACATCGTCACGGCTATAAAATGAGCGGGATAATTTTGATTGCATCACGAAATAGCGGTGTAGGGATTCTCCTCTATAGATGGTTTATTAGCCACATAAGTATCTTTGAAGGCACGAGCCAGAATAGCGGTTACCACAAAGAGGATGGCTGTGTAAAAAGTCCATACACCAATAATAATTAAGATGGTGTATCCCTGGTAAAAATACCGATAAGAGGTGAAGGCATACTGGAGGTAGGTGCCCAGAATATATTTGGCTATCTCAAACAAAAAAGTATAGGTGAGAGCCGCCATTATTGCCACCCGTGGTTTAATTTTACGTTCGCTTCCAAAACGAAATACTACATACATCACAAAAAAGGTGAGAATAATGGGAAGCACAAAATTGATAAGATCATAAATCCAGGGTAGCTGAATTACAATATCGGTGAAAGGAATGCTCAGTTGACTTAAATTCAGCAGAGAGGTAAACGAAGTAAACAGGCTGAAAAAGAGAAAAACGGCACCAATCAATCCAAAACCAAAGAAATTGTAAATAGCTTCGAGTACGGGATGTTTACGTTCCTCAATATCAAAAATATCGAAGAGTACATGTTTCAGACTGTGTAACAGGCCCTGTGTAAAAAACAGCAGTATGACAATACCCACAATACCAAAAATTTGGCGAGCACCAACCAATGGGCGTAGTAAAGTTTCAATGGTAACCGCGCCTTGAAACACATCGTTATTCTGGGTTTCATAAGTAAAACTTGGGAAGAATTCGCGCCCATACCGAACAATTTCATTAAAAGCTTCGTCTATAGAAAGCACGTATCCAATAATAGACATCAGGATAAGGATGAAAGGAACAGCACAAATAAAAAGATTAAAGGTGATGGCAGAGGCGTTAAAAAAGATGTCCTTTTTGCCAGCTAAGCTGGTCGCTCTTTTCCAAAAGTCTTTAAAGGTTTGCAAAATCACATTCAGTTTGGTGAATTGACAAGATAAGTGTGATTGAAAATTAATTCCAAACAGACATTTTATGACTTAGTTTTTCAATCAATTCATTGGTATGTTCCCCTTTTAACTCAGAGAATAAAAAGGAAACGGTAACAATATTACATGAGTGTTAAAAAGCAAACACCCTTGATGCGGCAGTATAATAAAATTAAAGAGCAGCATCCGGGAACTATATTACTTTTCAGGGTAGGAGATTTTTATGAAACCTTTTCAGAAGATGCCAAACTGGTAAGTAAAGAACTGGGGATCACCCTCACCAAACGAAATAATGGGGGAGATCAGACGCCCCTGGCAGGTTTTCCTTATCACGCACTCGATAATTACTTGCCTAAATTGGTGAAGAAGGGATACAAGGTTGCGGTTTGCGAACAATCTGAAGATCCCAAAGAAGCAAAGAAAGCAGGCCGTAAAATTGTAGAACGGGAAGTTACCGAAATTACAACGCCGGGGGTTACCCTTTCCGAAAAGTTGTTAGAACATAAAAGAAATAATTACATCGCTTCTCTGCACTGGTCGGGTTCTCTGGTTGGTATTGCTTTTTCTGATATTTCTACCGGAGAGTTTGCCCTTAGCCATGTGAAAGAAGAGGATACTGAGAGTTTGTTGGCTGCTATTCAACCGGCAGAGATATTGGTGCAGGCCAAAAAGAAAAATAAACTTGAGCAGAATCTCAGCCATTATAATATCACCTATATAGAAGATTGGGTGTATGACGGCGATTATGGATACAATCTGCTGACGGATCATTTTGAAGTACATTCATTAAAAGGTTTTGGAGTTGAAAATCTTGAGACTGCACATGTGGCTGCCGGCGCCCTCATGCATTATATGCAGGAAACTCAAAAAGCATATCTGCGACATCTCAAAAGGTTGTATGCATACGAAAGTAAAGAATATATGTCGCTGGACGCAGCAACCAAGCGGAACCTCGAATTGGCTTCGTCTATACAGGAAGGTGGCATAGACGGCACATTAATTTCAATACTTGATAAAAGCTGTACAGCCATGGGAGGACGTTTGCTGCGTCGCTGGGTGATGCGTCCCCTTAAGCGTTTAAAGCCTATTCAGCAGCGCCTGAATGCTGTTGAGCAGTTTTTTGGCAATCATGAGATTCGCAATGGTATTCGGGAGGAACTGGAGCAGGTGGGAGATTTAGAACGCCTGATTTCGCGTATCTGTATGGGCAGAACCAACGCCCGCGACCTCGTGCAACTCCGGCTTTCACTGGTACAGGTACCCCGCTTAAAAAGCCAGTTCTCCAGTGTTGAAGATCCACTGCTCGAAGATATTGCCAAACGTATGAAGCTGCTTATTGAGCTTCAGGAGCGGATTAACACCGCTTTGGATGAAGATCCCCCCGCCAGTATTCGGGATGGCGGCATGTTTCGCTACGGGTTTAACGATGAGCTGGATGAACTCCGGGATATTGCTCAAAATGGAAAACAGTATATAGCCGAGATAAAAGACGATCTTGCTAAAGAACATAACATACCTTCCCTGAAAATCGGCTACAATAAGGTATTTGGCTACTACATAGAAGTGACCAATACCCACAAGGATAAAGTGCCCGAAAGTTTTATCAGGAAGCAAACCCTGGTAAACTCTGAGCGGTACATTACCCCTGAACTGAAGGACGTAGAGGAAAAGGTGTTGTCGGCAGAGGAACGGAGTAAAACCCTGGAATATGAATTGTTCGAGGAGCTGAGGCTGTATGTAGCTGATTTCGCCGATGAGATTCAGCAGCTGGCCCAGGCTATTGCCGAGTTAGATTGCCTGCAGAGTTTTGCTGAAGTAGCATTCCGAAATAACTATGCGAAGCCAGAAGTAAAAGATGGGGATGTGATTGATGTTAAAAAGGGACGACACCCCGTGGTAGAAAAAACCTTGCCAATGGGAGAACCCTTTATTCCAAACGATATTATGCTGGATAATTCGGATCAGCAGATATTAATTATTACCGGGCCTAATATGGCGGGTAAAAGTATTGTACTTCGCCAAACAGGGCTTATTGTACTGCTGGCCCAGATCGGATGCTATGTGCCGGCTGAATCAGCATCTATAGGTATGGTGGATAAGATATTTACCCGCGTGGGCGCCTCCGATAACCTGGCTGCCGGCGAAAGCACCTTTTTGGTTGAGATGAATGAAGCTGCCAATATCTTAAACAATGCCACAAAACGCTCACTTATTCTGTTAGATGAGGTGGGCCGGGGAACCAGTACGTTTGATGGATTGAGTATAGCCTGGTCGCTTGCAGAGTATCTGCATAATCATGCACCGGTAGCCGCTAAAACCCTGTTCGCTACTCACTATCATGAACTGAATGAGCTGGAACAAATGTACGAACGGGTGAAGAATTTTAATGTACAGGTAAAAGAACATGACGGTAAAGTCGTTTTTCTGCGAAAACTAATTCAGGGCGGGGCAGACCACAGTTACGGTATACAGGTGGCCGATATGGCCGGACTACCAGCTACGGTCATTAACAGAGCCAAAGAAATTCTAAAAAACCTGGAAAGTCACAGCCTCGATATCACCAATAAAAACGGGAGTATTGAGAAGGAAGCATCGGCAAAGAAAGAGGCCACTCAGAAAATATCGGCCAATATCGAAAAGCAGAAAGAGGTTGATCAGTTATCCATGTTCCAAACCCATGTTGATCCCCGGGTTGAAACGGTGCTGAATAAAATAGAAGCTACAGATCCCAACCGAATGACTCCTATCGAGGCCCTGATGCTGGTATCGGAGCTTAAACGGATGGTAGATACGTAGATCAGAAACAGCCGGTTCTGTTAGCGCTATGCGAATGTCCGCCAGAACTTTGTAACAGAATGTATCTCGATAGGATAAACATATTTTTAATCCCATGAACTACTACGAACCTTGAAATCCTCTGCTAAATACATAGCCGATCGCATCCGGTTGATGATTTCCACCAAACAGTTCCAGGTGGGGGAACTGCTGCCCTCTACCCGGGAGTTGGGGCAACAGCTGGAAGCCAGTTTTCATACCGTTCGAAAAGCGTATCACATACTTGAGGATGAGGGACTGATCAAGGGAGAACAGGGGCGCGGTTTTGTAGTAAAAAACCAGACGCCGCTGCTGGATAAATCCGATCGCCTGGAAAAAGGGGCTGAAAAAGTACAGGCTTTGGTAGAGGAGCTTATCGGCTATGGGTTGGATGAGTCCGAAATTGAACTTTTGTTTCAGGAACAACTGGGGTATATGGAGTGGCCCGATCGCATTCAGACCTGTGCCAGTGTGGGAGAGAACCCGGAAATGGCCCGTATGCTTGCTGACGCTATTAAAAAGCAGGTAGGGGTAAAAAGTAAGATCCTGGATATAAATCAATATGAAAGTGCTGCTAAATATGATGCTCTTTTTGTTCCTATACACCTGGTGAACAGGTTTCGGAGTCTTAGAGACAGCATCCTTATATTACCCATAGTTTACGATTACGATCCCAATATCCTGCTTTCGATTATCGATCAGGCAGCTATGGGAACCATCGGACTTGTAACGGGAAAAGAGGAGTCTATTCCCATGATCATAGAAGAATTAAAACGTTCCATTCATTTTGAAGGCTCTTTTGTAGCGGGCACCATTTATGGGAAGTCGCTGCCTCTTTTTGTGAGAAATTCTGATCTTATAATGTACACCCCCGAAAGCGCCCGCATGGTAGAACAAAAAGTACCCGAGAAAAGCCGGATCAGGCTGGAGTACCAGTTATCAAATAAAAGTTCTGATATGATTCGGGCCGAACTGTGGGATCAGTAGATAGTTATTAATACATTAATTTTCAGATTTAAAAGTAGGTAGTTAGTTGGTAGAAGAAGTACTGCATAATGCTATTCAGGCTATAGAAAAAGAAATTGAAGCTGTACGGGAAACCCCATCGACGGATGTGTTATTTCAAGGGGAACTCGAGAAAGTTTCAGGTGAGTGGATCTATGAGTTTGAATCTCAAAACAAAGGATTGAATTTTGCTGAGGAAATAAAGGCCCGGATTGGTTCCGAAGAATATAAGGTGCATGTAGTTGAGTTTAAGGATAAAAAGGTGCGGATTGAATTTCCCGAAAACAGGGGAAAGCGAATTGACGAAGTGTTTCTGGAATGGGAAAACGATTTTGTGCTCCGAAAGGTAGAAGAACACCTGTTTACCCTTCATGACAAAGCAGATGACATCCCACAGTTAAAAGCATTATTGCAGCCGGCAGAGTTTTTCGAAGAAAGAGCTTCGATAAAAAAGCCTGTCTTTGATGAGCTTCGCAATGTATCCCAAAAAGAGGCTATCCGAAAATCGCTGGTCAATAATATACTGTATGTCTGGGGACCTCCGGGTACGGGTAAAACAGCTACGCTGGGGCATGTCATCGCCAATCTGTTGCGTGAAGACAAACGAGTGTTATTTGTATCGAACACCAACCGTGCCGTAGATGTAGGTATGCTTAGTGTGATTGAAGCTCTTGGTGAGATCGAGCCATCCTTCAATTTGAAGAATACTACCCGTTTTGGGGAGGCTGCCCTGGATGATGGCCGCCTGGAGCAGATACTATTTGAGCACCAAGTGACTCTGAAAACGGATGCCCGTAAAGCTGAAGCAGTAGAGCTAAGCAATCTGTTGAATAATTATGAAAATCTACAGGAACAGGCCGATGAACTGATGCGGGCCGGTAAAGAAGTGCCGCAAAAACTGGATATGCAATGCCGGCTGGCAGGCGAGAAAATTGACCGGGAAGGCGGGAAACCGGAGCTGGAAGATAAAATTGACCGGCTGTTAAACTTGAACGAACGGTATGAACTTAAAAAGAAGCAGCTGGTAGCAACAACTATGGCTAAGGTGTGCGTGTCAGAACTGTTTTATAACCTCAGTTACGATGCCGTGGTAGTGGATGAGGGATCGATGGCGAGTCTTCCCTATCTGTTGTTGATGGCAGCCAAAAGCAAAAAGCATCTTATTATCGCAGGCGATCCTATGCAATTACCCCCTATTGCTATCACCGACGACCGGGAAGCCCGCGATTTTCTGGAACAGGATATTTTCACTTTTGTTTCAGAATCAAAAACCACCGAAGCCTTATTTAACTGGCATGATCAACATCCTGAATTTACCTGCTTTTTTGATGTACAGTATCGCCTGAAAGACGACCTGGCTGGGGTAATAAGCTCAGTATTTTATGAAGGAAGGTTGAAATCGGGGGAGAAGCAGGAAGTTCCCGCCTCCGAAAAGTCTGTAGCTTTGGTGGATACATCAAAATACAATCCCTTTCTGGAGCAGGAGAAAGGAGAACGGGGATTTAAACCAATTAATGAAGTACATCATGCCCTGATTGATAAAAGCCTGAAACGGCTGTTCAGAAATTACAGCTCTGAAGAAATAGGCATCATTGTCCCATTTCGAAACAGTGTGTATAAAGTGAGAAACCATTTGTGGGAAAAGGGTATCAAAGATGTTGAAGTAGGTACCATTCATACTTTCCAGGGAAGGGAAAAGCAGGTTATTATCTTCGATACTGTAATGAGCGGAGAATGGCAAAACGGGAGTAAGAGGCATTATTCAGTGCGTCCCTTTGATGAAGCCAAAAATGGGTTAAGTGTTCCCCGCCTGTTGAATGTTGCTTTTTCCCGGAGTAAGAATCTGTTGGTAGTAATAGCAGATATGGAACACGTACAGAAGGTGTATGGAAATAAATTTCTGGGCAAATTGTTGCGTTCTGTAGGTGAGATATCACTCAAAAACTAAAGCAATTAACCATGAAAAATTTAGATAATTAAGAATGAGTCTATTAGCTTTTAAAACTGATACTTCATTGCTTAACCTAATTGATAATTGATAATTGATAATTGATAATTGATAATTGATAATTGAACAATGTCAAAAGTACTAAAGTGCAATAACTACCAGTGGCAGGGAGTAGATCGAAAAGACTATAAATCGGCTACTTCTTGTTATAAAGGCGTGCATAGATATTCCCTGTTAGGGGAAAGGGAAGATGAACAGGAACTCAATTTTCAAACCCGGTATTTTGAAGTAGAGGAAGGTGGATACACCTCATTGGAATTTCATCAACACCCACACTCTGTAGTAGTCATCCGGGGAGGAGGGATGATGGTGTTGGATAATAATATATATGAGTTGAGTCTGCATGATGTAGTGTATATATCACCGGGAACTTTACACCAGTTTCATGCCGATGCCAATAAAAAGCTTGGTTTTATTTGTGTGGTTGACCGATATCGGGATCGCCCAACTCTCCCCGATGAGGATTATCTGGATGAAAGAGTGGCAAACCCAGAGGTTAAGAAAAAAATTAGAAAATGATGGAATAATTTCTTGATATGTACACCAAAAGGCTCTTATATTTGGAGCCTTTCCAAAAAGGAAAAATTATTGATTAAGCGGGAATAGCTCAGTGGTAGAGCACAACCTTGCCAAGGTTGGGGTCGCGAGTTCGAATCTCGTTTCCCGCTCTTATGAAAAAGCAGTTAAGTTTAAACTTGGCTGCTTTTTTTATTTCAATACTATTTTACTGCTCAATAAGTAGCCAATTAAGGTTGGGGTCGTCCCGAGGATTCGGGAAAGCTCGTTTCCCACTCAGGAACAAAGGCAGTCAGGTGATTATTTGGCTGCCTTTGTTATTTTAAGGGCATGTATCAGGTGTACATCATATATAGCGAGCACAAAGACCGGTACTATGTTGGAGCTACGGGGGGGGTAATTATCCGGTTGGAGCGGCATAACGAGGGGTGGAAGCATTCTACCAAATCAGGAATTCCCTGGGAGCTGAAGTATGTGAAGAATTTTGAGTCTAAATCGGAATCATTGAGGTGGGAGAAGCATATTACCCCGGATTATTCACCAAGAAATTTAATCGTACGCAAGGCGAAGTGGAAATGGGAACGGAAGGGTACTGTGGTACCCTGAGTACCCCAATTTTCACTTGAACGCAGCGTACGGGGAAATTTCGCCGCCTAATCCGTACCTCAAAATTGGGCTATTACATAAAGCAATTCAACGATAATATATTCAAATATATAGATCGCCATTTTGCATCCATTCGTGAATAATTCGGGTTAAGCGGCAGAAGAGTCGGGAGTTTATTGAAACATTGATAGCCTCTGAAGAAAATGAAGCTGAGAATGGATAGTTCATGATGACAACCTCGTATGGATTAACGTATTATCACAGGGAGAGATTTTGGAGGCATGCTTTAGTATGAAATTAACCAAATGCAGGCCATGCCAAAACTTCATCTTCTGCTCACCCAAAAAGAAGTATTCCCGGAGTTAACCCGTTGGGTCTTTTTATAAGTAGTATGTACACATGAAGATGTTTGTAATAACTAAGTACAATCTGTTGGAGATTTGGAGATGATTATGTTCGGATAGAATGCTATATATGGTAAGGTATTTATCATTTGTTAACATACTATTGAGGTTAGAGCATAGCTAAGGTTTTGGATAGGGCAACAGAAGTATTGGTAAACGCTTCAATAGCTACTCTCAATTAAGATAGTCTAACTTAACAGATAATCATTTTCGCCGATAACTAAATATCAGCTTAGGTTTATTTAAGGAAGGAAAATATGAAAGTTCAGCAATTTGTTTGGAACAAAGAGAGATGGCTGTGTAAAAAATCTGATGAAACCATGACTGATCCGGACATCGGGTTTGTATTTGGAAACCACACAGACCACACAGACTACACAGACAGCGGAGCATTTGAAAAAATAAGCGAGATGTTTCCAAATATGGTAACCGCCGGTTGTACTACTGCAGGTGAAATAATAGACACAGAAATTCATGATGGAACTATAGTATTCACAGCTATTGAACTGGAACATAGCCGTGTGGAGACTGCGTCTATCATATTTAACGATACATCAGAGGTTTACAGAGCCGGAAAAGAGGTGACTTTAAAATTACCAAAAAAAGATTTAAGCCATGTTATGGTGCTCTCGGAAGGGCTGGATATTAACGGAAGCGAAGTCGTTCGTGGAATTTCGGAAGTATTGCCGGACAACGTAAAGGTAACCGGAGGCTTAGCCGGGGATGCCGGGGAATTTCAGAGTACCTCGGTGATGTTAGACGGGAAATGGCAAGCGGACAAAATTGTGGTTGTAGGCTTTTACGGTGACGCCATAAAAGTTGGATTTGGCTGCTATGGGGGGTGGGACACCTTTGGTCCCGACCGTCTCATCACCAGGTCTTCAAAAAACGAATTGTTTGAGTTAGACAACAAACCAGCACTGGAATTATATAAAACCTACTTGGGAGACTATGCCAAACAACTGCCCTCAAGCGGGCTTCTGTTTCCCCTCTGTATTGCAACCGATGAAGAAGGACCGGGAATAGTGAGGACAATCCTGGGAGTGAACGAGAAAAACCAATCACTGATATTTGCCGGTGATATTCCGGAAGGAAAATACGGCAGATTAATGAAAGCCAATCATCACCGCCTGATTGAAGGAGCTTATGAAGCGGCGATGGAGTCGGTTAATAATGGTGCAAGCGGTTCCCCTGACCTGGCTTTTCTTTTTAGTTGTATCGGCCGCAGACAAGTTTTAAAACAGCGAGTCGAAGAAGAACTGGAAGCAGTTCGGGAAGTGTATGGGAGAGATACTGTATTATCAGGGTTCTACTCTTTTGGTGAAATCGCTCCTATATTGGGAGGGTCAAGAGCCTTATTACATAATCAAACTATGTGTATTACAACCCTGTCTGAAAAATGAAATATCACAAATTACTGCAGAGACAGATAAAAAAATCTATTGGTACCCTCGATACTGCTTCGGATAAACTGAAGCAGTTATTGAAATGGGTAAGCCAGGCTTACAACGATTTTGAAGAAGATAGGAGTTTACTGGAACGATCACTGGAATTAACCTCATCTGAACTGGTTGAACGCAATAACAGTTTACAGGCAGAAAATGCCAAACTGATTGAAGTACAGGAAAAGTTGATCCAAAAAGAAAAAAAGCTGAAGGCTTCTGTAGATGAAAAAGAGATACTCCTTCAGGAAATCCATCACCGGGTCAAAAATAACCTGGCCGTAATATCTGGCTTATTGTACCTGCAGGCCGAAACGGAAGCTGAAGGCAAGGCAAAGAGTAAGCTTCAGGAAACGCAGAGTCGTATCCACTCCATGTCTATGATTCATGAGATGTTGTATGAGAATAAATCATTTTCATCAATCAACATGGAAAAGTACTTGTATGATCTGGTACAGACGATCCTGAATAATTTCAGGCCGGAGGATCTTGATATAGATTTTCAGATGGAGGCGGAAGCATTGATTGTTGATATGGAAAGAGCGATCCCCATTGCCCTGCTTACAAATGAAGTAACCATTAATTCTCTCAAGTATGCCTACCCTGTGGCTAAGAAGGGAATAATAAAGATTAAGTTCTTCAGGTTGAATAAAAGTATGATTCAGCTTGTGATTTCTGACAACGGTATAGGGCTTCCGGATTCCGTTGATTTGGAAAATCCTACTTCGCTCGGGTATATGCTTATAAAAGCTTTTGTAGATCAGTTGCGTGGAACACTTGATATGGACACTTCCTCAGGCACCGAATTTAAAGTTACTTTTCCTATGTCTTTAGCTACCCAGCGGAAAAATAAACACCTGGTAAAAAAGATAGCCGGTTAGTTTTGTGGAGAGCCTGGTTTAAGAGGGCTTTGAAAATCCACTTGCAGTTGAATTCCCCTTACTTATCAATTATTCTTGGGTGTAAACTGCAGATACACTAAAGTCTCAATTCCTGCAAATTATGGGATGAAATGGAATGTAGAAGTACAGGTGTATGTTGTCGCTACAAAATTGAACAAATTAACACAAAGGAGAAAAAATATGGCTGTTAAAAAAGCAGAAGCTAAGTGGAATGGAGATCTTAAATCGGGGCAGGGAACCGTTAAATTAGGCAGTGGAACCTATGAAGGAAACTATACCTTCGCTTCCCGTTTTGAAAATGGAGATGGCACCAATCCCGAGGAACTCATTGGGGCTGCTCACGCCGGGTGTTATTCTATGGCATTTTCCAATGAACTGGCCAAAGCCGGGTTTTCTCCCGAATCTGTAGAAACGCACGCAGAGGTAACGCTGGGTATGGTTGATGGAGCACCAACTATTACCACCATCAAACTATCGGCCAAGGGGATAGTGCCGGATATTGACGAGGCTAAATTTCAGGAAATAGCAGAAGCTGCAAAGAACGGCTGCCCGGTTTCTAAAGCCCTGGATGCGGTAGATATAGAATTAGATGCTACCCTTCAGAATTAAAATTATATGATCTTAAAAGAGCCTGCTTTAAAAGCAGGCTCTTTGTATTGGTGCTATTTTTAGAAGCTTTTTCAAAGCCTTCTTTTATTTGGCTTGAACACAATTATTCAAAATAGACTGATCCGTCACCTTGCACGGCATATTCAAAGGTAAAATAACGGCCGGCCGGCCGGGTATGTAGGTTAATAAAGGTATCGGTAGAGGGATCCGGGTTTCCTTTATAGTAGCTCATCATACGTACTTTGGCGTAATTACCATCCGGAGTTTGTAGTAAAAGGGTAGTGCCTTCATTTACAAGTACGGCATGCTGAGGCCCGGAAGATGCTTGCCCGGTGTAGGTATACCAGTCGGATGCTTCTGCCTGATACCCTGAGGTGGCAGCTTCATCAACTTGTTCGAAAGCTATATTTAGTGATTGTATGCCACCTCCTTGCTGTGCATTGGCAATAACAGTGGTGCCTGCAAACCCAATATCCCATTGAGCAGATGCCGAGTCTTCAATTATTTCACCGGATTCAAGATCGAAATAGGTGAAACGGTCGATATGATGAAGTTGAGGGCTTTCGGTTGTCTGAAGGGTATAGTTGAAGGTAAAATAACCACTGGCCGGCCGGCTTTGCATATCGGCAAATTCGTCAGTGGAAGTATCCGGATTCCCTTCATAATAACTCAGGATTTGTACTTTGGCATAATGTCCGTCAGGAGTGTATACAATTAGTGTTTTATCTTCTTTTGGAAGGATGGCATGTTGGGGGCCGGAAGCAGCCTGGCCGGTATAGGTATACCAGCTGGCATTGCTTTCAGTATAGCCCGAAGAAGGAGCATCCAGAATATCCGGGTATGCTCCATCAGCCAATAGAATCCCCCCGCCATGACCAGCGTTGGCTAGTACGGTGGTTCTATCAAAAGCAATATCCCATTCAGAAGAGGAAGAATCGGATACGGTTGCCCCGGTATCAAGGTCGTAAAAGGTATAACGATCGTCTTCCTGAGGATGATCATTGATGTCTTCTTTGGGGGCTCGGGTTTCCTGCAGCGAATTTATATTCCCGGGAATGTCGTAAGCTATTTCAGCTTCTACGGGAGCAGGACCAGTATTTGTACTGCTGCTGCATGCGCTTATAATAAGGATGGATGATAAGGTAGTGAAGAGATAGATTAACCGATGTTTCATGGTTTTATGTATTTGAGATCTAATGTAGTTGAACGTTTAGTTGTGTATAAAAAGTGATGCCGGGGTTTGAAGGCAAGAACGCCGGGCTTTGATAATCGGTCAAATTATTGATGCCGAGCTGAAGACGGAATCGCTTCAAAAACCGTTTGGCCACAGAAGCATTCACAAGCAGATAGGGATCGCTCCATTCATTTGCATCAATTTGTTGATTTCTCTGGTAACTGTCAGTAAACCAGTACCGGCCGTTATATCGAAGACGAAGGCTCGATTCCAGCCCCAGTTTGTTATGGGTATAGTATATTTTGGCATTGCCTGAATGTTTAGAGCGATTTAAGATGGGGATATATTCGCTTTCGGTAACAGTGACCACTTCTCCATTTACTACATCGTCATGCTCTCGTTGTATGAGACGACGGGCATCCAGAAATTGATAGCCCAGGGTGATACGTAAGCCATTTATAAATGAAGGGTTGAATTTGAATTCAGACTCAACTCCCCGGGTATAAATTTTACTCAGGTTGAAATAGGAAAAGACTGACTGGTTGTTGTGTTTTAAGGCTATGCGTTGGGTTTCAATTAGGTCATCAACGTTATTCCTAAACATATTAAACCGAAGCTGTATATCTTCTGTTAGGTAAAGATCCATACCGGCATTGTAGGCAAAGGATCGTTCGGCTTTTATTTCTTCAATCGTGGAAGGCTCAATCAAGAGCTCTTTAATCTGGCCCCTTTCTTCAAGTTTGGCTATTCCTTCAGATACGGTGGAAGAACCAAATACACTATAGCCCACCCGGGGGTTGGTGAAATTGAGAAACAATTGTCGAAATTCAGGAGCCTTAAATCCACCCCCAAGCGATGCCCGGATATGTATGACCTTATTAGGCTTATATATTCCGGAGAATTTCGGGCTCAGCTGAGATGAATATTCGCTATGAGCATCAAACCGGAAACCGGCGGTAACCGAGAGTTTTGGGGATAACTTCCATTCATGCTGACCATATGAAAAGTAGCTGTTAAATCCTGGCACATCCGCATAATTTTCGGAAACAAGATCTTCCTGAATAAAACCGGCTCCGGTTACGGTAATGTTTCTATCGTTCCAAAAGGTAGAACTTTTGAGTTCATATTTGTTGAAGGTCTGATCAAACATTGAATGACTGTACATTGCCCCGGTCTTAGCAATATCAAGCTCAGTAGAGCTGTTAAACCTGCTCAGGTAACTATGAATCTCAAACAGCTGCTTGCTTCCAAGATTGATGCTTAACCGGGGGGTAATGTGGTAATCTTCCTGAAACTCAGAACCGTTAACACGGCTTGTATTCTGGTCAATGTCTATATCACTCAGGTAGGTTTGATTCTCACGATAGTAGCGGGATTGGATACCAATTGAGATCCGCTTGGAAAGAGAATAATCCAGTGAAGCTGAAAAAGTATAGCTGGTGTATTCGGGCACGGTGGGTTCAATAGTAGTGGTGTTTAGGTCGAAGCCGGAAGAGCCATTTATATTCCCGAAAAGAGCTCCTTGCAGCTTGTTGTGTTTAAAACGAAGGTTTGTACCTCCATCGAAAGAAGTGTGCGAGCCATATCGACCATTTATATCCCAATTAAGGGCCTCCTCCGGTTTCTCTGTTATGATATTGATAACCCCGGCCAGAGCATCACTCCCCCAAAGGGCGGAAGAGGGGCCTTTAACCATTTCAATTTGTTTGATGGCTCCCAGGGAAATTCGATCCAGGTCCAGAGTTCCGGCAACGCGTCCAATAACGGGCTGGTTGTCAATCATTATAAGCGTATAATCGGGATCAAAGCCCTGTACCTGTATTCCTTCCCCATGATCAGACACTACAGTCAATCCCGTTTGTTCGGCCAAAATTTCACTTAAACGGGTACTTCCGCTGAGTTCAATTTCTTTATTATCAACAACCGTAAGCGGCACTCCCACATCTTCCAGTTGTTGGTGGGTTCTGGAGGCAGTTATTACCATAGTGCCCGCCGTATAGGTTTTGGGAGATAGCCGGTAGTCATGTTGCTTTTGCTCCCCGGATGTAAAAGAGATGGGAGTGCTTAGGGAGTTGAACCCAAGGCTCTGGATGGTGAGTATATAAGAACCCTGTTCGATTCCGTCAAAAAGGAAAGAACCATCTGTTTGGCTGACAACGGTAAAGAGAAGGGGTTTTTCCTGGTGATGTAGTTGCACATGTGCATGAGAGACAGGAGCTCCCTTTTTAGTATAAACAGTACCCGAAAAATGAGCCTCTTGTGCCGAAGTATTAGCTGAGATTAGAAGTCCGACTATCCAGAAGAAACAAACCATTCTTATATTCACCGAAATACCACTATATTAATTTAGACTTGTTTTAAATAACGAGGGAAAGATACGGGCGGCGGAGTATGGAGGCAAACATTATTTAGAATTATTTTAAATAGTGGGTGTTTTGTAAAATGCTCCGTGCCAGCTCAGTATTGAAAGTGAATGCAAGGGAGGGAGTCTTGGTTTTTGTTAATAACATGTAGAAAACTTCTACTGCTTATTATTCCCACTTAGGCAAATCATTTATTATCTTTATCAATCAGGTTTAACTCACTTTTATCATCATTTCATGAGCGACAAGCCCCGCGAGTATTGTGGAGTTTTTGGGATTTTTGATCATCCGGAAGCGGCCCTTCATACCTATTATGGACTTCATTCACTTCAACACAGAGGTCAGGAATCAGCAGGAATAGTAACTTCATATTTCGATGAAGAGAAAGACCGTTATGTGATGCCTGCCTACAAAGATTTTGGGCTGGTTCTCTCCGTATTCCGAAAATCCAAAGTTTTTAAGAAAATCCTGAAAGGGAAGTCTGCTATAGGGCATAATCGGTATTCTACTTCAGGTTCTTCAAAAAACCCGGCCAACATTCAGCCATTTAGGGTTCATTACAAGAAGGGAAATTTGGCCATTGGCCATAATGGTAACCTGTCGAATGCCAAACAGATACGGGAGCGGTTCAGGCAGGAGGGAGTGTTATTTCAGAGTACTTCTGATACGGAGCTTATTCTTCATTTGATTTCCCAAAGCAAGGAAGAAACTCAAATGGATCAAATTATGGATGCCCTTCATCAAATTGAAGGGGCCTATTGCCTGGTTCTGTTAACTGATGATAAGTTGATTGCCGTTCGGGATCCCAATGGCTTCAGACCTCTGGCGCTGGGTAAAATTGATGGTGCCTTTTGTGTAGCCAGTGAAACCTGTGCTTTTGATATAAACGGAGCAAAATACATTCGGGATGTTGAGCCTGGCGAAGTTATTGTAATTGATCAGAAAGCTACCGAGGCCGATGAACCCAAGTCCTATTTCATAGAACCTCAGGAGGGTACATCAACCAGTCAGTGCATTTTTGAGTATGTATATTTCTCTCGCCCGGATAGCATGATTTTTGGGGAGATGGTTGACAAAGTACGCCGAAAATTGGGGAAACAGCTGGCTAAAGAACATCCGGTTAATGAAGTTGCTAAAAATAGCCCCTCTGATAAAAAGCCGGTGGTAGTATCGGTTCCGGATTCCAGTAATACAGCAGCCATCGGCTATGCCCGGGAATGTCAAAAAATGGGCTTCGACTGCAAATACGATATTGGGCTTATCCGAAATCACTATGTAGGCCGAACGTTTATATCACCGGGGCAGAAGTCGCGGGAACAAAAAGTGCGTACCAAATTCAACCCGGTTCGGGGGGTAATTGAAGGAAGAACCATTATCATTGTAGATGACTCTATTGTGAGAGGTACCACCTCCCGCTATTTAGTTGATATGATACGGGCTTGTAATCCTGCTGAGATACACTTTTTAGTGAGTTCTCCCCCCATCATAAGTCCATGTTATTATGGAATGGATTTTCCCACACCGGAAGAATTAATAGCCAATAAGTTTGATCGGGATATTGGGAGAATGGCCAACGAAATTGGAGTAGACAGTCTCAGGTACCTGTCTGCGGATGGACTTGTAAGTGCAGTGAAGGAAGCCAACCCATCCGGGCACGACTATTGTACAGCCTGTTTTACGGCAAATTATCCAGTTCCGGTTAATTTCGGAGTTGAAAAGGAGGATAACGAATTAGTTTAATGTTCAACGCTCCCACCAAGTTTATCACCAGTGCCACTAAGCTCGAGGAATGTCCGGGAAGTAGTTTGCCGGAGGTTTGTTTCGCAGGGCGATCTAATGTGGGAAAGTCATCGCTCATCAACAGGTTGCTGAATAAAAAAAAACTAGCTCGTACCTCTAACGTACCCGGAAAAACCCAACAAATGAATTACTACCAAATAGGGGAAGAGCTCTATTTTGTTGATTTGCCAGGCTACGGATATGCCAAAGTCCCCAAAAAGGAAAGGGAACGATGGGGCCGGAGTATCAGAAAGTATTTGTTGGAAAGAGCGTCTTTAAGGCTCATACTCTCGGTGGTAGATGCACGTCATAAACCCACAGCACTGGATCAGGATTTCTTTTATTGGATGGGATCAAACCGAAAACCTTTTGCAGTGTTACTTTCAAAATCGGATAAGATATCCAAAAATAAAGTCAATCAATCTAAAGCAGAGGTTAAACGAATATTAGATGAAATGAATATTGAAGTGCCAATCCTGGCGTATTCAGCCGATTCGCGGGAAGGGCTTGATGAAATTAAACAGCTAATTACTGAATTTACCCAATAACTAAACATCCAATACAAAATTGTTTAAATCGATCTAAAAATGTCATTTAAAGTTTTATTACTCGACAATGTAGACCCGGTTTGCGCGGAGGTATTTGCTGAAAGAGGGGTACAGGCAGATGTTCCGGCTAAACTTACTACTGAAGAATTATATGATACTATAGCTGAATACGACGGAATGGTGGTAAGGAGCGGAACCACTATAACAACCGAATTACTGGAAAAAGCAGATAAGCTGAAAGTAATAGGCCGCGCCGGTGTGGGTGTAGATAACATTGATATTAAAGCCGCAACAGCAAAAGGGGTACTGGTAATGAATACCCCGGATGGGAATACCATTTCTACCGCTGAACATACCTGTGGATTAATACTGGCTCTTTCCAGGAATATACCTAAGGCTGTAGCCAAGGTTAAAAGTGGAGGCTGGGACCGAAAAAGCTATATGGGTACCGAAGTACATAGTAAAACACTCGGTATTGTTGGCTTGGGCAAGATTGGATCTGAAGTGGCTCAGCGTATGAGTGTCTTTGGAATGGATTTGATTGCCTATGATCCGTTTTCAACCCACGAACATGCCCAGGAGCTGGGTGTGAAACTGGTTGAACTGGACGACTTGTTGGGACAGTCAGATTATATTACAGTTCACACGCCTTTAACGGAAAAAACAAAGGGACTAATTTCTCTGAAAAATGCTGAGAAACTGAAGAAAGGAGTTCGGCTGATCAATTGCGCAAGAGGAGGGATTTATGAAGAAGCGGATCTGCCCGAATTGCTCGAAAGTGGAATTGTTTCAGGTATTGCAGTAGATGTGTACAGCCAGGAACCTCCAACAGAAGAAGTATATGAGTATTTAAAGCATCACCAAATTGTATGTACCCCACACCTCGGAGCTTCAACCGAAGAAGCCCAGGAGAAAGTAGCCCGCCATATTGCTACCCAGCTTACCGACGCCCTTGAGAATAGAAGCTTTAAAGGCAGTCTTAACGGTAAGTCTATAGCTCTGCTTACCAATCAGGATGTACAGCCGTATTTGGCCCTGGCCGAAAAACTGGGGAAGATGACTGTACAACTCTCTCCCGAACACGCCAATAGTTTTGAATTTGAGTACACCGGAGATTGTGCTAAATATTCTGAAGTGCTCACCGATGGTATTTTAAAAGGTATGCTGGGTGAATATGTAGATGATGCTATTAACCTGATTAATGCCCGGGTATATGCCGACGAACGCGGATTTGATATCCGGGAAGTAACGGCCTCCAAAAGCAAAACATTCAGCGACTTGATAACAGTAAAACTCTCGAAAGGAGGGGAATATGAAACCATATCGGCGGCGGTATTTGGTGAAGGAGATTACCGCATTGTTGAAATTAACGGCTATGGTATTGAACTGCTGCTGGAAGGGGATATCATTATGTATCAGAATGTAGATAAGCCGGGTATGCTGGCATCGGTTAGTGGAGCGCTCGCAGATCTGGGAGTAAATATTGCAGCTCTGAGCTTGGGCCGGACCGAAAAAGGCTCAGATGCGATTACCGCCGTTTCTGTTGATAAACATCTAAGCAAAGAAGAACTGGAGAAAGTCCATGCTCTGGAGGGAATTACAAACATCCGGTATATTTCTCTTTCCTGATTAAAGAGTCAGGTACTCTGTTAAACCGAAGGCGATCTGTAGTAGTTTGTCTTCGGTTTTTTATTTTGTCAATCTATAGCTAACCTCCTGCATGTTTAGCGTTACCTATCATATTACCTGTTACCAAGGAGAATCGATTGAGGAAAAAAGCCGGTGGATTTGTCTTGAACAGAGCGTAGAATTACCCCTGAAAGTAATCCCGGATTATATCCTGAAGGCTATACCGGGAAAGATACAGCAAATCAATCCAATAACAGATGTGAAGTGGGAAGTTGAGATAGCCTGGCCCCTGGAAAATATCGGGGATGACTCAACACAGTTTTTAAATGTTCTTTACGGTAATATTTCACTTAAGCGAGGCATAAAAGTTGTTCATGTAGAATGGGAACCACTGGCCTCCCTGTTCAATGGCCCTTCCTTCGGTATCACAGGGGTCAGAGAAAAGTTTAACATCTCTGACCGCCCGATGGCATGTGCCGTTCTGAAACCCATGGGGTTCTCTGCCGGGCAATTAGCCGAAAGGGCTACCCAGTTTTCAGCCGGGGGTATAGATTTTATAAAAGATGATCACGGCTTGGCAAATCAAAGTTATGCTCCTTTTGATGACCGAGTCAGGATGGTGGTAGAAGCACTGAAAGATTCTAAAGCCAGGGATGGATACCGGGCGGCTTATTTTCCAAATATCACGGTTTCGGCTTCCAGACTCCAGGAACGGTATAACCAAGCCGCTGAGCTGGGAGCAGATGGTGTGATGGTTTTACCCGACTTATGTGGATATGAAGCTATGCAAGAACTGGCGGCTTCTCCTGTTGAACTCCCCATTATAGCCCACCCTTCGTTTTCGGGAACCTTTGTTACAGATCCCGCCCATGGTTTTACTCCCGCTTTTTTGTATGGTGAATTGTACCGGGCCTTTGGAGCTGACTGTACCGTGTATCCTAATGCAGGCGGCCGTTTTTCATTCAGCCTGGATAACTGCAAAAAGTTGAATGAGGCAGCCCGAAACCGAACCTCTCCTTTTAAACCTATGCTCCCTATGCCGGGAGGAGGTATGAAACGAGAGACCATTCCGCATTGGATGAAGGTATATGGAAAGGATACTATTTTTCTAATGGGAGCCAGCTTACTACAACATCCCACAGGCATTCGGAGAGCTTCAGAGGAAGTACGGCGAATCCTGGAATCAGGATAACAGATCCTGGGATTGGAAATATTTTATAACATTCTGTTCATAAATAATTTGGTATGTTCATGGCCTTAATCAATTTACATACCATGAAATATTCCAAACCATCCCTTTTTCTCTTTTTCTTGTTGACCACCATCTCATGCAAAGCGCAGTGGAGCGCCGAGCTGATTACAACACCTGAAAAAACTAATTATCATGAAACATCTACCTACGCTGATGTAATGAATGTTATTAAGGCCGTTCAGGAACAATCGGATCTGATGCATTTGGAGTATATGGGCACCAGCCTGGAGGGCAAGCAGATACCCGTTGTTGTAATGGCTGATCCCATGGTTACCTCGCCGGAACAAGCCAAAGCTTCAGGCAAGCCGGTAATTTATATACAGGGAAATATTCATTCTGGTGAAGTGGAAGGAAAAGAAATCCTGCAAATACTGATGCGGGAGATATTGTTGGGGGATAAACAACATCTGCTGGATAACCAGATTGTATTATTTGCCCCTATCTATAACGCTGACTCCAACGACAAGATGGAGCAGGGGCGCCGGCCATCCCAGGAAGACAGCCCGGTAAAAGTTGGAATACGGGCCAACAGTCAGGGATGGGATCTGAACCGCGATGGTATAAAGATGGAAGCCAAAGAGACCAACGCTTTAATCCAGAATGTAATTACCAAATGGGATCCGGAAGTGTTTGTGGACCTGCACACCACCAACGGAACCTGGCATGGATACTCCCTGACCTGGGCTCCCAGCTACCATTATGCGGGCGAAAAAGGGCCGTACAGGTTGACGTGGGATGACATGCTTCCTTCCATCACTGAAAAGGTACAAGAGAAATATGATGTCCACCTGGGACCTTATGGGGGATACAGCTTACGACAGGGGTGGCCGCCAAAAGCTATTTATACCTATAACCATCATCCACGGTACCTGGTAAACCAAATGGGACTAAGAAACAAAATCGGGATATTGAGCGAAGCTTTTGCCCACGAGCGTTTTTACCAACGGATGAACTCAACGTATGCCTTTGTAGCTGAAATATTGGAGTACACCCGTGAGAATGGTGAGGAAATTGCCCGGGTGAATGATGAGGCCGAACGAAATGCTATCCGCAATGTACAAGAACATGCCGGAGAGATGAAGAAAGGGGTAAGATTCAACAAGACCCCAATGGATGAGACTTTCACACTGAGAACCTATGAATATATTCCTTATAAAAATGAGGAAGGTGAAGACCGATACGTGCGGTCCGGAAATATCATTGAGGTACCTGGTGTGCAAAATTACAGTAAGTTTGAAGCTACTGTAGAAAGTACCCTGCCCCGGGGATATATTATTCCTGGAGAACTGAAAGGGATAGCGGATCATTTGAAGAAGCAGGGTGCTGAAGTCAAGCAATTAGAAGCACCTGTTGAAGCAAGTGGAGAAGTGTTTACGGTAACCAAGCTGGAGCGAAGCAGCCGGGAGTTTGAAGGACACTATATGGTCCGGGCAGAAGGTTCATTTGCAGAGATATCCAGAGAGTTCGAAGCGGGTGACTACTGGGTTGATCTGGCTCAGCCACTTGCCAACCTGATTTTCTACACCCTTGAACCCCAATCGGATGATGGTCTGGTTACCTGGAATTTTTTCGATGATTATTTCGAGGCTAACGGAATTGAAGAAGGATCGGTAGAATACCCGGTGTTTAAGTACTATGAGTTGGATTAAGGGTCTCCATTTATCTCAGTCCCAAAGAGACGACATCAAAGAGTTCCTGATGGAGTCCGGGGTGCCAATGCTTAACCCGAATTATTCACGAATGGATGCAAAATGGCGATCTATATACTTGAATATATTACCGTTGAATTGCTTTATGTAATAGCCCAATTTTGAGGTACGGATTAGGCGACGAAATTTCCCCGTAGGCTGCGTTCAAGTGAAAATTGGGGTACTCAGGGTACCAAAGTACCCTTCCGTTCCCATTTCCACTTCGCCTTGCGTACGATTAAATTTCTTGGTGAATAATCCGGGTTAAAGTCGGATCTTTTTGACATAGACAAAAATATAATGCCAATTCTTAGCCATAGATCTCATTAATAAGTCCTGCCAGTCGTACACCCGCTTTTAATAACCGGCGCTGAACTGTATCCCAGTTTTTAAAGGCATACTCATAGCTCAGTTCTTTATTCTCTGGCATATTGTAAACCTGGGGGAGTAAAGCCTGAGATTCATACGCCCAGTCCAAAACTGAAGTACTTTGCCATTCCTTTACTTCACCTTCTGTAGGATGATTAATAAAACGGGCCAGTTCGGTAAAGCTAAGCTGCTTGTCGTCAATTATCTCACTGTCCCATACCCGGTGTAGGTTAGAATTATCCCAGAACCATTGCAGTTTCACATCATTGCCACCGCGATCGGTACCGTTTCCAACATGCAAAGGCTGGTGTATGTCGCCCACAAGGTGTACCAGAATCTTGAGATTCTCTGCTTCTTTCTCAGGACTCAGGTCTCCTGATTTTAATTCAGCAACTACTTTATCAATAGCCCAGAGAATATCACCGCCTTCTGCCTTTTCGGTTTCCTGGTAAGTCTTTCCCTCAGGGATGGTTACATAATGCCATGGAGCCATATAATCATAGTTGTCATCAGACCGTACTTCGTCCATCCAGGTGCTTACTTGTGCAAGTGATTCATGCCCCAAAACTCTTTTTACTTCCTTAGCTGCTTTGTTGGTGAGGTACTGTTCTGCAACCAGTCCGGTAGTACGATGGCCAATTTGTCCCCATCGTGCTGTAGTGTTTGGGAGAGAGGTAAAAGCAAGGGAAAAAACCGCAAAAAGTAATACTAATTTTTTCATCAGAATAACATTCAATTTTGATTAATGGACAAAGATAAGGGGCCTGAAGGTATGAATCAGTAAATATTTTTATGAAATAAGAATGCCAGATATTGTATTTCTACCGGGGGTAGTGTCAATAAAACCAGCTTGGCTTATTACCATATCTGGCATCAATGGATATCCGATATGTGACTTACAATAGCTCCCGTTAATCCATAGTCCAGGGCTTCTTCAGCCGTAAGCCAGAAATTGCGTTGGGTATCTTTTTCAATTCTACTGAGCGGTTGTCTGGTAGCTTTAGCAAAAATAGTATTCAGCCGATGTCTCATTTTAACTATTTCTTCGGCTTCTATGGCAATATCGCTGCTACTGCCTTGTACACCTCCCAGGGGTTGGTGCAATAAAAAACGGGTGTTGGGTAAACAGTAGCGATCTTCCAATGGAACCGAAACATAAATTAAAGCACCTGCACTTGCTACCCATCCATTACCTACAATGCGTACTTTGGTGTCGATAAAACGGATAATATCGTGGATGGAATCTCCGGACTCCACGTGTCCGCCTTGCGAATGGATAAAAAGAGTGACAGGCTCATTTGAGTGGGATGCAAGCGCCAGTAATTGGGATGAAATAGTGCCTGTGAGTTCCTGATTAATCTGACCATTAATGATCACAATCCGGGATTTAAACAAACGGTCTGTTATGCTCTGGCGAGACATAGCATGTTGAAGCTGATCCATGAAATTGGGTTTTAGTTACAAGTTATACAACCCAATGTAAGTTACTCCACTACACATGTATTGTAAATTATTGCAGTGCCTGAACAACCGGCTTAATTCCGGTTTTTGAAATTGTTCTCTTGATATTTTTTAGGTGTAATTCCCACAGATTCTTTGAACACATGATTCAGATGGCTTTGGTCGTAGAAGCCAGCTTCAGCGGCAACCTGAGCCGGAGCATATCCTTCTTCCAGAAGATATTTACATTTTTCTATCCGTTGCTGAATGAGATATTGCCATGGGGTGGAGTCCATCTCTTCCCTGAATCTGCGTATAAGCTGAAATTTACTGATTTGTATTTCAGCGGCAAGATCGTCCAACTTTAAATCTTCGGACAAGTGTTTGTCGATATAAAGTAAAATTCGACCGATTTCAGGTTCAGAGACATCCGGTTGATTACCCTGCCGGGCCGAGTGATCGGTTTCGGCTGTGATAGGCGATCGATAGCGGCTGATGCCTGAATGTGTATACAGGAGGTCCAATTCCAACAAAAAAACAGTATAAGAGAGAGATTGCAGAGGTTTCATTCCGGTTCGGCATTGATTACAACATGATGTGCGAATATGTTGAGGAATGCTGAAGGAGTCAAATTAAGGTATGTTAACTCTTTCTGACCAAGCAAGCCGAACGTCTTCTGAACAGAGCTATCCGTATATAAAAATAACCTGGAATAGTTGTGACGCAGGATTCATTGGTTGTAAATAGGGAGGCATAAAAAGGTTTTTATTTTGGCTTATGCTTCATCTTCATATATACATCTCCCTTTTCCAGTTCGTCCAGCATTTGGTTCAGGCGTTTTTGTTTGGTGGGGTCTCGCTTAGCCCGGTTAATCCATCTTAGGTAATCATTTTGCTGGTAAGGCGGGCGCAATTTATATGCTCCCATCAGTTCACGATCTTCCAGGGCCTTTTTTACAAAATCTGCCATGGGTTCCCTGGATCTTTGCAGATTAGAAAAATCATCCTTTATCATAGCGATTGAAGGTTAATGTGAATATTTCAGGCATCAAAATATTGATTCAGAGCTTGAATCATGTCTTCCCTTGATTCCTTTAGGTCTTGCACAATAATGCCTTTTTCCAATAAAACAATACGTCTGCATATATCCGTCACATGAGAAAGGTCATGGCTGGAGATCAAAAAAGTAGTTTGGCTGTTTTCGATTTCTTCACCAATAATCTTTTTGAGCCTGTTTTGGGAGCTGGGATCGAGATTTTCAAATGGTTCATCAAGAATAACCACTTCCGGCTGGCCAAACATAGCTGCAGCGATACCAACTTTCTTAATATTCCCCTTCGAGAGATCTCTGATATATTTGTTAGTGCCGATAATTTCATTATTAAAAAGATCACTAAAACGATCCAGGTGAATGTCCATATCTTTTACAGAAAGACCGTAAATTTTGCTAAGGCTTTCAAAATATTCATCCGGGGTGAGGTAGCCCAGCAACATATGCTCATCGAGATAAGAGCCTACTCTTTTTTTCCATTCTTCCGTGGCACTGACATCTTCACCCTCAATGAAAACATGCCCGCTTGTTGGCCTGATCAGGTCAAGGATAATGCGAAATAAGGTTGTTTTTCCGGCTCCGTTATTTCCCACCAGCCCAAAACATTCTGCCCGGGGTATAAACAATTCAGGGATGTTGAGTACAATTTGTCCCGAATATTCTTTTGTTATGGATGAAATTTTGATCATATATCTTGTCTGAAAGTCATGGAGATTTTATGTCTGTTCTTTTTCAATTTCTTAATATTAATATTTGAAAGCTGTTCGAAAAAGATGAGTCCAATAATACCGATAAGTCCAACTACGGCAAGCCCCAAAAATTTGTTTGATAAATAGGAGGTCAGCCCATAAATAACTACGGGAAGTACTATAAAGGGGATGCCCATTATAAACTGTGCTATCCCCATGCCTTCATAATTGAATAAAGAGCTCTTACTTAAATCCATAGGTTGAGGCTGCCACAATGCGAGATAAATAACAAAATGAATCGAAATGCCAAGGTTGAACAGGAAGGCAGCCAAATTCACTAAAACAATATGCCATCCATAGTAGGCATAGGGGATAGTGAGGATGAAACAGATGGAGGAAATAAAAATAAAGAGCAGAAATTTGCCTTTGACAAGAGCATCTATTCCTTCACTACGGTTTAAATAAAAATCGAAATAACGGGAATTCCAGCTTAGAAAAAACTGCCCATATTGCAGGATGAAGATACCTGTGATGAAAGTACCAATCAAAACATGAATACCGTTAAACCCTGCTTCAGTTCCAGAAGGTGAGTTTTTGTACATGAAAATACCGTACAGTAGAAAGAGGAAACTAAGAATGAGATATCCCCGGCTTTTTTTGTGGCGGAGGATAAGTTTTAATTCGAGATCAGCAATTTCACCCGCCAGCCCAAATCGGGAATAAAAACCGAGCGAACGGTGTATGAGTGTTTTAGATTCTTTGCGATTGCTTAGTTCTTCCGTATAGGCATTATTGCGATAGTAGTTGTATATAACCACATACATTCCCCCAAATAACAAGCAAGAAATAATTAAAGGGATATAGCTGTTAAGCGACCATTGGAAAAAAGGGGCTACAAATTTACCTGCATTGAAGATGCCATAGTGTTGAGCAGCCAGGCAGGCTACAACAACAAGTAACAGCATAAATATATAAACAGGGCGGGCGTTAAACTTTTGCTTATACCAAAGGATGAAAAAGTGAAGTGTCCAACTCAGGATCAAAAGATTGAGGAACCACGAAGTGGGATTACCTGTATCAACAAAAACTATACTGAAGGGTAAAAAACAGGCTACAACAACAAAATTGTATGGGGATAGAAATGATTTTGCGAGGAGGTAATGGGTGATTTTTGAGATTGGTACTGGAAGATGCAGAAATTTTTCGAGTGCCAGAACCGGGGATTTCTGCACAAAAAAACGGTACATAAACTCGAAAAGGAAAAAGAATAAAAGATTGGCATTTATAAATAGAAGTACATTTGTGATACCCAGCGTCTGTTTTAATATCTTCGGCAGGGCAAATGAGAGTATAAACAGCGTTAGAAATAACAACCCCACAAAAGCTGCAACAATTACCTTGCTAATAATATCCCGACTTAGAGTAAAAGACCGTGAGAGCTGGAGCAATTCAAGCTTTATAAATTCAAAAGTCATACATTCTTATAGGTTAAACTAAAAAAAGAGACCTCTGAAAATGATTAATTAAATATTAAAGTACAATGCTACCCTCGAATAGCTAAGATACTATAGTAAAACAGGCCCACTGCTTAAATCGGCATTTCTTCAATATCTATATTTCTTTTCTGTACCATAGATCGGATGTCACTGGCCTTCAAATGAATACATTTTAAATACATCACTTTTTCGCGGTCTTTAAGGTCGATGTGCCATTGAAGTATTTCCGGTACTTTTTTAAACAGTTCTGAAATTCTGACCACATCAAATTTTGACTTTATGGATGTCCTGAATACAAAATGAGTGGCGTTATCATGCGGGGCATCTTTTTTGATAAACGAATGAGAAGGCGTCCCCTTCGACACCTTCTCAAGATTGTAATAGAAGCTAAGCATAGCGTCCTCTCTACCGTTCCCAGAAATAGGGAGGTTCAATGTCCAGCGAACGCAGGTACACATACCCCTGCCCACGGTGATGGATCTCATTGTCGATAAAGTAAAAGAGATGCGACCATATTTTACCTTCATAGGTCTCAAAGACTAACTCAGATTCCTGGAACCGCCCTTCTTTTATTTTTGGCCAGGCCTCATCAATGGTTTCTGTGATGGAGTCCCAAAGATTAAGCAATTCTTTTTTTGTGGTGGGTTTCTTTTTAGTGAACTCGCTTTCGACCTCATCAAAGTTTTTCCACTCGCCACTTACCATGCCTAATACACCAGGCCCGGCAATGGTAATCATTTCCATGGCCAGCTCAGAAAACGGACGCATGCCGCCGATGGAGTGCGTGAAGAGTTTGTCTTCAGGGAAGGCTTCAATCACTTTGCGGGTAAGCCTGCGGTGGCCTTGCCAGTGGTTGAAGAGTTCATCCGGGGTTATAGTAATAGATTGAGTGTTTGTTTTTTGCATGACATAGGTATTGGTTAATGTGTTCGCATCCAAGGTAGAAGACGCTACTGACAACCCTATGTCAACGGGTGAGAAATTAATTTTCTGAGAAAAGGAAAATGTGTTTATACCTCTTCAACACTTCTAATAACTGTTGTTATCGATGATGCCGGTACAGCTCATCCGCCAGTTCTTTAACCCGTTTTTTAACACGGTCCGATTTTTTGATTACGATTCCGTTTCCCCAAATCATCAGCCAGTGGCAGAAGTATTCAATGGACGAGCAGAGGAAGGTCATTTCCACCCCCTCATCCTTAAACTCTTCCCAGGCCCAGCCATGCCAGTATTTTTGTTCGCCAACATATCGGGCAATATCATTGCTAAACCACACCACCACTTCATGAAGTTCTTTCTCCTGATGCAGGTTTTGATCAAAGTAATCCTTCAGGGTGTGTTCGGGGGGCTGCCGTAATTTTATGCCGGTGCGTTTGTATTCATTGAAACGGTCGAGGCGGAACATTCGGTAGTCTTCACGGAGTTTACACCATGCTGCCAGGTACCAGTTACTTCCCATTAGCAGTAAGCCCAGCGGTTCAACCTTTCGGCGGGTGGTTTGTTGCCGATAGTGAGCAGTATAATCAATTTCGATGACTTCCTTTTTATAGATAACGTTTTGGAGGAAGCTGAATATTTGTCCATCAGGAGAAGGAATATTTGTGGTGGAGTATGAAAATGTACGGATGCTTTCTTCCATACTTTCAAAATATTCTTTTTCTTCACTGGGGAGGATAGACCGGATCTTATCCAGGGCAGAATGGTACGATTTCCCAAGCTCGGTGTCATTCCATTTTTGCATTAATCGTTCGCCGGCTAAAAGAGATGCCGCTTCTTCTTTACTGAAGGAAACAGGTGGAAGGTGGTATCCTTTCACAATAAAATATCCCCGGTCGGGATCTGACCCTATGGGAACTCCGGCTTCCTGAAGAGCCTTCAGATCCCGGAATACCGTACGCTTACTAATGTTGTAGCGTTCGGCTAATTTCTCTACCCGCACTCCCTTACGCCCCTGCAGAAAGATAATGATGGCAGTAAGTCGATCGATCCTGTTCAAAATAAAAACCCCTGAATTTGTTGTTCAGAGGCTAATGAAATGTAGAATGTTTATCAAGGATCAAACGAACAGATCCATAATTTTAATTTAAGTTATCTTAAGTTTTTAATGGTATGAATCTCAATGATAGGACCGGCCATATGAATGCTGGCCATGTCGTTCCGGATTTTAGCTTTAGTATATACCTTTAACCCTTCTTGCTGGAACCGTTCCGGGAGATTCATGGGGTCATACGTTTTTCCCTGTCCATCTTTTATGGCCCAAAAGCCTCCTTCAAGATCTATATACTGTACAGTACCTTCGATTTCAGTATAAGGGCCTTCTACTTTGTCATCTATATATGGATCTATATTATTCACTGCACTGCAGGCAGAGATGAATATGAACAATGCTGTTGATAAAAAGAGTACGTGGCGCATAACATATGTTTTTTAGATTTAAATCATTTATAGAAAGCTTTGCAAGAGACCGGTTTTGCAAAGCTTTCTTATACAATGAATGTAAGGTTCAAATATTTCCTTTGGGTTTGTTAAAAGTGGCAATCCGGTACGGAATTTCGATTTTATAGCATGTGTGGTTGAAAGTCTGAGAAATCAAGTGTTTCATCAGCCTAAGAAATCATCTCCTGCTGCTGGTATTACTACCTCGGTATCTGAGAGATCTTCCAGTATGGTTTTGAATTTCTCGGGATCTCCCACAAGCGGCGGCCAGGTTCCGTAGTGAATAGGAACGGCCAATTTAGCGCCAATCATGTCCACGGCATAGGCGGCTTCTTCATGCCCCATGGTATAATGATCGCCTATTGGTGCCAACACCACATGCGGGCGGTAGAGCTCGCCATAGAGTTCCAAATCAGTAAAAATATTGGTGTCTCCCATATGGTAAATACAGATATCATCTTCGAAAGAGAGGATAAGCCCACCAGGGTCGCCCGCGTATTCACCTCCAAATGAAGAACTGTGATTGGCTGAAACAAGGGTGACGGAGAAGTCATCAAAATGGACGGTGCCTCCTTTATTGAATTCCAGGGCCTGATCTTCGGGAAGTCCTTTTTTCTTCAAAAGTCCCATGAGTTCTACAATGCCTAATACCTTACATCCCGTATTCTGTGCAATTTCAATGGTGTCGCCAACATGATCCTCATGGCCGTGGGTGAGGAGAATGTAATCGGCTTCATCTACTTGTTTAAATTCATCGGGCGTTTTGGGATTGTCTTTCAAAAATGGATCAACGTAAATGATTTTCCCACTCTGACTAATAAATTTAAAAGCAGAATGTCCCAGCCACTGGCCTCGAATATTCGTTTCCATATGCTCTTTTGATTTATATTTCGATTATTGGTTTTCTGTCCTAACTTAAACAATGAACTTTTGGTTCGAAAGGTTCAGCCTAAATTCATTTCAATAATAACTTAATTTCCCATGGGACTATTTGATTTACTGGCAGGAATTTTTGGTGATGGTGATACCGATACCAGTTTTAACTGGGGGCTAATAAATTCGGTTGAGCAGGTGAAGGATATACTGGCAGCCTCTGAATCTCGCCCACAAGTCATTTTTAAGCATAGTTCTCGTTGTGCTACCAGTTTTTTTGCACGCAATGATTTGGAAACATTTCCTGAAGAAGAAAAACCGAATTTGGATTTCCACCTTGTGGATGTAATCTGCAACAGGGGAGAATCCATGTTTATAGCTGAACGGTTAGCAGTGAGGCATGAGTCGCCCCAGGTTTTTGTGTTATACAAAGGGAGAGTGATATGGAATGGTTCGCATCACCGGGTACAATCCCAGAACGTAATAGAGGCAATCAGGGAGCTATGAATCGTTTTTTAATCTGGATCACCGGAGTAATTGTGGGTGCCGCTGCCGGTTATATTGTAGGTGCAATAACCGAAATCATGAATTTGATTACGATAGGGGTTGGCGTTATCCTGGGAAGTACTATTGGTATTACGATTAATATGCAGCGAAGGAAATACCGCAAGTTGAATATAAATATGCAACCCAAGCCCGGGCTTGAAACAGAACCGGAGGCCCCGCAAGGGGAAGAGTCCACAGAGAAATCAGAAAAACAGAAATCTTCTTCCGGTTAACCTGTGCTGCGGTTTATTGAAGGTGCTGGTCAGTTGAATGGCCAGTTGTAGCTAGCGCTTCTTGTTTACTCATCAAGTAAAGTGTCAATATCTTTTTCAAGATTAGGTAAATCACGAACGACAATAGTCCAGATAATGTCCTCTGATACACTATCATAGCCGTGAATGATCCTGTTTCTTGTATCAACGATCTTTCGTGCATTTGTGATATCAA
This sequence comes from Balneolaceae bacterium, assembly GCA_009711805.1. Classification (GTDB taxonomy): domain Bacteria; phylum Bacteroidota; class Rhodothermia; order Balneolales; family Balneolaceae; genus VEMX01. The sequence continues at coordinate 48,572 of VEMX01000012.1, read as the reverse complement.
AGCCCGGATGGTTTTTTAAGATCCGATTGACGGCTTCACCGATAATCTCAATATTTCTTTCAACTGCTCGCTTAGTTTTTAAGTCTTTTTGAAACTAAAAAAAATCCTTTTTGTCTGGCAAAAAGTTGTTTATTTCCCTGATTGCGTTTTGGATATCGGTCAGCCATGTTTTAATATCATTTTCCATAGATTAAGACTTTGGTTCGGTCAATCTCCTGTTTAAGAAATCGATTGTTAATGGCTTTTTCTTCCAGCAGGTCAATAGGTCTGTTGAGTAGTTTTTCCAGTTTATATTTTAGGTCGAAGTAATGGTCAGTATATGCCAATGGATTTTTATCTTCAATCTCAACGATCAAGTCAATGTCGCTGTCGGGGTTTAGGTCACCGGTAGTCACCGAGCCAAGAGGACGCCATGAATCGGGTTCAGAATGGTTTGACTACCGTCTCGGACTGACCAATCCCCCACCAACAGATCGAAAATCGCTACATCGCTACATCACAAATCCCCCAATCTGAATCACGGATTCAACGGATTTTGGGATTACACGGATTGTATAGATCATATCGTCAAGACTACTCAAAAACCGAATCAAGGCGTCCTCTTGCCCTGGCCGAGTGCTAAGGAGGTTAGGCCTGTTCCTATGGAAGAAAGAGACAGCCACGCAGTGGTGCCTTCGGTGAGAAAGGGTCCCCCGAAGCGTGGATTCAAGATCGATTTTTTGTGCCAACCCCCAATAACCGCTGGATACATTGAGTCCTAAAACAACTTTTTAATGTTCTTTTTGAAATCCGGTTCAATGATGCCTTTTTCTGTTATAAAACCCGTGATATATTTATGCGGGGTCACATCAAAAGCCGGATTGTATGCGTCTGTTTTCTTGGGGGTAAGTTGTGAGTTTGCAAAGTGTGTTATTTCTTCTCCCTCTCGCTCTTCAATTTCTATCTCATCCCCATTTTCAGTGTTAAGATCAAAGGTAGAGAGCGGAAGTGCTACATAAAAAGGGATATCATTTTCCTGTGCGAGTACTGCCAGGGGATAGGTGCCGATTTTATTGGCTGTATCGCCATTGGCGGTCACCCGGTCTGCCCCTACAATAACAATATCTACTTTTCCTCGGTTGATAAGAGAACCGGCACTGGCATCGGTGATAAGCTTAAAAGGGATTTCTTCCTGTTTCAACTCCCAGGCAGTAAGGCGCGATCCCTGCATAAGCGGGCGTGTTTCTCCTACCCACACATGAATATTTTTTTCTTGTTGGTGGGCTTCATTTACTACCGAGAGGGCAGTTCCATATGCTCCTGTGGCCAATCCGCCGGTGTTACAGTGGGTTAAAATATTAAAGTCGTGATGAATGAGTTCCGCTCCGTGTTCACCAATTTTTTTGCAGGTACGCTTATCTTCATCGTGGATTGTTTTAGCCGTATCCAGGATGATTTCCTTAATCTCATCCAGTGGTTTCTCTTTATTGGCATATACGGTTTGGTCGATACGCTCGAGTGCCCAGCTTAAATTTACCGCTGTAGGCCTCGATGATTTTAAGTACTCTGCCCAGCGTTGAAGTTCTACATTAAAACTGGTGAAGTTTTTGCTTTCCAGCTCTCGTACCCCCAGGTACATCCCATAAGCAGCTGCTATACCAATTGCCGGAGCACCACGCACTTTTAGTTTTTTGATGGCATCCCACACCTGCCCGATGGTATTCACATCAGAGTAAATTTCTCTGAGTGGGAGTTGTGTTTGATCAAGAATTACAAGGTGATCTTCTTGCCAGGAAATAGATTCAAAAGACTGATTCATGTATAATTGTATTTGCTGATTAGTTCAGTTTTGCGGAACGCGGATACATCGGCTTATATGGATTTAGCTTTTTTATTATTAGGTGTGACACATCCACTATGCCCTTAATATTAGATTTTCGCGGCTTAGAATAAACTTTTCTTTTGAGGGGGCTTACTTCAATAACCGGAAGCACCTCCGTCTCCACGGGGATCAACTCCACTATGAAGTATTCCGTTGTCATCTACCAATATCATATGTGAGCGGCCAATGCCATAGAACTCCATCATATTATGCCCTCTTTGGCTGAGTATAGATTTGGTATCCGGGCTTAGCCCAAAGTCATCATACAAAATACCATCCGGAAACCACTGATGGTGAAAGCGGGGAACACTCACAGCTTGCTGAGCACTCATATCAAAGACGGCCGAATTCAAAAAATTCTGTATGGTCGCTGTGATGATACGCGGTCCTCCGGCAGCTCCCAGCACCATCCGTACCTTGCCATTCTTGCTGGCAATAACGGGAGTCATGCTGCTGAGCATTCGTTTTCCTGGTTCAATGGCATTCGCTTCTCCCCCCAGGAGGCCATAGGCATTGGGCTCACCGGGCTGGGCAGAGAAGTCATCCATCTCGTTATTGAGCAGGAAGCCGGCTCCTGTTACAGATACATGACTGCCAAAGGATCCGTTCAGGGTAGTGGTCACAGATACGGCATTTCCATTTTCATCCACAATAGAAAAGTGAGTGGTTTCAGACGATTCAGTATAGCTGGGTACGATGCCATGGGTTAGCTCGGTGGATGCTGTAGCGGTATCCATGGAAAAACTCTCCATTCTCCGGTTATTATACTCACTGCTCATAAGTTCTGATATGGGGATTTCCCAGAAATCAGGATCGCCCAGAAAATAAGTACGGTCGGCGAAGGCGCGACGCATAGCTTCCGATACCAGGTGAACATAATCGGCGGAATTATGCCCCATATCTTCCAGCGGGTAGCTTTCAATCATTTTCAGAATTTGTCCCACCGCTATGCTTCCACTGCTGGGGGGCGGCATAATATTGAGCTCATACCCCCGGAAAGAAGTAGTAATAGGTGTTCTCCACTTGCTTTCGTAATTCCGTAAATCTTTGTGGGTGATAAGCCCGCCGTAGCGGTTCATTTCATTTACAATAGCATCGGCTACGGGACCAGAGTAAAATCCTTCGCGTCCAAAACGGGCAATACGCTCAAGGGTATGGGCTAAATCTTCCTGTACAAACAGGTCTCCCTCTTTCCATTGGGTGGAATCATTGGTTGAGATAAAATCACCTTTGGTGAAATAACGGGCCGAGGCCAGGTACTTGCGAAAGGTCTCCTTGTGGTTATTGAGGTCTTTAGCATGTGAGAAAGAGAGAGGATAGCCGTTTCTCGCAAGATCAATAGCAGGTTGAATAACGACATCCAGGGGCAGGCGGCCATATTGTTGAAGTGCCCGAATCATCCCATCTACGGTACCCGGAACGCCAACGGCAAGTGCGCCCTCCCAGCTCAAATCACGCTGGAATTCTCCATTCTTCACATACATATCGCGTGTCGCTTTTCCCGGGGCAACCTCTCTGAAGTCGAGTGCTGCCGTTTCTCCGTTGGCAAGGCGTATCACCATAAAGCCTCCGCCGCCAATGTTTCCGGCACGGGGCAAAGTTACGGCCAGCGCAAACTGTACAGCCACGGCTGCATCTACGGCATTCCCCCCTTTATCGAGGATTTCCTTCCCAACATCAGAAGCATACCCATCGGCTGAAACAACCAGGCCGTTTGCATATGATTTAGATGTGAATACCTGTGCATCAAGTGATTCAACAGGAAGAACAAAAAGTAAAAGCAGGAGTAACATTCGCATAATAGGATTTAATAAGGTTTAAGATCGTGGATGAAATTCTTTGTGCACCTGATGCAGAAAAGAACGGTCTACATGGGTGTATATTTCGGTAGTAAGGATAGAAGAATGGCCAAGCATTTCCTGTACGGCCCGCAAGTCGGCTCCGCCTTCCAGCAAATGAGTAGCAAAGGAATGGCGGAATATATGTGGATATACGTTTTTTTGAATATCAGCCTTTCGTGCTGCTTTCTGTACTATGTTCCAGATACTCATGCGGGAAAGGGGGTTGCCCCGAACACTCAGAAACACCTTGTTCTTTGTTTTTTCTTTTTTCTTTGGGTTGATGAAATCCGGGCGTACATGCTCTACATAATGCTCAATAGCGTCCTGGGCTATTTCACCAACAGGAACCAGGCGTTCCTTATTTCCTTTGCCTATAACCCGGATAAATCCGATCTCGAAGATAAGGCGATCCTGCTCTAAGCCTGTTAACTCACTCACCCGCATTCCTGTTCCGTACAAACATTCTAAAATTGCTTTATCCCTGATGCCGGCAGGCTGGGTGAGATCGGGAGATTCCAGTATAGCTGTTACTTCGTCGGGGTTGAGCACCTCGGGCAGGTTTTGGGCTGTTTTGGGGAGTTCCACCAGTTCAGCAGGATTGGCTTGCGTAATTCCTTCCACTGCCATGAATTCATGAAATCCCCGCACGCTTGATATGTTACGGGCAAGGGAGCTGGCTGAGAGCAACTCATGATCTACCAGGTGGTTTAGAAAATCTTCGATATGAGACAGGCTCACTCCCGATAGATGGTTTAGTTTTTTCTCTGTGGCCAGGTAAAGCAGGTATCGTTGAAGATCATTCTTGTAAGAGGTTACCGAATTTTCAGAAAGCCCTTTTTCAAGCTTAACAAACTGTAGGTAAAGGTCGAGTTCCTGCTTAAATGCCACAATTAGGTATTTGGAGATTGCTTTTCTTCAGGGCTTTCCAATGAAGGTTCGGGAGCATTGGGCCGGTCTGTGGTTGCACCGGGCGCTTCTTTAAGCTTTTCCTTATTGATTTCTTCACCTTCTTTGTCGTCGGGATATTCTACCCGGCTGTGATAAACACCAACAAGAATATTTAAAAACGTTTCTTTTATAATTTGCAGGTGCCTGAATGTAAGTGGGCAATGACTGAGCTGTCCTTCATTTACCCGTTCATCCACCATTCGGTTGACCAGGTTTTCGAGCTTGCTATAGGTAGGATTTTTCATGGCTCGTGAAGCTGCTTCAATTCCATCAGCCAGCGAGAGAATACCTGTTTCCTTTGAAAAGGGCAGGGGGCCGTCATAGCGGAATTGTTCTTCATTCAGCATGTTCTTGAGCTTTTCATCCTCTTTTGCTTTTTCATAAAAGTAGCGGATAAACGAAGTACCATGATGTGTTTTAATAAAATCTATAATTACCTGGGGTAAATCTTCTTTCCGGGCCATTTTTGCCCCTTCCGTGACGTGAGCTTTAATGACCATGGCACTCATCTGGGGTTTCAGCTTATCGTGCTCATTAGATCCTTTACTCTGGTTTTCTACATAGTATTCGGGTTTCACCATTTTCCCAATATCGTGGTAGAGAGCTCCAACCCGGCACAGAAGGGAGTTGGCACCAATGGCTGAAGCAGCTGCTTCCGAAAGATTGGCTACCTGTAAGCTGTGATGAAAAGTGCCGGGTGCTTTATTCATGAGTTCTTTAAGCAGCGGCTGGTTGGTATCACCCAGCTCCAATAAGGTAAAATCGGTGGTTACCCCAAATATTTTTTCAAAAAGGAGAATAAGAGGGTAGGTGAAAAGAATGAAAACGGAACTGATAGCAATGTACATCAAGTCGGAGAGAAACATATCCCATCCACTCAGTGAAGCCAGGTTAAAAGAGCCAATAATAAGAATGTAGGTGATAAAAACAACTCCCGGTGTTGTAAAAAAGAACTGCGCACGATCTCTGATATCCCGTACCGAAAATACCCCCAGGCTGCAAGCCGCAAAGGTGGCGATAACGAATTCGAAATTTGTGTTGTTAACCAAGCCCAGAATAGATGCCAGAGTTACAGTGGCAATTAAACCTACCCGGGAATCAAAAATAATGGTGAGGATAATTGGAGCAATCGCAATGGGGATCACATAGGGATCGGCAATATCCAAATGATTGATAATACCGGTTGACATACAGATAAGGCCCATTGTCAGGAATACCAATAAAAACATACTGTTGTCGGAGGTAATGCTCCGCCGGTATAAATAGATGTACATGAAAAAGACAAAAGATATGATGACAATGATCACAACTTGTCCCGCATAACGGATCCACCGTTCTGTGTCAGAAGCGTTTTGAGCGCGTGCTTCTGCCAAACTCTCAATAATATTGGCCTTTTCAGCGGTAACAATATCACCACGGCGTATGATAACCTGTCCCTGGGCTATGGCCCCTTTTTTATCTGAAATAGTAGACAGGGCCTCTTCAATGTTATTCCGGGTGTCAATTTCACTGTAGCGGTAATTGGGTTCTATTACCTTATTGTAAATCTCCATAGCAAGCCGTACGGATTGTTCTTCAAAAAAAGTGTTGAGTCTAAACTGAGCAAATTGGTTGGCTTCCCGGAGATCTCTGAGCCGTGCCAGGTTTACCGACTGCTCTGTACTTTCTTTGGGATTTCTAACGATAACTTCATCGGTATTGAGGTTTGCTTTATTTCGGTTAATAATCCCCCGATTAAGCATTTGTTCAATAATGGTCTCAAGGCGTTGTTTTACGTTAACCCCGATAAAATCGGTGGGAGATTGGTTAGAACGCTGCATTTCATGGTAATCACTAAGCAACAGGTTCCAGGAATTTTCGGTAAGGCCCGGGTTGTTCGTATTAAAAGCCTGTGCAAAACGCAGGCTGTCGTTCATATCAGAAGTATTGGGATCTTCTTTTGCTGTTTGCCACTCATGGTAGGTTTGCAGTACTGGCTGTATCTGACGGTAGAGCGAATCCATCCTGGATTGAATGTTGATTGCAACGGTGGGATCTGCCCGGTATATAGGAGGAGTTTGTGCACGAATTTGTTCCCGTTCTTGCTCTATTTCACTTCCGGTTTTGTTAATGGCAAAGTTAAAAGGAGCTGTCAGGTTGGGGGCACGCCACGGTTGGTTTACCACATAATTGAAACCGGTATTTATGGTGTTTTTGGGTAGCGAAAACACACATATCAGAATAAAGAACAAGAAAATAAGGAAACGGATATACGGATTTCGTTTCAGAGAATAAGCTTCCTGTTCTTTTTTCTTCTTCTCACCAATTAGGGGCGTCAGCTCTTTTTTCTTTTGTCCTAGCCCAATTTTTTCCAGAAAATTCATTAGCACTGTTTTCTATTCACTTCAAAGTATAGCAAGCGTTTGCTAATTTACAAACCTAATAAAAGCATAAAATAGATAACAATATGATAAGGCAGTACATTTATAATTTATTACTGCAACAAAGGTGTTGAATTTTCTATTTTAGGCTGAATTAACAAAATCATCTATGATCTGGGAAAACCCGTTATTTCTTTGGCTGTTACTTTTGGTTCCTGTAACCATTAGTTTGATATGGTGGAACAGCAGACAACTGAACGCAAGAAAGAAGACTTATTTTAGCGAAGAACTGTTTACTTCGCTCCGAAAGGGATATTGGAATTTGGGAGGAACACTGAAGACCTCCTTTATGGTAGCAGGAATATTATTTGTGATTATTGGATTGGCAGGGCCCAAGGTGGGTACCGAAGTGCGCGAAGTGAAGCGAAGGGGGGTGGATATGCTGATTGCCCTTGACCTTTCTGCAAGCATGAATGCCGAAGACGTGCGCCCCAGCCGGCTTGAAAAGGCCAAATTTGAAATTAACAGGCTCATAGAGCGATTAAAGGGAGATCGGGTAGGCTTAGTTGTTTTTACCGGAGAAGCCTACCTCCAAAGCCCTATGACGCTGGATTATTCTGCCCTTAAACTATTCCTCGATATTGTGGATACTGATCAGATGCCCAGTTCAGCTACCGATTTTAAATCGGCTTTAGAAACCGCTAATGCAGCTTTCTCATCACTGGAAGATAACAACAGTGAGGCCGCAAAAGTACTCCTAATCATATCGGACGGGGAAGGGCACGGACAGCCATACGATGAGGCACTAAATCAGCTTATCGATAATAACATCTCGGTGTATACGCTGGGTATTGGAACTGAGGAGGGCACAACCATCCCGCTATATGACAACAGGGGGAAATTAATTGGTTACAAAAGAGATTCCGGCGGTAACGTAGTAACAAGCCGTTTGCAAAGCGAAGAACTTCGGTCTATTGCCCAGCGGGGAAATGGTGCTTATTATTCTATTGAACGAGGCAACGATGGCATCGATTCCTTTTTGGCCCGGGTAGATGAATTGGAAAAAGGAGAGTTTTCGAGCCAGGAATATGCCGACTTTAAAAACCAATACCAGTGGATGGCCGCTCTTGGATTAGTTTGTCTGGTATGTTCAACCCTAATCCCCAATTACAGAAAAAAAGGGAATGATTAAGTTATTTATATCGGATCTTGACGGTTGTTTGGCTCACCCTTTTAAAACGCCTGACTGGCAGGCAATTACCCGGATCAGGGAGTTGAATCAGCTGAGTAAAGAGAATGAAAATAAGCTGATTCCTCCGCTTACCATCTGCTCAGGACGGCCGTTCCCTTATGTAGAGGCTCTTGCTCAATGGCTGGATGTAGACCTGCCGGTATTATTTGAAAGCGGGGGTGGGATGTATGATTCCAAAACAAATGTCATTAGCTGGAATCCCCAGTTTAGTGAAGAAGCAAAAATGGCTATAACAGAAATTAAACACTGGCTGAATGATACCATCATCAAAAACTATAAAGGAACAATCCCCGAGTTTACAAAACACACGGATGCCGGCCTTGTAAACCCTGACCCTACCAAAATTGCCCTGATGCATAAGGAAATTAACAATTACATTGATCAACACTATAATATGTTTGAGGTGCATCAAACCGATGTTTCGGTGAATATTATTCTCAAAAGGGCAAATAAAGGAGAGGGGGTAAAGTTTCTGTGTGAGGTGTTGGGTTTTGAGCTCAGTGAGGTAGCTTATATTGGAGACTCGAGTGGAGATATACCGGCTCTCAGGATTGTTGGTAAGTCGTATGCTCCCGTAAACGCTAAATCATATACCAAAGATGAGGTTCAGATGATAACCGCTGAGGCCACTAAAGGAGTGTTGCAGGCATACGAAGATATTGTAGAACATAACAGAAGAGCATAGCGGCCCCTTCACTGTTACTGTAGTTCCCGCTCCTGGAGCTTTTTAAGCAACTCAAAATATTTTTCAATAAGCCGCTGGTAATCAGCCGAGTATTTGGTGAAGTTCGGGTCATTCAGGCGGTTTCGGATCTGCTTTTCAAGTTCTTCCAGGGTTAGTTCTGGGGATGTTTGTCGTAGAATCTGGTCAGCTGTACTGCCTTCTCTTTTTTCTTGTTGATCCCGTTCCTGCATGGCTTTTTCAGCTTCAAGCATGCGTGAAAGTATATTCTGCTGTCTGTTGATGAGAGTAGGATCAGTGACGCCTCCCCTAAGATCATTAATGGTGTTTTCCATTTCTTCTATAGCACGCTGAAGCTCGCTTCCAAGTTTGTCTCCACCTTTAAGGGCGCCGCTTCGCTGGAGCTCTTCGAGCTGTTTACGAATTTGGTTTTGTTGTTTAGCAAGCTGGTTTAATCGCTCCATCTGATCTTTGGTGAGGCGTTCGCCCTGAATATCATTGATCAAATCCTGCATCTGCTGATTTAGCTGCTGCTGGTTCTTCCCGGATTTTTGCATCTGCTCCATCATCTGCTGCATCGACATTCCCTGGCCACTTCCACTTCCGCTATTAGAGTTTTGAAGCTGCTCAAGTAAATTGGCTACCATAAAGGCGATTTCATTGATGCCCCCCATCGCCTGCCGCGAAGCCACCGAAGACTGACTTTGATCACGCTCGGCCATTTGTTTAAGAGAGCGGCTTAATCGTTTTTCAACTTCCAGCTTTTTGGTGTTAATTTGATTGGAGAATTGTGGAATTTGAGATGAAAGCTGGAAGAGAGAATCCGAAATGCTGCTGAATATTGATTCAATATTTTTTTGATCCCTTGCATATCCTACATACGCCTGACTTCGGTTTTCAGTAGCAGAAGCCAGTGTTACCAGATCTTCCTGTTCGACAGATAAATTCAATAAGGAGTACAGTGCATACTGCAAGCCGGATATATTGATCTGCATTTGTTTACTGGATAGGGCGTTTTTGAGCTCTTCGGTTTTTTGAGCCAGTTGCTGATATTGTTGCTGGAAATTAGTATTACTGTTTTGGTTTTGCTGTCCGTTTTGTTCGTTGTTTTTTTTCTGAATGTCTTCCAGCTGCTTTTTTAGTTTTTCCAGCAACTTTTCTATTTCCCGCTTTGTGTTTTTCTGGTATTCTTCAACATCCTTACGGTTTCCGCTGGTTGTATTTTCAGATAGTTCCTCAATCTGTTCCTGGATTTTTTTAGTGTCTTCTATCGTTTTTTCCCGCTGTTGATCTTGTTCTTTCTTTGGCGGTTTATTTTGTTCCATTTCCCCTTCTTTTCGAGCCAGGTCTTTAAAAGACTGGGTGATTTTATCCAGATCAGAACTAAGCTTGAGTTGTTTAAAGAGTTCAATAGTCCGCTCTAAGCGCTGGCGGTACTCTTCTTCTTTAAACTCAGTTTGCTCCATCATATTCCGAAGCTGTTCAGGAGATAGCTCTACCAGTTTTTTCCTCATTTCTTCCATCAGCTTTAAAAACTCCGGGTCGTCCACCTCTTCCATGAGTTTTTGCAGTTCTTCATATGCTCTCTGTGTTTCTTCCGAAAGCATACTGTTTTCGCTGAGTTCTTTCTTGATCTCTTCGAACTGTTTATTTAGATCATCAACTTTCTTCTGGACGTCTTCTTGTAATTTTTTTGTTTGCTCAAGCTCTTTCTTCTGCTCATAGCCGGCTTGTTCAGGCTGCTCTTTCATCTTTTCTTTAAACTGCTTGTAGCTGTCCTGCATCTGTTTGAAAGATTCGGAGATATCATCCAGTTCGGTATCTACATTTTCTTCTTTTTCATCCAGGCTTTCAAAGTAATCAACCATGGAGGGTACACTTAAGGTAAGTACCTGCGAGCGAGTGGTTTTACGGCCGTTGTAGCCATCATTATCTGCTACTTCTACCCAAAAGGAGAGTACATCCTGAGGTTTCAGCCGCAGTTCTTCAAGATCCCAGTTAAACGGTTGTAACACCCCGTTTTCAGGGTTTTCCAATGAGAGAGTTCCTGTAAGCGGATTCTCAACATATGCCCTGCTTAATTCATATTTAAGCCGGGCCCTGGTGAGGCCGAAATCATCTGTAGCACGGTATAAAAGCTCTATCTGTTTGGGGTTTACCTTTTCAAAGGAAGCCTCAGGTTCAATTACTTCAACAACAGGGTATTCATCTGTTCGGGGCGTTATAATTACCTGGAAGGGGTTTTTATTTGTCAAACCGTCCCCATCTTCCATCACAAAAGTGAGGGTATCGTTATGGGCTATCGGTACCCGATGGCTGAAACTAAAGGTTGAATCGGTTTGCAGCGAGAGGGTATCACTCGTGGATAGAAGAAATAGCTTGATGACTTCCTTATTAATGATACCGCTGAATTCAATTTGCGAGCCTTGGTATGCGCGAATCTGTGAAAAGGGATATGAGAGTTGGGTGCGGTCAAGGCCGGTATAGGCCGGAGGCTGGATCGCTGCTTTTAATTCAGTAAATCGGGGAGGAAGCTGTACATTTGCTTCATATACCGGACTCCGGTATTCATCCATTTGCACATAGTACAGCAGGTCGTTGTTGAGGTCGAAGGGGATAGAGGTATAGGTGTTTTGGCCGCCAGCCATGACGCGTGACCGATATTCTTCTTCAACAGTAGTTTTTACATGTAAAACCACTTTTTCTGGTTGTTGGGCTCCTTTAAACTGCACGCTTACACTAAAGGGCTGGCCTTGTTCTACAGTTATATCTCCCGGTGAGATGGTGAACAGGTAGGGGTTTGGTTTTTCAAAACTTTCCCAGAATGTAATTGTTCTGGAGGCCGCAGAGGTAAAATTAAAAGCTGTTACGGAAGCAACGATAACGAACATACCGGTGAGGGCACCTAAGGTTCGAAACTGACTATAGGCTGATGTTTGCCTGCTGTAAGACTGGAGAGCCTGATCCAGCTTTCCGGGCTTAATACGGGTCATATTCTGCAGAATAGCTGCGTTTACCAAAGCAGGGTTTCCGATTGTATCTTTTCCCAGGTCCAGGCTGTCTTTTAATTCGGTTAGCTTACTTTTTCGGCTGAAGTCTCTGTAATAATCTTCAAAGCTTATTTTTTGTACTGAGCTATATCCACGCCACAGCTTGTATGCAGCGATGGCTACCAATAGAAACAATGAAACCGATTTTGTGGTGCCTGAGAAGTATAGCAGTTGTTCGGCAACTACAAAGGCGCTAAATCCTGCCAACAGAATTAAAAAAGCCCTGAAAAAGATGGCTCCCTTTTCCTTTTGGTTCGTATCCCTGTAGGCCTGCTTAAGCTTGGCGGTTACCTGGGCGACTGTTATTTCTGCTCTTTGATTGTCCATAGGATATATTAAGAAAGGATACTGCTACATCAAAAACCGTAATTAATAGTAAATATTGCAGGTTTAGAGATCAGAAAGTTTCAGAAAGTCTTTAACTTTAAACTTTCTGCCATCATAAGTAATTGTTATCACTTCGTGTTTGACGTCATGTTCCAGATATAATTTCCAGTCTTTCTCTGCTGCTTGCTTTAAAAACGCATCTTTTTCGGTCAGCGTTTGCACGGGATACATATCATACCCCATAACCCAGGGGAGAGGTACATGAACATGGGTGGGGAGTAAATCAGCTACAAAAATGAGTGTTTTACCATCAGCTTCTATTTTTGGAAGCTGTTGACCGATGGTATGCCCGTTCGCCAGAATGGTGGAGAGGCCTGGTTCATATTCATGTTCTCCATCCACAAAATGAAGAACCTCAGAGCCGGAGAGAGGCTCTATATTGTCGTTGATAAAGCTGGCTTTTTCCCGTGCATTAGGATCTGTTGCACTTTTCCAGTGTGTTTTGGTTACATGATAGGTTGCGTTGGGGAAGGTGAACTGAATATGCCCCTGCTCATCATAATAGGTAGTTCCTCCACAGTGGTCGAAGTGGAGATGGGTAAAGATAATGTCACTGATATCTTCTTCTGAAAAACCATGGGTCTTAAGCGATTTGTGGATGTTTTTATCCGAATAATCGAGTTGATATATGTTTTCCATCTTCTCGTTGAACTTAGTTCCTGCTCCATTGTCAACAAGGTATATTTTGCCGGTATTGTTGGATTTAATAAGAAGACAGCGCATTGTCATAGGAATACGGTTTTTCTCATCGGCAGGGATTCCTCTCGACCATAATGTTTTTGGGACCACACCAAACATGGCTCCTCCGTCCAATTTAATATCACCGGTTTCTATGGTATATAATTCAAAAGGTCCCAGGGTAGTTTTACTCAAGCTCATAGATTTGTTTTGTTGATGAATGGGAATATAAGAATCAGAATGCAGAATTGATGGGGCTTGCGAGGATGATTTTTTTAGCAGGTTCTGGTGAATCCTTGTTAACCGTACAAGCGGGGAAAACAAAAAAACCAGTGCAGGAAACTTCTGAGCCCTTTTGTTTAAACTGATGTTGGTGGAATAGGACTATCTGTTATTTGAAGCCCAGATGGTATTATACTGTTTTGGAAAAGAGGTGGCGATCTGGTTTAGAGCGTTTTAGTCTGCGGTCGAAGGCCATACAAATATTGCGGACGAAAGGAATCCCTTCCCGGGGAACAGTAATACTATTCCCGGAGATGTTAACCAGTCCACAAGACTCAAGTTCTGAAAGATCATTTTTTATATCCTCAAACAACTCATCATTGCCATCAAAAGTAGTTTCGAAGTGACACATCACATTGAGGATTTGCCGGCGAAGAAGCAGATCTTCCTGGTTGAGTTTATGTCCACGGAAAATGGCAAGTTCTCCAGTATCTATCTGAGCCTGGTAATCTTCCAGTTTTTTCTCATTCTGGGCAAAGCCGTACCAGCTGTCACTTATGGATGACATCCCAAGTCCGATTAACATGCGTGTGTTGCTGGTGGTATAACCCATAAAATTGCGGTGCAATGTTTTTGATTCCATGGCTTTGTATAGAGAATCACTGCGGAGGGCGAAATGGTCCATACCTATTTCCACATAGCCGTTATCATAAAACATAGATTTTCCGATCTCATACAACGCTCGTTTCTCTTCATCTTTAGGGAGATCGTTCTCATCAAACCCACGCTGTCCCACACCTTTAATCCAGGGTACATGTGCATAGCTGTAGTAGGCAATGCGGTCTGGTTTTAGTTCATTGGTCTTTTCAATCGTCTTCCTGACACTGTCTTCGGTTTGATGGGGGAGGCCAAAAACCAGGTCATGATTAACAGAGATATAGCCTATTTCCTTAGCCCATTGGTGAACTTTTTGAACCTGTTCAAACGGTTGTACCCTGTTAATCGCAATTTGTACTCCCATATCATAATCCTGAACTCCAAAAGAAACTCTTCGGAAGCCCAGGTCATACAGCTCCTGTAAATGCTCTCTTGTGGTATTGTTGGGATGTCCCTCGAAACTAAATTCTACGTGTTCAGCCAGTTCGGCCTGTTCCAGAATACCGTTAATCAACTTTTTTAAATTGTCGGCTCCAAAAAAAGTAGGTGTTCCTCCCCCAAGATGTATTTCTCTGATTTTAGGTTTAGCTGGGAGAAGGTCTGTGTAAAGCTTCCACTCTTTTAGCAGGGTCTGGATGTATGGAGCTTCCACCTCGTGCCGTTTGGTAATTCTTTTATGGCAGCCGCAAAAAGTGCACAGGCTTTCGCAAAAAGGAAGGTGTATATATATGCTGATACCCTCACCCCGGTTGTCTTCAAAAGACTGAAGGAGGGTAGATTTCCAGTCTTGAACAGAGATTCCGTTTTCGTCCCAGTATGGAACCGTAGGGTAGCTGGTGTACCTGGGACCGGGTACATTAAATTTCTGGATCAGTTTAGCGTTCATCATAGGATATTCATTCATTCAGCTACTATGATAGGTATCTGATATGAAGGATTTATGAAAAAATGAGAAAGCAGAAGTGAGAAGGAGCCGGGGCTTCTGCCTTTTCACATGTTGGCCATTTTGTTTATTTGAGACCTGGCATTGAGCTTTGTTCTGCATCTCCCTTCTTGTTCGCAGTGAAGCCCCGATCCTTCCGGTAGGTTTAGAAACAGAAAACATTACTCATTGTCTTTTCCCCGGACCTTACCCTGCTGAAGGCACCCCCTCGGGAAACCCTCTCCTTCCCCCCTGGGGACGTCTGCGGCGCACAAGGAGAGAGCTGTTCAATAGGTTCCAAAATCTAAAAAGTGAGTAAACGATCTATTGTTTGGCTAATAAATCCTCTCCTCCAGGAAAAGATTTAGGTGAGGTGGAGTACACAGCAGTATCAGCCTTCATGGCAACTAACCCGCCTAATCCGTACCTCAAAATTGGGCTATTACATAAAGCAATTCAATGGTAATATATTCAAGTATATAGATCGCTATTTTGCATCCATTCGTGAATAATTCGGGCTAACCATATCAATACTGATTGAGGTAGTGGCCGCACTTCACAAAGACAGACGAGAATGAGAGGGTGAGGAGAAAACAAAAGAGGTCCGATAATGGCAAGTCGTGTTGTTGTTTCCAAACCATTCTTACCCCTTAATGAAGGCACCCGCTAAAACATATAGCCGGCAGTGAAATAGACGCCCATATCTTCATCAGAAAAACCGAAATCACCACGAAAAATAAAGTTTTCATTAAAGAAGGAGCTGGTCCCTCCAAATCCAAAGGTATAGTTCAGGTCCTTGAGAAGATGGTTAAAAGAAGTGCCGTTTGAGAATGAATTACCGATATCGATAAAGAGGGTGCCCCCAAATTCAGCGTCTATGCTGGGGAGACTGAACAGCCATGTGCGTAGTTCAGTGTTAAAGACAATCATATTGTCATCCATAAAGCGGTTTTCAGGATATCCACGCATGGTTTCTTCGCCGCCGGCGTAAGGGAGTTTCCAATAGGGAGCATCTCCAGAAGAGTGTTCAAAAAGGATACGGTTGGCAAAAGTGATTTTCCGGATCAGATGAAAAGAAGTATAGGTGCGGGCTTCGGCCTCGAGGAGGAAGTAATTAAAGGAACTGCCGTAGAATTTGTTGGCCAGTTTACCTTCAACGCGGAAACGGTTACCGGTAGTGGGCCTGAATTCACTGTCACGGCTATCCCAAATGAGTCCACCGCCTAACGAGATGGTAGCTCCTCCTTTATAGCCAGGTGGAGCCTGAAGAGTGATCAGGTGGGTAGAGTCATTATCGAAAGGAGTTTGATATGCAGCATCTAAACTGCCAATCAGGTCAAGGTGATGGTTAGTCGCAGCATACCATATAGGTGCGCGGAGGCTGAAGGTTTGTCCGGCAGAAAAAGACTGGAACATATAGTAATCTGGTTTATTCTCGGGAGGATTATCCAGCTTTCCATAATTTCCGATGCCGTAGTATTGATCCTGAAGAAAACGCGAGAAATATGTTTCTGAGCTGACCCTGAAGTTCGAATTAAATACCTCAGGCCGATCAATAAATAATTGGGCGGATATTAACCCTTTGGTAGAGGCAATGGCGGCCGTGCTCATATAAGAATAGAATGGACGTACTCCTTCTTTAAATTGGTAGCGATCCATAATTCCACCCGCCAGAAAACCAATATCGGTATTGTAGGACAGGGCGGGCAGAAAGGCATAGCTAACCGTATCTGTGACCGTTGCCTGGCGGGCATGTGTGTTTTGCCAGAGGCCAAAAAAAAGGAGCAGTATAACTGCTCCTTTAAACATTATAAGTCGATATGAAATATTCATTCGGTTAAATAAAAATGAGTGTGACCAGTATATACACCGGAATAAGTATTCCGAACGACCACAACATATAGCCTCCAAAGCTGGGCATATTCACACCATCTTGTTCGGCAATAGATTTTACCATAAAGTTTGGTGCGTTTCCAATATACGTAAGTGCCCCAAAGAAAACCGAACCCGCTGAAATAGCAACCAGTGTTTGGGTCATTTCATACATCAAGGCCTGAGCATTACCGCCGGCTGCATTAAAGAAGACCAGGTAAGTGGGGGCATTATCGAGGAATGCTGAGAGCATACCCGTAATCCAGAAGAACATAGTGTTGTTTGGTTCGCCTGCGGTAAACACAGCGTCATTCACAAATTGCAGAGCTCCCTGGCCGGTTTGTGCAGCTTTTAACATTGCAATAGGAGCAATAATAGTGACAAAAATCCCGGCAAAAAGTTTCCCTACTTCCTGAATAGGAAACCAGTTAAAACCGTTGGCAGCCCGACTTTCTTTTGAGGTAAAATGCCAGCTCAACCAAGAGAGTCCCAGTAAACTAAGGTCCCGGATCAGGTTTTCATAGTGGACATGTACGTGGTATACCGCAAAATCTCCCATTTTTACCAGACCGGAGAACAATACGGCTCCAATGACACCTCCTAACAGTAAGAGGTTAAATCCACCTTCAATTCCCAGGGGCTCACTGCCTTCACTGGTTGGGGGATGACCTTCTTCTTTCTTAAACATGGCCATATCCCAGAAATAATAAAGGATAAGCAGGATGACTACTACAAAACTCATTTCCACAAACAAGTGTGATGTGGTCCAGAAGAAACTCACTCCCTGAAGGAATCCAAGGAATAAGGGAGGATCACCCAGAGGAGTGAGAGATCCACCAACGTTAGCTACCAGGAAAATGAAGAAAATGACGATATGCGCTTTTTTCTTTCTCCAGGCATTGGCACGCAGCAAAGGGCGGATAAGCAGCATTGCTGCTCCTGTTGTTCCCATCCAGCTGGCCAGTAAGGTACCAATCAATAAAATAGCGGTGTTAACAGCCGGGGTGCCCTGCAAATATCCTTTAATTCGGACACCACCTGAAATGGTGAAGAGTGCAAACAGCAGGATGATGAAAGGAATGTATTCCAGTAAGTAAACGTGAAGTACTTCATACAAAGCTGCACTAAAGCCAAACTTAATAACTAAGGGAATAATGAGTAAAATACCCCAAAAAGCGGATATTTTTCCAAAATGATGATGCCAGAAATCCTCTGCTACGAGAGGGAAAATGGCAATAGAGAGTAGTATTCCCGCAAATGGAATAACCCACAGAAGCCCTAATTCAGCTCCTGATATTCCATGACCGGAGCCTCCTTCAGCTGCAAATGCAACTCCAGAAGCTATTAATACAAAGATGGGGGCTAATAACAGACGAAGTTTTCGAAATAATGATTTTGAACTCACGAATATTTGCTTTGAATAGGTTTAAAATTTTTTCAAGTGCGATAAAATAATATTTGCCGGTGGCTTTCAAAAATGGAACTCAATAACAATTCATCTTTCTCATAAAATATTGTAAACGGGATTTATTAAGAATCCATAAAAATACGGCAAAACAGTCTTTACCTTCCTTTAGTTTTTTGTATCTTTGCCAACCATTTTAGAGCCGTGAATAGTTGCGGTATCTGGTAAAAATTAAAACTAACATATTTAATGGAATCCGCTACGGCGTTGTTGTCACTCATTATTGCTCTTCCATTGGCTGGTTTTCTCATAAATGGGATTATCGGTCTGTTTGTAGAAAGCTTTAGAACTAAAAAACAGCTTATTGGCATTATAGCCAATACAGCCGTTTTTATTCCTTTCGTTATTGCTGTCTATTTTTTCATGAATATGAATGCAGGTTCAGAGGCAGTAGTATTTAAACTCTTTACCTGGATAGAGGCGGGCAGCTTCAGCGTAGACATAGCCTACCGCATCGACCAGCTTTCTATTATGATGACCCTGGTTGTTACCGGGGTTGGTTTCTTGATTCATCTGTACTCAATGGGGTATATGGCCGATGATGAAGGGTATTGGAAGTTTTTTGCTTACCTGAACCTGTTCATCTTTGCAATGCTGAACCTGGTATTGGGGAATAACCTGTTATTGCTTTTCCTCGGCTGGGAAGGGGTGGGCGTTTGTTCATACCTGTTGATTGGCTTCTGGTACACCGATATGGCCAAGTCGGATGCAGCTAAAAAAGCTTTTATATACAATCGGGTGGGCGACTTTGCTTTCCTGATTGCGATGTTTATGGTATTCCAGACCGTTGGAAGTCTGAATTTTGATGCTATTCTTGGTAACCTCGAAGCCTTTTCTGAAGAATATATTGTGGCTATTGGTTTGCTGATGTTTGTAGGGGCAACCGGTAAGTCGGCTCAGATTCCGCTGTTTGTATGGCTGCCGGATGCGATGGCTGGTCCTACCCCGGTGTCGGCTCTTATTCACGCCGCAACTATGGTAACCTCCGGAATTTACCTGATTTCGAGAATGTCGCCCATGTATGTGTTGTCCCCGGAAGTGATGCTGGTGGTAGCTGTGATAGGGGCGTTAACCGCTATAGTAGCCGCAACCATAGCAATTACCCAAAACGATATTAAAAGTGTGCTGGCCTACTCAACCGTTTCACAGCTGGGGTATATGTTCCTGGCGCTGGGGGCGGGAGGCTTTACAGCAGCTATGTTCCATGTGGTGACTCACGCATTCTTTAAAGCTTGTTTATTCCTCGGTTCTGGTTCTGTGATTCACACCATGCACCACGTAGAGCACGAACTGGAGCATGAAGGCAAGGACGTTCACTTCGACCCGCAGGATATGCGGAATATGGGAGGGCTTAGGAAGTATATGCCCTCTACCTATAAGACATTTCTGATTTCAACCATAGCCATTGCCGGTATCCCTCCGCTGGCAGGTTTCTTTTCCAAGGATGAAGTTCTCGCAATGGCAGCCAATGCCGGAGCAGGTGAGTTTGGCAGTTATATGTATATGGCTCTGTGGGGAGTGGGCATAATTACAGCATTCCTTACGGCTTTTTATATGTTCCGGCTCACTCTTACAACTTTTCATGGAGAGTTTAAACTGGGTAAACGCTTTAAAGAAGCTATTGGCGCAGAGAAATATCTGCATGAAAGCCCTGCAACCATGACAATACCGCTTTGGACACTGGCGGGAGCCGCTACGGTAGGTGGATTTTTAGGAGTACCGAATTTCATAGTAGAAACATTTACTCACGAAGAAGCCCATGTCAATCTGCTTCATAACTGGCTGCATCATGTTACCGCCGATGTAGAGCTTACTTTATCACATGCGGTAGAATGGGGGCTTATGGCCACATCTATTGTGATTGCAGTTCTGGGTGTTGTCGTGGCATTCCGAATGTACAACAACAATCAGCAGCAGGAATCGGATGCGGCTATAGCCAAACGGTTTGGAGGTCTCTACGATCTTTGGAAAGATAAATACAATCTGGATGAAGTGTATGAAGGGCTGATTGTTCGACCGATTGTAAGAGTATCCGACAAAGTTCTTGCAGTGTTTGATATGAAAGTGGTAGACGGATTTGTAAATGCCACTGCCGGCACCGTAAAACTCTTTGGAAGTTTATTCCGATATGTACAAACCGGAGTTGTATCAAGTTATGCGCTGGCCTTTGTGATCGGCGTAATTGTTATTCTTTATTTAATGGTAATGTAATTGTCACTAATTAGTTGATGGAAGCACTTTTAAATATCACCATTTATTTACCCCTGTTGGGAATTCCCTTAATTCTAATGTTGAAGAATGAGAATTCCAGGAAATGGATTGCACTTATCGTGACGTCTCTTACGTTCATTTTATCGCTCCCACTCCTTTTTAATTTTAATGTAGCCGGGTCTGGTACCGCTCAATACCTAAGCGAGGGTAGTCGGATTATGGAATCTCTGGACATCAAGTACCTGGTTGGGTTAGACGGTCTTAGTCTGCTTCTTTTTATGCTCACCACCTTTATGGGGCCTATCGTGATTCTATCCTCATGGGATTCAGTCAAAAAACACCTGGCAGGCTATCTGTCTATGTTATTGCTGCTTCAGACAGCTTCGCTGGGGGTATTTGCTTCACTTGACCTGATGGTTTTTTATGTGTTCTTTGAGCTTTCACTCATTCCCATGTACTTCCTGATTGGAATATGGGGAGGAGCCGACAGAATCAGAGCTACTATAAAGTTCTTTATTTATACCCTTGTAGGGTCGCTCATTATGCTCGTTGGCCTTATCTATGTAGGATATGATGCTGGTGCAGTAATGAATGGAGTCAACTTTACTACCGACTGGAGGTTTTTATCCAGTAATCTGTATCAGATAGGTTTGGAACAGCAAACCTATTTATTCCTGGCTTTTGCCCTGGCTTTTTGTATTAAAGTGCCGCTTTTCCCATTTCATACCTGGCTGCCTTATGCCCATACCGAGGCACCAACGGCAGGATCTGTTGTACTGGCTGCCATCATGCTTAAGATGGGAACCTACGGACTGATCCGTGTTTGTTTGCCCATATTCCCAAATGCTTTTATGGAGTTTGCTCCATGGATGGCAACACTGGCGGTCATCGGTATTATATATGGTGCCCTGGTGGCGATGGTACAGAAAGATGTAAAAAAACTGGTTGCGTACTCTTCGGTGAGTCACCTTGGTTTTGTAGTATTGGGCATATTTGCTTTTAACGCGGTAGCGGTGCAGGGTGCTATCCTGCAGATGATTAATCACGGTCTTTCAACCGGTGCCCTCTTCCTCATTGTTGGTATGATTTACGACCGCCGACACACCCGCATGATTAAAGACTTTGGTGGGATTGCAAAGAAGGTTCCGATATTTACTGTAATGTTTATGATTGCCACATTTGCCTCTATTGGTCTGCCGGGATTAAACGGGTTTATCGGGGAATTTTTAATATTGAATGGCTCATTCTTTTCTGAGCTTTACAGTAACAAAGCCTTTGCCATATTAGCAACTACCGGAGTAATTCTGGCTGCGGTATATATGCTCTGGATGTTCCAGCGGGTAATGTTCGGTCCTATTACCAACGAAGAAAATAATAGCCTTGCAGACCTGAATGCCCGCGAAATTGGGCTATTGGTGCCCATGGTGATATTTATGTTTTGGATTGGAGTACACCCGGTAGATTTCACCAAATACTCTGAAGCTCAGGTACAAGAATTACTGAGTTCATCCGAGGAGAAAAGCATGGCCGTTATTAAGAATACAAGTCGTGATGAACTCCCGGACTGGACTGCAAAGTTATATGATATTGACGAAGCAGAATCACAATTAGCATCAACCAACTAAGATGGCACAACCACTTTCACACGATGAAATTAGTGAAGCTCTCGAGTTTTTAAATGGTTGGGAGCTTGGCGACGACAAAATCAAAAAGAAATTTGAATTTAACAATTTCAGCGAGGCTCTCGGATTTATTGTTCGGCTAGGTCTGGAAGCTGAAAAGCAAGTGCATCATCCCGGTATTTATAATGTGTACAATACGGTGAAAATCGAATTGAGTACACACGATGCCGGAAATAAGGTTACACAAAAGGATGTGGATCTTGCCCAAGCAATAGAAAGCGTTTTATAAAACAGCGAATGGATTATTTAGGCGACATACAAGCTTTTTTACCCGGAGTTATCACCGCACTGGCGGGACTCATTGTTATAGTTATTGAATCACTGAAGAAGGATAGTTCGGCTACTTTCTGGGTTACGGTCCTATCGCTGGTGGCAGCACTCTTCTTTAGTATACAATCGTTAGGGACAGGTCTGGATACGGCCTTTTCAGGCATGCTGGTACATGGAGGCGCAGTCGCTTTCGGGAATGTAATTATTGTTGTAGCCACGCTGTTCTGTGTATTTATTTCAGAAGATTACCTGAAAGGAATTAATCACTACTACGGGGAAACTTACGCCCTTATCCTTTTTGCTACCACAGGTATGATGTGCCTTGCAGGTTCCAACGATCTCATCACCCTTTTTATCGGTTTGGAAACAATGTCTATTTGTTTATATGTAATGGCAGGGCTCATTAAGGATGAAAAATCCGGGGCTGAAGCCGCACTTAAATATTTTTTATTGGGAGCGTTCTCCACCGGTTTTCTTCTCTATGGAATGGCCCTGATATACGGAGCAACGGGAACGACCAATATTTCGGCGATTGGTGCTGCAGCAAGTACCGATCTGTTATTTTTAGCGGGAGCGGCTTTATTGCTGGTTGGTTTCTTATTTAAAGTATCAGCTGTACCATTCCATATGTGGACTCCTGACGTCTATCAGGGTACACCCACCACACTTACAGCTTATTTTGCAACCGCTTCGAAGGCAGCTACTTTTGTGGCTCTGATTATGGTGCTGTCCAGGGCACTGCCTGTAATGGAAGGGTTGAACTGGCAGATGGTATTCTCAGTTATCGCTATACTAACTATGGTGTTTGGTAATATCATTGCGCTTGTACAGGATAACCTGAAGAGAATGCTGGCTTATTCAAGTATTGCCCACGCAGGCTATGCGCTTGTTGGACTGGCAGCCGGAACGCCAGAAGGATATTCGGCCGTACTTTTTTATATGTTTGCCTACACCATCATGAATATTGGTGCTTTTGGCGTGATAGCTTATTACGAGCGTAACAAAGGCATGGATTTCAGCGAGGTTCAAAACCTGGCCGGTCTTGGTTTTAAGAAACCGGTGATGGGAATTGCCTTATCCATTTTTCTATTTTCTTTAGCGGGTATCCCTCCGTTAGTTGGTTTTGCAGGAAAGTACTATGTGTTTGCTGCTGCCATCAATGCAGAGATGGTTACTCTTGCCGTAATTGGTGTATTAGCAAGTGCGGCCAGTGTGTATTACTATCTGCGGGTGATGGTATACTTGTATTTCCGCGAAGAACACAAACCAGTAGAGTTGTTCAATCCAACCCTTTTATATAAAGGGACCATTATCATACTTGCCATACTTACCTTGTATTATGGCATAGAGCCTATTCTGCCTGCTTCCGGTTTGATGGAGTTGCTGAATTCCTACGGAAATCTTGGTGCTGTTACTAATGTATTAATACCCTGATGGCATACAGGGATATGTTGGTTTGATCTGGTATGCATAAGTATGGCTGTGAATTCAGCCAGGTAACTCTCAATGTATACTAACTTTTATTTGGTGATCAAATAAGCATCTAAACTAATTTCTGTTATTTTGTTTTTTATAACTTACAATTGTTTTGGCTCTATGTTGATTCGTGTGGGTATTGGATTCTTCATTTATTGAGAGCTATTGTTTTTAAGGTTATAAATATGTCAGTATTAGATCCGTTTACATTAGAAGAAAATCAAATGATAGAACGAAAAGAGACGTTCAATGATCGTGGTCTGAAAACTTTATGTGCTTTTCTTAATACAGATGGCGGCTCATTGTATTTACCTGTCAGAGATAATGGGAAAGTAAAGGAAACACCTCTTACCGATGAGCAACAGCAAAATATTGCCAATAAGATTATAAGTGGTTTAGGTGTTCAACCAAATATTGTTACCCATACTTGGGATAATAAAGCATTTATTGAAATAAAAGTACCTAAAGCCCCCAATCCTGTTCCTTTCAAAGGGAGCTATTATTTACGTGTTGGAAATACAACCCAAAGAATGAGCCAAGATCAACTGAGGGTCAAAATGCTTAATAATGTACCTTGGGATAGTCAGATTTGTAATGGGGTATCAATTGAAGAATTAGATAAAACAGAAATCAAGCGCTTTGTTAAAGCAGGACAAGAAGCGGGCCGGATTAATGCAGAGGTTGATCCCAATGAACCCGAAGCTATTTTAAGGCAGACAAATCTTATACAGAATGATGCATTAACAAATGCAGCTATCTTACTCTTTGGAGAAGAGCCACAGCGTATATTTTCCTCAGCGAAAATAAGGATTGGTGTATTTATTGCTGATGATAGGGTAGTTGATGATAAGACTGCTAATAGCCATTTATTCCATCAAATTCGGAGAGCTGAAGAGATCCTAAAATCTCACATGCAACATGGTTATGAGATTTCTGATAGGAAATTTACCCGGAAAGAAAAATGGAAGTACCCACTACCGGCATTCCGAGAGGGAATAGTAAATGCTGTTATTCATCGGGATTATCATCGCCAAGGGGCGGAGGTGCAGGTTAAAATTTTTCCAGATCACCTTAGCATTTTTAGTCCGGGTGGATTACCTGAAGGTTTAAGTGTTGAAGAATTGTTGGATAAGCATCCGTCTATTAAGCGGAATGAGCTTTTGGCCAATGTATTTTATCGTGCAGGTCTTATTGAAATATTTGGTACAGGTATATCTCGAATTCAAAAATATTTGAAAGAAGCAAATTTACCCGAACTCAAGTTGCAAGATAAAGGCCACTCATTTGTCGTTACCTTCAATCAAAAATCTATGTCAGAAACTTCTCAAATTTCTGTTAGCTCAGATATACTTAACCTACGTCAAAAAAAGATACTTGATTTTGCTAAGAAAGGTTCTTTTCAAACATCTGATATAAAAGATCATTTTCCAGATGTTTCGGTGAGAACTCTCAGAAAAGATCTGACTGAATTAGTTGAGAGAGATTTTTTGATTACCACTGGTAAAACGAGAAAAAGAAAATATTATTTAAATATAGACAAACAGTAATAAAGAAGCGATTCGGAAGCGATTCGGAAGCGATTCGGAAGTGATTCGGAAGTGATTCGGAAGTGATTCGGAAGTGATTCGGAAGCGATTCGGAAGCGATTCGGAAGCGATTCGGAAGTGATTCGGAAGTGATTCGGAAATCTGTTTTCCAGATACTATTAATTTTTTGAATGTGGTCGTCAACTCAGTAAATCCGGACAGGTATTTATAATAATGATCCCAATAAGTATGAAGCCTAAATGTACCATAGGTAAATATGATCAAGGATTATATAGATTCAAATTTTAATGGTGCAGGATAGTTGGATTGTACTGTAAAAAACCCTTATCTTTGGTTCTTCTGTTGTTCGAGCAAAGTGCCTGAACGACTGTTTTCATCCTTGGAAACACCCAAAGACATACAGATAGTATAATGAGCAAAAATTTTTACGAGTTAACGTATATCATAAATCCTGTTCTGGAAGAAGAACAGTTTAAAGTTGCCGTTGAAAAAGTTAACGACCTTGTCAAAAAGCACGGCGGCGAAATCGAAGAAGTTGATGAGTGGGGCTTGCGCAAGTTCGAATATGAAATCGACAATAAGGGCAGCGGTTATTATGTGAATATGTATTTCACAGCGCTCGGCGAAGCAATAGCACCGATCGAAAGGGCTTTAAAAATTGATGACGATATTCTCCGTTATCTTACCCTGAAATACGATGCTAAAATGTTGCGCCACCGCGAACTGCAGCAAAAGAATGCAGTGCCTGATATCTTCGCAGTTGAAGAAGAAAAAGACGAAGACGAATAAGCCAACTATCAAAAAAGAATTTAAGTTATGATTAAGAACCCATCACACCCAAAGAAAAACCAACGCAAGGTAAAGCAATGTAAGTTTAGCCGTGCGGGTTTAGAATACATTGATTACAAAGACACGGATATGCTGAAACGATTTACCAACGACCAGGGAAAAATTCTTCCTCGTCGTGTCAC
Organism: Balneolaceae bacterium; assembly: GCA_009711805.1. Lineage (GTDB taxonomy): Bacteria > Bacteroidota > Rhodothermia > Balneolales > Balneolaceae > VEMX01. Next base: position 22,218 of record VEMX01000012.1, on the reverse strand, counting down.
TGGAACCAGCGCCAAGCATCAGCGACAGTTAACGACCGCTATTAAGCGAGCTCGTTTCCTAAGCTTGATTCCGTATGTAGCAGACAACCTTCGATAATTTAACAGATATAAGTACATGAAAGTTATTCTAAGAGAAGACGTAGAAAAATTAGGGGAAGCTGGTGAACTCGTAGACGTGAAAGATGGCTACGGAAGAAACTACCTGATCCCGCAGGGGAAAGCAGTATTGGCAACAAAAGGAGCTATCGAAGAACTCGAGCGGCTGAAGAAACAAGCTGCGATACAGGCTGAACTCACTGTTAAAGAAGCAAAAGAGCTGGCAAAGCAACTCGAAATTACTTCGGTTACTATAGCAGTTACAACAGGTGAAGATGACAAGATTCACGGTACCGTAACAAATGTGGATGTTGCTGAAGCTTTGGAAGAAAAGGGTATTCTTGTAGACAAAAGAGATATTTCTTTAGATCAGGATGTGAAAGCTCTTGGCGAGTATACCGCTACTATCGACCTGGTTGGCGAGCTGAATCCGCAGATTAAGATCTGGGTTATAAAAGCTGAGTAACAGCTAAATTAATTTTTGGGTTACATGTATCGTGAAACTCAATGCTGAAAACAAAATGTTACAGAATTGTTATCTCTGAAAATTTGATGCTACAACAATCTGGCTTATTATTCAGCGTTGAATGAAGGAGTAACTCAGAAATGATAAAATTCAGATGAAAATATTTAAGACCGTTATTATGGGGATCATCATATTGATGTTATCCCCATTTTTTTTGCAGGCACAGATTCTTGACCCCGTTAAATTTGAAATAAGCAGTATCCCTGAAGAAGTAAAGGCCGGTGAAGTTTTTACGATTAAAGTGAATGCTTCTATTGAAGGCGACTGGCATTTATATTCTATTCTAAATGCAGAAGACGCTGGGCCCTTTCCTACCGAATTTTCGGCCAAGTCCGGCAATTTTATTATTTCAGGTGAAACTAAAGAATCGGATGCGGATATTGAATACGATCCCAATTTTGACGCCGAGTTGGGGTGGCACAGCAGTTTTGCCACTTTTAGTATACCCGCGGCTGTTAAAGTAGATAAACAGGGTAAGCAAAACCTTGATGTGGAAGTATACTACCAGGTATGCGATGACCGGATGTGTCTGCCTCCCAAAAGCAAATCAATTATAGCCTCCGTTACGGTTACGGGAGTAGCAGAAAGCCCGGCAAAGGGTACCGAAGCCGGAAGTTCAGCTGAAAGTGAGGAGTCTTCAGCAGCTTATGAAGAGGCCGGTATGGCTGAGGAGGGGATCTTTTCTTTTATATGGATAGCACTGTTAGCAGGCTTTGCCGCTTTACTTACACCTTGTGTGTTCCCGATGATCCCGCTTACCGTATCGTACTTTTCAAAGAATACGGATCAAAAAAAGGGAATATTTAATGCCCTCTTATTTGGGGTGAGCATTGTGGTCACTTTTACCGTATTGGGAATTTTGCTGGCAGCTGTCTTTGGAGTATCCGGAGCTCAGAATTTCGCTTCCAATCCCTGGGTAAACCTTTTTATTGCAGCCGTATTGGTTGGGTTTGCATTCAGTTTATTAGGGATGTATGAGCTTCAGCTTCCGCACCAACTCACCAATTGGTTAAACCGAAAGAGTAATGAAAGCGGTGGGATTGCGGGCATACTGTTCATGGCTCTGACTATTAGTGCGGTTTCATTTTCATGTACGGCGCCTTTTGTGGGTGGGGTGTTTGCAGCTACAACCGGGGGCGAATGGTTTTATCCCATTATTGGTATGGTTGGTTTCTCAGCGGCATTTGCCAGTCCCTTTGTTATTTTTGCTATGTTTCCGCAATGGATGGAGGCTCTGCCCAAAAGCGGATCATGGATGAATATTGTGAAAGTATTGCTGGGTTTTATTGAATTGGCCGCCGCTGTTAAGTTTATTTCTAATGTTGACTTGGTGTGGGAGTGGGGGCTTGTTTCCCGCCCGTTTGCTATCTCAACATGGATTGCCATTTTCATTCTCACCACTTTGTATTTGATTGGGATATATAGCCTCAAGCATGAACAAAAGCCCGAAAGTATTAGTACCGGAAGACTCTTGATATCTATTCCATTTCTGTTGTTTAGCTTTTATTTAATTCCGGGATTATTGGGATCAAACCTGGGAGTATGGGATTCATTTCTACCTCCCAAACAAGCTACTGATGTAAGTGTAGTTGCTTCCATTGCAGCAATGGGGGGAGCATCAAGCGACAGTAATGATGAAGGATGGTCGGATGACTATGAAGTTTCGCGCGAGATAGCTAAAAGTGAGGGCAAAGCTGTATTTATTGATTTCACCGGTTATACCTGCACCAACTGCCGCCAGATGGAAACCAATATATTTCCTCTTGAAGAGGTGAAAGCCAAATTCGATGAAATGGTATTGGTAAAATTATATACTGACGGCGGGGCCAATGCCCAGGAAAACCAGCAGTTCCAGTTTAAACTCACAGGGAATGTAGCTCTTCCTACATACGCCATTGTTGATCCGGTGAGTGGAAAAGTAATTGAGCAACTGCTGGGCTGGACTCCGGAAGAAGAATTTGTTGCTTTCTTAGACCGTGGGCTTCGAAAGTTTAATTCCCGCTAAGCATTGACCCTTTGCTGGGAAAGCTTTAGCCTTAATCACACTTAAACAAAATGTGATTATTCTGAATACGGCTTATCCACATCTGTCATCTGATCGTACACTCGTTTGTGATAGAGAGGGGCTGTTAACCGTATTCAGGTATCTGCTACCCGCAATGCTGATTGCGGTAATAGTTTTGATGAGAAGCACGGAGATTCAGGCTCAGGCTGTAGTAAAGGTGAAGAAAACCTTCAGTCCGGTCAAAAACGACACTTCCTATTTTCTTGATGAATGGGTTATTGAGTCTTCAATTAAGTTAACGGCCAACAACCATTTACTGCCTGCAGAATGGTGGAAACTGGATAGAATACAGGGGACAGTTTCTTTGGAAATCCCTGGATCCTATCTCTCCAGGTATGGCATAGATTCATTGACGGCAGAGTACGAAATACTTCCATTGGTCTTTAGCCGAACTTCTCAGCGGAGGAAGCCCCTGGTTTTGGATACGGCTTTATTTGCAAATCAAGACTCACTGGCAGAGACACTCTCAAATAACCGGCAGTCCTCTGCTTTTAGGGATTCTGATTTAACCCAGTCAGGCAGTTTAAGCCGGGGGATTATTGTTGGGACTAATCAGGATTTTGCTTTGGAAAGTGGCTTAAACTTTGAGCTGAATGGTAAGCTTACCGAGAAAATTGATATTAATGCATCCCTGACTGATCAAAGTATTCCCATACAACCAGATGGAACCACCCAAAACCTCAAAGAATTTGACCGGGTATTAATCCAGCTACAGGCTCCTTTCGCTTCGGTAGCAATGGGGGATGTAGATATTAGTTTGGAGCAAAATACATTCGCCCGCCTTAACCGAAGGCTTCAGGGAGCAAAAGGTACGGTTCGGTCTTCGGGTGGATATTACAGTGGAGCGGTGTCTGCTGTAAGAGGAACGTATAAATCTATTTCTATTAACGGAAGTGAAGGGGTGCAAGGACCATATCGCCTTACCGGCAGAGACAACGAAAAGTTTGTAATTATCCTGGCCGGAACTGAAAGTGTATACCTGAATGGGCAACTGTTAAAGCGGGGCGCCGAAAATGACTATATCATAGATTATGGCTTAGGGGAATTGACCTTTACAAGTAATACGCTCATCAAGGATGAAAGCCGAATTGTAGTTGAGTATGAATATGTAGATCAGAACTTCAACCGTACTTTGGTAGCCGCTGAGGGTACAGAAGAATTTTTAGATGGAAAGTTGAAAATAGGGGCTACCGTAATCCGCCAGGCCGATGGTAATGATTTGCTTTCACAGCAAACACTTAGTCAGGATGATGTTAACTTGCTCGAAACGGTAGGGGACAACCTGGAAGAGGCTCAGGTCAGTGGTGCCGTTATTGCCGATAAGGAAGAAAGAGAAAACTACGTGCTATACGCCAGAGTCGATACATCTCTGAATGGTGAAACCTATGCTATATACAAGCATGTACCCGGTTCCGAAGATGCCATATACAGAGTGCGTTTCACAAACGCAGGGGAAGGCAAGGGGAGTTATAAAAGAACAGGAGGTTCCGTAAATGGTTTGCTTTATGAATGGGTAGGTCCGGGTATGGGAGCCTATGCACCATTCCGGAATTTACCGGCTCCCCAAAAACAGCAGGCGGTAGCATTCAAAAGCAGCTATCAATTATCGGATAAGGTGGAACTCTTTGGAGAATGGGCGGTGAGTGATTTTGATCAAAACCGTTTTTCATCCCTGGATGATGAAGACAATGTAGATATGGCCTATAATTCCGGCATACGCATCAGCAAAATTAAATCAGCCATTGGAAGTATAGACGGTTTGGTTCGAAGAAGATATTCCGGCCGGCGGTTTCAATTCTTTGAACGCAGCCGGGAAGTAGAATTTGACCGAAAATGGAATATAAATCGGAAGGAGCCTACTGCTGAATCCATCAATGAAGTTATTGTGAGCGTTAGCCCCTCCGCAGAAACATCCATCGGGGGAGAATTTGGTTTTGTAGAGCACGATAATTTTATAGGATACCGGCAAGCAGCCTCGGTTTCTTCAAACGAACCGGGGGTACTTAATGTGATCTATAATCAGGATTGGGTTAAGAGCGAAAACGACCTGACCTTTAATAAAGGGAACTGGTTTCGTCAGCAGGGAGATATAGCAAAGGATTTTGGAAAAAAAGACCACCGAATTACTCCTTTCATCTCTTTTGAACAAGAAAAAAGGCTGCAGAAAGATATGGCTGATGACACCCTGTCACGGTTTTCATTCTCCTTTTATGATGTAGGCACAGGGGCTCGCCTGTTAATTAATAACCTTGAACTGGAAGCCGGAGTTGGTTACAGGGTCGAAAAAGGTGTTTTGGGTAATGTATTGCAAGACCAGTCTGCAGCTTTGGAATACAGGTATGGGTTAAACTACAAACCGGGTGCACATTTCAGTACACAAAATGAAATTAAGGTAAGGGACAAGACATTTACCGATGAGTTTCTCCAGGAAGGAAACTCGAACCGGAAGGGGCTGCTTCTTAAATCGATCACTACCTACCAAACCGCTAATAAAGAAGTTGAAGGAGAGTTCTTTTACCAGGCTAATACGCAAAGGCGTTCATTATTTCAGGAAACCTATATAGAGGTAGGCCCGGAAATAGGGCAGTATGTATGGGATGACAATAACGCCGATGGGGTACAGCAAGTAGATGAGTTTTTCCCGGAAGTAAGTGTGAATGAAGGAACTTTTATCCGGCAGTTACTCCCTTCTGATAAATTGTTTCCCGTAGTAGATTTAAACGTGCGGATGACACACTCCTTACGCCCCTTTCAGTTGCTGACAAAAAATAGTGAGAGCATATGGTCTGAAATGGTGTTGCATTCAAGAGTGGATGTAACAGAGAATTCAACAACTGAAAAACTTGAAGAGGTGTATTTATTGAAGCTGAATACATTCAGAAATGATACCTCCACCATTGAAGGCAGAATATTTTGGGAGAAAGAGTTAGATGTTCTCCCCACCTACGGGAAAGCAGACCTTAAAGTGGGATACCGGCAAAACAGATCCATGAATCAACGCAGTACAGAACTGATCCGTACCTATACCGATTTGTTGTACCTTCATGGGGCATACAACCTCAGCGAAAGGATAAGACTAAAGGGGGAGGTGTTAAACGGCCTTAGCCGAAATATTAGCAATCGTCTTCAGAACCGTAATTTTGATATACATACTTTTAGTGTGTCTCCGGGGATAGAGGCTACACTAAACCGATCCTGGAGTACAACGGTAGATATTGCCTATAGCAAGAAAGAAGATCGATTTCCCACACAGCCAGTGCGAGCCACAACTGTAAAAATATCCAACACCCAGCGGGCTTATCTCTGGAAGCAAATGCAGGCAAGACTGAAAATAGAACTCAGAAATACGAGCCTTTCAGGAAACTCATCGGCCTATGGGAGTTACGAGCTCACAGATGGAAGTGGAGAGGGTACAAACCTGATTTGGTCGTTAAATACATCCTACAGAGTGAGCAATCTAATCCGCATGAATTTGAATTATGACGGAAGAACTTTAAAAAATGATAAAACCATTCATACTATTAAATTAGTTATGAGCGCTCTGTTCTAAAACATCTGGTTAATTTTAAGTTACTTAAAAGAAAGAAATGCAAAAATGTAATTAATACGAGAAAAAAAAATTCATGTTTCCGATACTTTGACATTTAGTATAAAATGACCTATTCTTTCGCTTCACAAAACTTAGCTTTTTAACACTTAAACTATTAGTGGAGTAGACATGATCTCGTCGATTGCTCTTTTTCTTTTACAAGCCCCTGCTGACGAAGGGTTTTTTAACGTAATTGTCGCAAAATTTAATGAGGGAAATGAAGGAGGATGGATGTGGCCGGTTTTGATCACATTAATTCTTGGTTTAGCCATTTTTCTTGAAAGAATTATTACCCTCAACCTTGCAGACATTAATACCCGAAAATTCATTTTGGAAGTACAGGAAGCTCTTCAGGATGGCGGTATTCCTGCTGCTGAAGAACTCTGTGCCCAAACAAAAGGCCCCATCGCCTCTGTTTTTCAGGCAGGACTTATGAGAGCCGATGAAGGTATAGATGCCGCTGAGAAAGCTATTTCAGCCTATGGCTCTATCGAAATGAGTTTTCTGGAACGAGGACTTGTATGGCTTTCGTTGTTTATTGCAATTGCGCCGCTCTTTGGATTCCTTGGAACGGTTGTAGGTATGATCGCCGCCTTTGATAATATTGAAGCTGCTGCAGATATTTCCCCAAGTATTGTAGCGGGTGGTATTAAGGTAGCTCTTTTAACAACGGCTGGTGGTTTGATTGCAGGTATCATTCTTCAGATTGGATACAACTACTGTGTATCAAAAATTGACCGTCTGATTGCAGAAATGGAAGAAAGTTCTATTACTCTAATCGATTCAATTATTTTACTAAGAGAAGGGAAGCCTTTAGTACCTCCAACTGCAGACGCTGACGAAGAATAATTAATCTATAACCAAACAATAAGGAGAACATGATATGGTTACTTTAAGTGTTGGTATTGGATTAATACTTATTGTTCTCGGAGTTGTGGCAATGGTTATTGCCGGAGTCCGAAGTTTAACTCAAGGTAAATCAGATACAAAACGAATCGGCATGATGGCTGTTCCTTTTGTGATATTTGCAATTAGTTATGCTGTGCTTGGTGAATTTGCAAAATCTGGTGTACTTACAGCAGTTGTAATGATGGCTATAATGATAGTTGCGATTGCTCTGACCGGGCTGCGCGGTACTTTTAAGATATAAGAGGACCTAAACTATGTTATTAAAGAAACGCAAAAGGGAATCCGCAGATATCAATGGCTCATCTATGGCCGATATTGCGTTTTTACTATTGATCTTTTTCCTGGTTACCACCACGATTAATGTGGATACGGGAATTGGATTGATGTTACCCCCGCCGTTAGATCCTACTCAAGAACCGCCTCCCATTAAGGAGCGAAATCTCATGAAGATTCTTGTGAACCCTCAGGGTATCATTGTGATGAATGATAACCAGGTTTTACTAAACGATGTAAAGCCTACAATCATCGAATTCATCAAGAACCCTACCAATGATCCAAATCTTTCTGAAACACCACAAAAAGCAATTGTTTCTTTGAAAACCACAGAGGAGACACCTTATAAAGTATATATTGATATGCTGGATGAAGTGGTTGGGGCGTACAGAGAGATAAGAAATGAAGCAGCACGAGCCAATTACGGCGTGCCTTACGGGGCGCTCGAAGAAGGAAGTGCTCAGCAAGAAGCGGTGCAGGATATTTATCCGAAGAGAATTTCAATTGCAGAACAGGACAGGGATTAACGAATATGGCTCATTTTAAGAAAAAACAAGCTGGAACTAAGCAGGAGGTTCCCACTTCTGCAATGCCCGATGTGGTGTTTATGCTGCTTTTCTTTTTTATGGTTACAACGGTATTACGGGAAGTAACCTTAAAGGTAAAAGTAGATCTTACACAGGCTGAAAATATCGAAAAAATAGAAAAGAAGCGCCTTGTTTCCTATATCTACATAGGTCCTGAGCGGCTCGAGAACGGCAAGTTAGGGGAAGATAAGGTTCAAATTGACGATGATATTATTGAAGATATCGGGGCAATAAGAACCCTTATGTATGATAAACTTCTGGAAGAACAACGATTGATTGTTTCGCTGAGAGTAGATGAAAATTCTACATTTGGACTGCTTACGGAAGTTCAGGAAGAGCTCAAACAAGCAGGTACATTTAGAGTAAATTATTCTACCAAACGCGAAAATTAACTCGCACACTAATTAGTTTTAAAGGCAACTGCGTTTTGCGTGGGTGCCTTTTTTTATTTTCAATTCAAATACTTTATGTCAGAATCAGAATCATTTCAAACGATACAGGAAATAGGCCTTAAGGGGCTTATTGAAAAAATCACTGCTTTTGATGGGTATAAAAACCCAAGGGTTAAACAGTCGATAGGAGATGATGCGGCTGTAGTAGAAGAAGGCGATGATAGTCTGTCTCTGCTCTCTTCCGACACCTATGTGGAGGGCGTGGATTTTGATCCTGTATATACCCCTTTTCGCCACTTGGGGTATAAGATATTGTCGGCGGGCATCAGCGACATATATGCCATGAACGGCAAAGCCGAGGCCGTACTGATTAACCTGGCACTTCCCAACCGAATGTCGGTTGAAATGATCGAAAGGCTTTACGAGGGTTTATACTCAGCGGCTAAAGAACATGAGGTTGAGATAGCAGGTGGAGATCTTAAAGCCAACCATGCCAATTTGGTAGTTGGTATAAGCGTATATGGGAAAGTTGAAAAAGATAAAGTAACCTACCGCTCCGGAGCCAACGAGGGAGACGCCATTTGCGTTACCGGTGATTTAGGTGGAGCTTTGGCTGGTCTTAGAATCTTAATGCGGGAAAAGAAACACTGGGAAGAACATGGCGACGAAAACATTCAGCCCGATTTGGCTGATTACCAGTTTGTAGTACAGCGGCAGTTAGTGCCAAAAGCCCGAAAGGATTTGATCGACACTCTGGCTAAAAAAGGTGTTGTACCCACTTCAATGATCGATATTACCAAAGGACTTGTTAATGAGGTGAGTGAAATCAGTAAAGCATCAGGACATGGAGCCTATATCTACCAGGCTACTTTGCCTATAGCTATCGAAAGCCGGCAGGTGGCAGATGAAATGGAAGAAGATGTTGACCGTTATGCACTATATGGTGGAGAGGACCTGGAGCTTATGTTCACTCTCCCCGAAAAAAAAGTCGAAGAATTTGTGAATCATTTCGATGACTTTGTAGTAATAGGGCGCATGGTTCCAAAAGAAGAAGGGCTAAAAATGCAAACTGCCGAGGGCGACGTCATTTCTTTTGATGATATGTCATAAAAAAACTGGTGGCACGTTTTTTGCCCATAATTAGTTAACTTAACGCCACCGTTGCCAAGAGAATCAACACCGTTTCTGTTGGTAGCCAACTCACGAAAATTATTTTAAGCTTGTTTTAATGGCTCAAAAAAAACCAAACAATAAGAAACCCGGTAAGTCTTCAGACAATAAGTCTGTTAAAACTCCAAAATTCCCAACCTGGGGAATATTTTTACTATTCTTTGCACTTCTTGCAGCTCAGCTTTTATTCTTTGGGCCAGAACCAGGCAACGACATTAAGTATAGTGAATTCCTTGAGTATGTTGAAGAAGGATATATTCAGGAAATAACTATCACAAATGGAGCCAATGTAACCGGTACCTATACTCAGAAAGCGGTACAGAATGGAGTTGTAAACCGGCCTGCAGCTGATGACAACAGTTTTGGGTTTAATTCTGACAGTGAAGCTTTTCTGAAGTTTCAAACAACGATGCTTCGGGGCGATGAGATCCGTCCGGTACTGGATGCCAACGATGTTGAATATGATGTTCATATAGAAGAAGATTGGTTTAGCGGTGTTTTTATTTGGTTGATCCCCATTGCACTCGCCATTGGATTGTGGGTGTTCATTTTCCGCAAAATGAATCCAGGACAACAAGTCCTCAATATTGGGAAAAATAAAGCATCTCTCTATGATCAACAGAAGGAAACAAAGGTTACTTTTGAAGATGTTGCCGGGCTTGAAGAAGCCAAAGCAGAAGTAGAAGAGGTTGTAGAGTTTCTGAAAAACCCGCAAAAATTTACCAGACTTGGCGGAGTACTTCCTAAAGGCGTATTATTGGTGGGTCCTCCGGGTACCGGTAAAACGCTCTTAGCCAAAGCAACCGCAGGAGAGGCAAGTGTGCCATTCTTTAGCTTAAGTGGTTCCGACTTTGTGGAAATGTTTGTAGGAGTGGGTGCAGCTCGTGTACGCGACTTATTTAAGCAAGCCAAAGAAAAAGCCCCCTGCATCATCTTTATTGATGAAATTGATTCAATTGGGCGAACCCGTGGGCGAGGTATGGCTATGGGATCGAATGATGAGAGGGAAAACACGCTGAACCAGTTGTTGAGCGAGATGGATGGTTTTAACTCCGATAAGGGTGTGATCCTGATGGCAGCTACCAACCGGCCCGATGTACTTGATTCTGCGCTCCTGCGTCCCGGACGTTTCGACCGCCAGATCATGATTGACAAGCCAGACCTGAACGGCCGTGTAGAAGTACTTAAAGTTCATACCAAGAAATTAAAGCTTTCCGATAAGATAGAGCTGAAAGTACTGGCTTCCCAGACCCCAGGTTTTGCCGGAGCCGAATTGGCTAACCTGTGTAACGAAGCGGCCCTGCTGGCTGCTCGTCGTGGAAAGAAATCGGTAGAAATGGCCGATTTCCAGGATTCCATTGAAAAAGTAATAGCAGGACTGGAACGAAAGAATAAACTCATAAGCCCGGATGAACGAAAGATCGTGGCTTATCATGAAGCGGGCCATGCCGTAGTGGGATGGTTTCTTAAGCATACCGATCCCGTATTAAAGGTGAGTATTGTGCCCAGAGGCTTAGCCGCCTTAGGTTATACTTTGCAAACTCCACTGGAAGATCGCTTCCTGATGACAACCGAGGAGCTTAATGAAAAGATATGTGCTTTATTAGGCGGGCGTGTAGCTGAGGAAATAATATTTGGCAGCATATCTACCGGTGCTCAAAATGATCTGGAGCGTATTACCAATATGGCCTATGCCATGGTAGCAGAATATGGTATGAGCGAAGAGCTGGGGTACATATCGATGAGAGATTCCAAGAATCCCGAAAACAGCTATGGATTTAACAAGAAGTACTCCAATACTACAAGCGAACAGATTGATAAAGCAGTACGGAGCATTATAAAGAACAATCATGACCGGACCCTGGATCTGCTGAAGAAGCACAGAGAGCAACTCGAAGAACTTGCCGAGGCCCTTCTGGATAAAGAGGTGCTGAACCACCATGATTTACGAGAATTGCTTGGTGATCGTCCGCATGGACAATACCCGGAAGGAATATTCGGGGAATCGGCTGATGCTCAAAAAAATGGATCTCCGACTGCAGAAGGGGCAGAAACAGAAAATAATTCATCAGCGGAAGATGCTACTGAAGTGGAAAATTCATCTGAAGATAAGGCAAAGGATGAAGGAAAAGAGGAAGAACCTTCCACCTAGCATACTTGGGTCGGTTAACATTTAGGTAACAACAGGCTGCTGGAAGTAACACTTCAATAACAGACATCTAATATAAGCATAACCCCTGCTTAACAGTTTCACAAAGGCTGAGAGGTAGTTTTGCATTGCAATCACAAATGTAAAACTAACCAAATCAGCACAGGTGAAATCAAATATATTCTTTCCATTTGTATGCATTGCGCTCATATTCAGTTTTAAGCTGAATGCAAATGCGCAAGGCACCGGTAAAATAACCGGAACTATCGTAGACGCCGAATCGGGCGAGACACTTATAGGTGTTAATGTTGTATTAGAAAACAATCCTTCTAAGGGAGGCTCTTCTGACCTCGATGGCCGATATACTATTTCTAACCTCCGGCCGGGTAGCTATAATCTTGTAGTCACTTATGTATCTTTTGCACGCCAGCTTATTACCGATGTAGAAGTAAAAACAGGTCAGGTTCTTCAGCTTGATATAGTCATGGAGCCCGAAACAGAGGAGTTGGATGAAGTAGTTATAACGGCTGGAGCTATTCTGGATAACGAAGCCGGCCTGTTACGCCAACGTCAGAAATCGGTGGCTTTCAGTGATGCTATCTCCTCTGAAAGTATGTCCCGGTCGGGAGCAGGAGATGCTGCATCGGCTATGAGTAAAGTTACCGGTGCTACCGTAGTGGGAGGTAAATATGTATATGTAAGAGGACTGGGAGGGCGGTATAGCAGTACTCACCTCAACGGGATGGAACTTCCCAGTTCAGATCCTGATAAGAAATCTTTTCAAATGGATCTGATTCCTGCCGGGCTATTAGATAATATTGTCACTCTAAAAACATTTACACCCGATAAACCAGGAAATTTTAGCGGGGGGATTGTTGATTTAGGAACGAAGTCGTTTCCTGAGCAACTGTTGCTCAAATTTTCATATTCAAATTCTTACAACCAGAATGCCAATTTGAATAACAACTTTCTGGCAGTACCCGGAAATGAGAAAAATGCATTGGGCTTTCGCAGCGTCCCGGATGTGCCAAATGTTTTGTCAGATCCCAATACCAGTGTCCCGCAATACCGATCCAATCCCTCTGCAGAAAATGCCCGGCTGTTAGATACGTATACCAAAAGCTTTGGGAACTACATGGGGCCGGTACAGGATGGGCAAAGTCGTACAAATCAGGGATTCTCTGCTTCTATTGGAAACCAGCTTAGCCTATTCGGACGTCAGCTTGGGTACCTTGCAAGTTATACTTACGGAAATAACTATAGCTATTACTCGGATGGCGCCACTGAGCGATACAGGCTGTCTGATGAAAATGCTTCCGAGCTTAACCCTCAGCTTGTGTTAGATGATGCCAAAGGTACGCATGAGGTGAATTCCGGTTTGTTGATAGATTTGCAGTACAAACTTTCAGCTACCAATAAGATTAGCGGAAACTATTTCTATTCCCGTAACCAGCAGAGTACCGCGCGCTACCAGGATGGGATTTGGGCCCAGGAATTTGGAGCCAATGATACATTAAGCTCATATATAAACCGGGTGCTTCACTTTATTGACCGTTCTATTAAAAGCTATCAACTGAGAGGGGATCATGTGATAGAAGCATTGAATAAGGCATCCGTAAAATGGTCGTATTCAAATTCATCCAGTGTGCAAAGTGAACCCGATTTAAGGTATTTTACTTCTGTAACAAGAGTTTTGTATCCGGACGCTAACCCCATTTATACTCCTTCTTCATCCAATTGGAGAGACCCTTCCCGCTTCTATAGGGATCTTGAAGATGATAACAGCAACATGAAGCTGGATATTTCTATTCCATTCAACCAGTGGGATGCTCTTACTGCCAAATTCAAATTTGGAGGGGCACTGCTCAATGCCGATCGTAAGTTCCGGGAACGAATATTTACCTACCGGGTTAATGGTACATTCTTTAATGAAATTCAGGGTGATGCCAACGCTTTCTTTGGTAACAACTATCTGGGAGTTATCAGAATTGATACTACCGGTTCTCCTCAAAATCCCAATTACCGCTATCGCCTGGGGAATGTTATACAAGATGGTACCCAGAAGCGAAATAATTATGACGGCTCCCGGACTGTAGCAGCCGCATATGGAATGCTGGAATTGCCTATTTCAGATAAGCTTAAATTTGTAGGTGGATTACGATATGAAACTACAGAAATGGACGTGGCCAGCCTTGATACCCTGCAAAGATCAGCCGAACTCGACAAAAACGACTGGCTGCCCTCTGCCAATATGATCTATGAACTTACTTCGGGTATGAACTTGCGAATATCGGCAAGCCGAACGCTGGCACGGCCAAATTTCAGGGAACTGGTTCCATACGAAACCATTCAATTTGTGAACGATGAAACCTTAAGAGGGAATCCAAACCTGGAACGCACATTGATAACTAACTTTGATGCCCGCTGGGAATGGTTTATGGGACCGGGGGAAGTACTGGCCATAAGTGGATATTACAAAAATCTGCAAAATCCAATCGAACTTACCTATGCTACCGGGCAGGTGCTCTCGAATCCCATCCTGCAATATCAGAATGTAGATGAAGCTGTGATAAAAGGAGTTGAATTTGAAGTTCGAAAAAACCTCGGTTTTATCGCTTCACCATTGCGTCATTTTACCGGCGGGTTCAATCTTTCATTAATCAATTCAGAAATCACATTGTCAGAAAGTGAGCTGGAAGCAAGGCGGGCTATCAATCCTTCTCAGTCGGATATCCGGGATCTTCAGGGGCAATCGCCTTATGTAATAAATGCTGATTTGAATTACCAGAATCCAAGAAGTGGAACCGTAATAGGCCTGTATTACAATGTGTTTGGACCAAGATTGTCGAATGTAGGTGCCGGAATTACCCCGGATGTATATGAAAGACCACAACCTAAATTAGATCTGAATGCTTCTCAAAAGTTTCTCAGGCATTTCAACCTGAAATTGAGCGTAACCAATATTCTCGACTCCAAATTTTCTCAAACGTACAGTTACCGGGGGGAGGAGTTTATTTATCAGGAATATAGTAGAGGCACGACCTTTAAAGTGGGTATATCATATGAATTATAAACCCAGGTATATCCAAAGCAAAAGGTTCAGCTATAAAACTATAGAGTTCTTAAATCATCACTAATCATACATAAAAAAACATAATACTCAATCATGAAATACTTATCGATACTATTGATGCTTCTTGGTTTTATGGTACCTGCCCAGGGCCAAATTGTCATAACCGAGGATATATCCAAAAATACAGTCTGGGAGGCTTCAGACGAATACATTCTGGACGGTTTAATTTTTGTGGAAGCAGGCGCTGAACTATACATTGAGCCAGGTACCGTAATCAAGGGCCGGGCCCAGGAAAACATTACCACTGGTGATGGAGCATCTGCCCTGATTGTTCGCCGTGATGCCAAAATTTTTGCCGAAGGTACCGCTACAGCTCCCATTATTTTTACTGCCGAGGCCGACGATGTAAATGATCCCACTGACCTGACCTACGAAGATCGTGGCCAGTGGGGCGGCTTGATTGTCCTTGGCAATGCCACTACCAACCAGCCTACCACCGACAACCAGATTGAAGGGATAGAAGGGGGTGAAGGTGGCGATGAAGCCCTCTACGGAGGTAACAACGATGCCGACGACAGCGGCGTGATCCGGTATGTATCGATTCGCCACGGTGGTTTTTCCATCAGCGGGGTATCCGGAGACGAGATTAACGGGCTTACCCTTGGCGGGGTAGGTTCAGGAACCACCATCGAATATGTGGAAGTATTTGCCAACTTTGATGATGGCTATGAGTGGTTTGGCGGAACCGTAAACACCAAGTACCTGATTAATGCCTTCAGTGGTGATGATGCCTTTGACTATGACCAGGGGTTCCGGGGCAAGGGACAGTTCTGGTTCTCTATCCAGGCAGCCGACCGTGCCGGACGAGGTGGAGAGCATGACGGGGGGGATGATGACGAAACCGGCACTCCGTATTCGACTCCGGTAATTACCAATGCCACCTACATTGGTTCTGGTGCGGGTGCAACGGTAGCCGAAGGAGATAACAACGACCGTGTGTTTGCCATCCGTGATAATGCCGGAGGGGAGTACTACAACAGTATCTTCACCGACTTTGCCGGGGTAGGGTTAAACATTGAAGATATTGATGGGGCGGAGGTAGACAGCCGCCAGCGGTTAGAGCAGGGCGACCTGGTCTTTAACAACAACCTGTGGTGGGGCATTGGCAACAACGATGTGGCGAGTGTAGCCCCGCAGGACTTTGTAGCCACCTACATCTCCGATGAGGGTAATGCCAACTCAATTGCAGATCCGGGACTGCGAGGTATCAGCCGTGCCACCGATGGTGGGTTGGATCCAAGGCCTTCAGCAGGTAGTAATGCTGGTTTTGGAGCTATGAACCTTGACGATAACTTCTTCACAAATGTCAGCTACTATGGCGCTTTCGGCAACGATAATTGGGCACTTGGCTGGACTGCACTGGATCAATATGGATATTTAAGTGATGAAATAGTTACCAGCAACGAAGATGAAGCGGGTATCCCATCAGCCATTGCGTTGAATCAAAACTACCCCAACCCATTTAACCCAACTACTTCAATCAGCTTTACATTGCCACAGGCACAGCAGGTAACACTGAAGGTGTACAACTTGTTAGGTCGTGAAGTAGCCACGCTGGCCAACCGTGAGCGATTTTCTGCAGGATTAAATACCCTGAGCTTCGATGCTGCCAACCTCTCAAGTGGTATTTACATTTACCGCTTAACAGGTGCTAATGTAACGCTGACACGCAAGATGACTTTGATAAAATAACCGAGTATAAGTCCTACTCACATATACGTCTCACTTATTGTGAGGTGTGCTGATCACAGGAGAGCCTCAAGGAATTGGGGCTCTCTTTTTTATGGGAATAAACCTGAGATAAAAAAGCATTGAATTAACATTTAACTTCGAGACCTCCAAGGTTTCTAAGATAGCTTCGTAAACGACTCCTGCCAATGAGGAAACCTTGGAGGTCTTAAATAGAATGAGGATATCGGGAAAAATCCTGGATCAACATCAATGAGTAATCTTCCGGGCGAAGGTCGAGCCAACGACGTTCCTGGAGAGGATTTTATACGGGATGTAAAATAAAGTTTCATTTGAATCATAGATCACAACGTTGTTAAAGAATAAAATTCCAAGATTTTACTGTACAGATTATCTGGTCGGTACTAAATCAACGGACGTCATCCCCCTCCAGATCATACGGAGCGCCCAGGTGGGGACATTGCCTTTTTACTTTTCCCTTCTGCCTTTCTACTTAATCACCAAATCCTGAACCCCAAAAACTAAATCCCTCAAAACTTTTCCTTGATTAGGGAACCGAGCTTATTCATATTCGGTTAGGTATATCCACGAAAAAAACAGACCTACATTGACTTTTATAACACGCAAAGCTCATTTTAACGCTGCCCACCGGCTTCATAATCCTGATAAAAGTGAGGAATGGAACCGGAAGACATTTGGTAAATGTAACTACCCCAATTGGCATGGCCATAATTATGTGTTGAAGGTGACGGTAGCGGGAGAACCAGACCCGGAAACCGGCTTTATTATTGATCTCGGCGAACTCAAGTCTATTATCAAAAAAAGAATTCTGGATCCCTGTGACCACCGGAACCTGAACCTTGATGTACCTTTTCTGAAAGGCATTCAGCCCACCACTGAAAATCTTGCCCGCGCTTTTTTTGAACAACTCAGGGGTGAGGTAGAAGCAGCATCAACTCAAGGGGGCAAGCTCTATTCCGTTAAGCTCTACGAAACCGAACGAAACATTGCTGAATATTGTCCTTATCGTGGACTTTAATTATTCGTATATATTTACTCTCAATTACCTATGATATCGAAAGAAGTACGCCGATTTTATGACCCAACTTTTAGTGTGAGTGAAGCCTACCGGGAATCGTTGCCAGATCTGCAAAATGGTGCGGCATCGTTAATTGAAGGAGCTAATGTACCTATACAGCAGGTAGGGATTGCTGATTTTAAGCTGCCTCTCAAATTCAGGAGGCGAGAAGGAGAAGCCCTTAGCCTTGAAGCCTCCATAGATGGTTATGTAAGCCTTGAGATGGACAAAAAGGGGATCAACATGAGCCGTATCATGCGAACCTTTTATAAGTATAAAGAAGAGGTTTTTCATTTAGATCGGCTGGAGGACATACTCCGGGCATATAAGAAGGATCTGAAAAGCCAGGAAGCGTACCTGCGTATTACCTTCAACTACCCCATGATGATGAAAAGCCTGAGATCAGATTTAGAGGGATATCAGTATTATAAAGTGTCTTTTGAAGGGAAGCTGGATAACTATGACCGGTTCTATAAATTTATGCACCTTGATTTTGAATATAGCAGTGCTTGCCCTTGTTCATATGAATTAGCTGAACACGCCCGGGAACACAGAGAGGTGGCTGCTATCCCGCATAGTCAGCGAAGCGTTGCAAATGTAACAGTTGCTTTAAAGGATGAGTTCTTTGTGGAAGACCTGGTTAACATCTGCCGTAATGCCCTTAATACAGAAACCCAGGTGATGGTAAAAAGGGAAGATGAACAGGCTTTTGCAGAGATGAATGGTGCCTATCAGAAATTTGTGGAAGATGCTGCACGGCTGCTTTATGAGGAACTGGACAGTTATAACAGTATTCGTGACTTTGTGGTGCGATGTGTACATATGGAGAGCTTGCACAGCCACGATGCCGTGAGCCGTATATGCAAAGGGTTGCCAAATGGCCTGAGGTAGCATCGATTGATTCTGATCGCATAGTTGTATGTATTGCCATACATGAAAGCATATAAAAATTGCCCCACAATCACTTGATTATGGGGCAATGGGTCTTGCCCTTCCTTAGGCTAAGAAAACCGCCGAATTCGGTCTTACTCTCTTGTATCCTTACTTAGTCTTCAGCGGTTTCTATGGCCTCTTGACTTATAGCATTTCCTTTAAAGGCATATAACAGGGATACGGTGATAATCAGAACCTGAAACTCCATCCCGCGACCTCCGTTATTTCCCATGTTAATTGAGCTCCAGCCGTATTGAGCATGAACCATCACAATGGCTCCAATCATAACTGCTGTAAACATAAGTCCTGCAAAGCGGGTAGCCCAATCTGGTCCAAAGCCTCCCCACAGTAACAACAAAGCTCCTCCTACTTCAACAATACCAACCATAATTACCATAAATACAGGCATGCCCATCATGGCAGCCACATCACCCGACATAGCGAGTTTGGGAAAACCGTGATAGAGAAATATTGCAGCAAGCGACAGTCTGGGTAACCAGTGAGCAATACCAGAAAGTTTATTAAGCTGATTCATTTTTTTGACTCCTTTTAACTATTAAAATTGTAGCTGTAGTTAAAAGACGAGCTAAGTAAAAGTATTCTTACTAAATAACTTCACTTTTTTTGCTTCCTGCTCAAATACACCAAGAGGGATATTTGAACCGAAGGGTTTAGAGCACGTTTACATCAACTGTTTGTCGCTGTTACTCTTGAAAAACCATGTGCACAAAAAACCCAGGGTAGTACCATATACAAAATGTACCGAGAAAGTGATAAACAAATAACCGATTGTGGATCGCAAAAACAGCGGATGGGTATTGTTAAGCAGCTCAGCGTTACCCACACCAAAAAACCCCCAGCCAATAATAGGGCTGTACACCAACATCATGAAAATCCAAAGTAC
This sequence comes from Balneolaceae bacterium, assembly GCA_009711805.1. Lineage (GTDB taxonomy): Bacteria > Bacteroidota > Rhodothermia > Balneolales > Balneolaceae > VEMX01. The sequence continues at coordinate 2,725 of VEMX01000012.1, read as the reverse complement.
AATAGCCAGTTGCACGCCGCGCTTAACGGAGATGTCTTTGTTGAATGCATATACAAAAACAAATGCCCAGAGAGTACCATAACAGTAGTGTAGTACCATAGCTAAGAGTGTACTCTCTATTCCCAGGTTATACAGAAAAGCTCCTGCCGGATGTATGTTTGTAGGGGCACTTCCTATGATAAAAGCCAACGGCCCCGAAACAAGATCCATCGACAAGGTTGCCAGAAGGCCTGCAATAATAATTTTAATCCATTTCATAGTTCAACAAGTTATAAATACGAATTACTGGCCCCCTTTTTGTTGGAGGGGAGAAATCGAATTTCAACAGTAAATGTTTCCGTGTTTGATTCTGGTAAGTATAAGTCACCTTCAATTTGTTCTAAAAGGCTTTTTATTAAATTGGTTCTTAAAGTAGGTTTGCCATGGCTGCCCAGGGGATTCTGAATATCCGGAAAGGGGACTGACATGCGTAGACAGATTAGTTCATCCCTTTTTTTGAGTCCGAGCAATACGTTAAATGGATTTTCATCGGTTTGATGTTGTTGACAAATAAAAATAGCCAGTTCATTGATAAGCAACCCAAGGGGTACAGCCTGGTTTATATTTAATCCGTCCCGAAAGCCATGCTGCATTACTTCCACTTTGTTAATACTTGAGAGTGAAATCTGAAGGTGGTGTGCCATTTTGTGCAGGTATTGATCGGTCTTTATTCCCGACAAATGGTCCGACTCATACAGGAGCTCATGTACGATAGCCATTGATTTTATGCGCGATTTACTTTCGGAAAGAGCTGTGGAGGGATCGTCACCAAGCATTTCCTGTAGTTCCAGCAGGCCAACTATTACCGCCATGTTATTCTTTACCCGATGATGTACCTCAGCCAGCAAAGCATCTTTTTCTTCCAGTGATCTGGAAATCTCATTCTGTTGTTCTTTGATGGTTGTAATATCAATAGCGTGAAGGTGTATTCCCTTTTCTTTGGAGATAAAAGTGAGTACCTGTTGATAGTATTTGCCATCTATTTTAATCTCTTTAAGGATGGTGTGATTAGTATGTTTGTTCAAGTTTGAAAACTCGGTTTTCAATTCTTTTAAAAACGGATGCTCCATGCCCTGGTATCCAAGCTCGGGAAAAAGAGCATCGGCCGCCGGGTTGATATATCCGAGCTCTCCATTTGTATTTACATTAATAACCGGATACCGGTTTAGCTTAGGAAACATTGCCAGGTAATCCCGTTCACTAAGGGCTGTCTTAAGTTGGGTAATTTGTTTTACTCCCCGAACAGTAAAGATGACTCCAATTAATACAATTAAGATGCCCAGCAGCACGGTGAACCAAAGGGAATAGCGTTTTAATAAAAGTAAAACATGGGAATTTCCTTCAATAATCTCATAGATATGGGTATTTAGCTGGCGATTCAAACTGTAAATAGGTTGGGGTGAGATTTCCTCTTCCGGGCTTGAGAGTTGAATTGTTAACAGAGAATCTATGAGCTGTGTTTTTTGCGCATTAAGTTGTTGAATGGTCTCCCACGATTTTTTGAGCCCTCTCACTTCCGGTTCATCTGCAAAGAAAGCAAAAGTACGGATGAGGCCGGTTATTTCGGTGGGGTGAATTTCCTCCAGGTTATATTCCCTGAATATAAGGCCGGCATCTGGTTTATTGCTCATTAACTCATTGAGGACATTGCCCGTTTCAGTACGCTCCCTTACTACCTGCTCATAAGCTTGTTTAAAATCAGGATGGTTGGTCTCGAAGAAGGCCACAATTTCTTCATTTCCCTTATTATTGTATTGGCTCCAGTTCACAATCAGGTGATTAAAATCGCCGGTAGCGGTGAGCATATTTACAGCAAAAGTTGTAAGCACCACCAGCATACTGGCCGCAATAATAAACAGACTTACCACCAATACATGGCGGTGGCTTTTGTATATACTATCCGAATGTTCGGTTGTTGCTTCTCTCATTCAAATATTAAATCTCAATTTATATATCAGACGACATCTGCTTAAATGGTCTTACGATTTATTTTCTTATCTATATCGGCAATTTTGTAAGAAACAACAACTATTCGCGCTACCACAACTATTACGAGCAGAAAATTACCGCAGGCAAACACAAACTGCTCGCCATCAACAATAACATCAACAAACTGATTCGCCTGTACTGTACCATGTGGAATAACCAAGCAGAGTATGATCCAAAGCACATTCAAAAAAATGATCAAGAAATACAAAAATCAGCCGAATCTACTTGATTTAGCCATAGTATTCTGAATGACAGGCCCGGTGTTGTTTAAAAGTAGAAACGAGAGGGAATAAGATTTGGGACTTCCCCCGGATCTTTTCAGTCTTCAGCAGAGCGGTAACTGAAAAGTAAATGAGTGGGAAGTCTCTGACTTCTCGAAGCCCCCGAAGGGGTCACTTTGTGAGATGCTTTTGGCGCATAAAGGACATCGCACCATGTATTGCCCCCTAACATTAAATGAGATGGGTTTACCCATAAGGGATGCCCACGGCAGAAGGCGCACGTACAACAATTGTTCCTCCTAAAACAAGTCAGAGACTTGCGAGGCTACTGCTCTTAACCCGGATTATTGACCAAGAAATTTAATCGTACGCAAGGCGAAGTGGAAATGGGAACGGAAGGGTACTGTGGTACCCTGAGTACCCCAATTTTCACTTGAACGCAGCGTACGGGGAAATTTCGCCGCCTAATCCGTACC